>DOCI01000013.1:20017-21886 GCA_003503535.1 Planctomycetaceae bacterium
CCTCATAGTATCGCATGAAACTGGGAATCATTGGAGAATTATACCCAAGTTTTCTCAAATTTCCGCTGATCTTGTATTTGGGGTGATCGACGAGCCACTGTTCCAGTTTTTCTCGAGCCGCTTCGACTTCCTGCTCGTTCATATTGCCTCGGCAGCCGATAGAAACAACCTGCATAGCCGGAACGTCTTTCACGATGACATTGGAATCGGCCTGATCATTCCCAAGTTTCCCCAGTTCCTGATCACGATAAAGGAACGCCATCGAGGCTTCGTCAGCATTTTCTTTGCTGGAGTCGTAGCCGATTTCGACGGGAGCGGTCATTGCAATTTCGTTTCGCTTGATGTGATTAAACAGCATCCAGAAACTGCGATCCTCGGAATCTTTCATCTGAACTTCCGCCATCCGATATTCAGGATACTTCTTGACTTCAATCACATGCAGGGGAGTCCACTCTGGAAAGCCAGCAGGCTGTTTGGCTTCTCCAATGGGACGAAATGTGATCGACTCCTGACAATTTCGTAGAGCCTTTTCAAGCTGTTTCACATTCGAACTTTCTTTGTAGTCCGTGATTGCTTCGTTCAACAAGGGAACCGCATAGTGATCAGCCTTTAAGTTTTCTTTTGCCTGCTGGGCAGCGATGAGTAAGGTCTTGCCGCGATCTTCGTCTGAGCTGTTATCCTGAATGGCCTGCTTGAGAAGGCCTGCTGCTTTAGTCTCAGATTCCGAGATTTTCTCTGCAGAGTAGCCTGAGGCTGCCATGATAAATCCAGTCGCAAAAATAAATCCGAAACCAATAAGGTAATGAGAAAATTTCATGAGCGGTTCTCCTGTGAATAATGGGCTGAATATCGTCGAAGCCGGACCAGTTCCAAATATCTTCTCTCACTTGATTTTTGCACACCTTTGATGATTTCCAACTGCAATTACAGGAATCGTATTACGGATGAGTGCGTGAGCCGATTCACATTATCTGTTGAAATGTTTACGATAGAATTGCCCGGCATGACACAATGTCCTCAATCTGAACATACTGGATCGCAACGATGATGTTAATTCGTACTTTGACTACTCTTCTCAGCATGAGCCTGATCATCACTCTTGCAGGTTGTTCTGAGAATTCTAACGACGGGCCGAATTCAAAATATTCGACAGGTTTGGGTGAGACAACTGCGGTTACGACTTACAACTATGACGATGTTACTCCAGAAAACATCGTCTTCCAGGAAGAATTGTCTTCGAATGTCGAGCCGCCGGCTGGACTCGAAGATTTGACGTTTATCGATACTGCAGGCGAAAAAGTCGCCCTGAAGGAATTACTCGGTAAGAAAAATGTGGTGCTGATATTTACTCAGGGCTTTTATGGAACCCTCTGTCCGTATTGCACAACTCAGACCGCCCGACTCATCGCCAACTACGAGAAATTCCAGGAGATTGAGACCGAAATTCTGGTCGTCTATCCCGGTGAAAAATCCCATCTCCAGGAATTTATTGAGGCTGCAAGTAAAACGGAAAAGAAACAGGTTGAAACTGTTCCATTTCCAATTCTGCTGGATGAAAATCTGGTGGCGGTCGATTTTTTCGACATCCGCTCGCAAAGTGCTCACCCTTCGACGTATGTCATTGATAAGCAGGGAAACGTGCTGCTGGCTTATGTCGGCAAAGATCACACTAATGATCGCCCTTCGGTGAATCGGATTCTGGAAAGCCTGAAGACGGCGAATTAGTTAGAGTGAAATGACTGTTCGCAATATTATACCGTTGGAAAAAGATTGAAGTCGAAGTGATTGGATCATGGGTGCCACGCCCTGAGCAACGCGAAGGGCGTGGTCGTCCGCATTTCCCACGCCCATCACTTCGTTCTGGGACGT
>DOCI01000013.1:22052-33515 GCA_003503535.1 Planctomycetaceae bacterium
TAGGTCAGGCACTGCCTGACGAAGTTTGACGTCTCTCTTTATAAATGTCAGGCGGCGCCTGACCGAAGAAGTCCCTGTCCTTTATGAATCAGAATTCTGATACTCCTGAATCGACGCTCATTACTCTGGCTGTCAAGCAAGGGTATTTGAGTGAAGGTGATGCTGAACGGCTTTTTAATGAGGCTAGAGAACAGGCGATTTCAACACTCGATCTGGCTTATCAGCAAGGTGTTCTCAACCCTAAGAACGTTGAGCAGTTAGTCCCGTTGCAGAATCCACTGGGAACGGTGCCCGATTATCAGATTCTTGATTTGCTGGGCGTTGGGGGTATGGGAGCCGTTTACAGTGCCCGTCAATTGAAACTCGATCGAGTCATCGCGCTGAAGTTGATGAAGCAGGGCGATGCCAACTCGGCTTCCCGCTCTCATCAGGAAGCCAGGCTCGTTGCCCGGTTAAGGCATCCAAACATCATCACCGCTTACGATTACGGCGTAAGTCAAGGTCGTATTTTCCTGGCGATGGAAATGATCGATGGCCAAAGCCTGCTCGAATTTGTCAATGAAAAAGGACCGCTCGACGAACGGCTGGCATTGAAGCTCCTGCGGCAAGTCGCAGCTGCGTTATCTTACGCGACCGAGCAGGGAATTACGCATCGTGATATTAAGCCGGGTAACCTGTTACTGACGCGAGACGATACCGGATTGCAGCAGGATTCAAACATCCCGATTGTTAAAGTCGCCGACTTTGGTCTGGCACGGTTTATGGGAGACATCAACGAAACACGTCTCACGCTCGATGGCTCGACGTTAGGCACTCCCGCTTACGCTGCTCCCGAGCAGATGCAGGATTCGAATGTCGATGAACGAGCAGACATTTATTCATTGGGGGCGACACTCTATTTTATGCTGCACGGGGAAAGCCCATGTTCTGGACAATCCGTGATGAAGGTCATCTCTAACAAACTCAATGGAGATATCGGCTGGTCGCGAAAATTGCCCGACTCCTGCTCTGAGGCCTGCCAGGATCTCGTCAATGTGATGACAACGCCCGAGCCCGAAAATCGACTCAGCGATTATGTTGACATCATTCGACGAATAGATGACATACTGCAGGACAATCTCTCTACAGAGGATCGTAACAAACGGTCCGCTCAAAAAGGAAAATCCTGGCGTCCATCCAATAAGTATATGACACTTCTGAAATGGAGTGTTTTCGCACTCGCGTTGACCTGCGGGATATTGATTGCCTTTCAATGGACTCCTGAGACGAAGTCACCGGAATTCGTCCGAGCCGATTTAAAAGCCTCCAATATGCAGGCTCCTCCATTATTTAACGGGATCAGTGTCCCATTACGCGGTGCAAAATCGGGTACATGGCGGACAACCACCGAAACACTCGAAAAAGGATTAACGGGAGCAACTGTTCTTTCCGGGATGAATGGGACTCATGAATTTAAGATCCCGGGTAAAGGTTTTGAATTGTATCAACTCCAGTTGAGCATCAACCCTCTGGAGAATGCCCAGGTTGATTTGCTGATCGGGAGTGAAGAACAGAAACAGCGAACGACTATCCGACTGCGTGAGCAGCAGGTTCAACTGGGAGTCACTTCATCTGGCTCGCAGGAATTCTTGCCTCTGGAAAACTTCTCCACTCTGCCATTTTCAGAGACCGGGGAACAGCCGCAATATCAACGATTGACGATCGTGCATCAGGCTGATGGCTGGGTTATCTCCGTGAATGGTGAGGAACTCGGAGCCGTTTACAATCAGTCGGATGAGCATCCTCAGCAGTTTGATTTGCAGGTGACGGAGGGAATGGCTCACTTCTCCGATTTCCGTGTCGTCCAGTTAATCCCCGCTCTCAATGCAAAGACTGGTCAATAAACCTGACTTATTGATCAGTAGTTCATATTCGATTTGACTTTTGTATCACACTTATACGATACTTACATTCACATAAGCTGATCGATTTCAGTGATCTCCTGCTCTCCTTCCTGTGATTCTTCCTGAGGATACCGAGATGCCCGTAAAGACTGCCTGCTCGTCCTACTTTCAACTTCCCGATCTCTCCCGACGTGGATTTCTACAGGCTGGGGCATTGGGTGGACTTGGAATTTCACTGCCGGGGATCTTACGGTCAGAAGCGTTGGCGATGGGTTCAAGTATTGCCCCCAAAGCGAAATCGGTCATTTTACTCTGGCTGCAGGGGGGCGTTTCACATCATGATACATTTGATCCCAAGCCATATGCTCCCACCAACATACGGGGCGAACTGAATACGATTCAGACAACATTGCCGGGGGTTAACTTCACAGAGCATTTACCAAAACTCGCGCGGATGACTGATCAGCTAGCCATCATTCGGAGTGTGACACATACCGAATCTGCTCATCAGCGAGGTTCAATGTACATGGTTGAGGGCCGCCGTCCTCCCAAGGCGACGGGCGTAAATGCCTCTGGATATCCCGAATTAGGATCAATTGTCGCTCACGAACTTGGAATGCGTTCGGGCTTGCCCGGGTTTGTCAGCATTCCCGGTAACGACTTCACATCCCGATTCACCGGTTCCGGCTATCTGCCTCCTTCCGTGGAAGCCTTTCGCGGCACCGAAAGCAATTCGCTGAAACCGGATCAGCGCGTGACGATGGACCGCTTCGCCGAACGTGTCGAATTGCAACGCTCTCTGTGTCAGCAATCCGCAACAACAGCTGCTCCCTGGGATACTTTCAATGAGCAGGCGATTGAGATTATTTCGACCGGCAAAGGAGCAGCGGCTTTTGACTGGCAGCAGGAATCAACAGCAACCCAGGAACGCTACGGCATCACTTCTGGACGCAAAGGGCAAATGGGACAATTAACCTTAACCGCCCGTCGACTGATTGAAGCGGGAGTTCGTTATGTCACCGTCGGCCGTAACAGTTGGGATCATCACAGCAATATTTTCCCGCTACTCAAAGACCGCGTACCACGCGTCGACGATGCGATGTCCGGACTTGTTCAGGATTTGCAGGAACGAAATCTGCTGGATGAAACACTCGTCATCTGTATGACGGAATATGGGCGAACTCCGAAAATCAATTCGCAGGCAGGTCGCGATCATTGGCCGAACGCCTTCAGCATTCTGTTTGCCGGAGCCGGGATCAAAACCGGGCAGGTCATTGGGGCCAGCGACAAAGATGGGGCAGCCGTCCAGGACCGCCCCGTTTCTCCGGAAGAAATCGCCGCAACAATTCTGCATTTGGCCGGCATCAATCCTCATCACGAATACATGACTCAGGATGGCCGTCCGATCATGTATGTCGATTATGCACAACCGATCGCCGAATTGCTGTCGTAGTCTCGAATCAGCTCCATCCAGCAATCCAGGCTTCGACCTGACGAAGTGTTTCCACTGGGTTACAGAATGATTGCTGACTGATTATCTGTCATTCACATTCTTGTTACCGGGTCAAACCGATATAGAACGAGAAGATCTGACGGATGTCTGTTTCCTGTTTCACGACTGGGAATGCCCAGTCGAGTGCGATTGGCACAGGGCCCATTTGAGGTACTGTGATACGCAGGCCTGCACCGACCGAGACGCGGAATTCTTCGAGCGATACGGCATTGTCAACGGTACCAAAGTCCGAGAACGCAACAACTCGCAATGCTTCGTTGGCCATCACAGGTAACATGTATTCCACGGTGCCGAGTGTCTGGAAGTAACCCCCGACGGCTGCTCCGTTGGTGCCGATGTTGTCTGGTTCGAGTGGAGTGACCGAGCGGAATTCAAATCCGCGGAACGTCTGGAATCCCCCGGCAAAGTACCGTTCAAAGGTTGGCGTTCCGTCTGTTGTGTAACCCACATTTCCGCGGAAGGAAAGGACATGTTTTCCGCCACCGTCGGGTCGCTGATAGGTTGTGAAATACTGACTTCCCATCAAATCAATTTTGGTGAAATCAAAATCGGCAAAGGCCTGTTCGACACTCGTCGAAACATTGAATCCTTCTGTTGCCAGATAGGTGGAATCTCGGGTGTCGTAGGCAATTGTCCCACGGCCAGTGGCCAGGAAATTGGATCCAACAACTTCATCGATTGAAGGAGCCAGTCCAACGGGAAGCCGAGGATTATTGATGTCGACTTTTTCGAGTCGCAAAGCCGTATTGAATGAGAGTTCTTTCGTCAGCAGTTTACCAACATTCACCCGGCCACCCAAACGGGTTTCGTTGTAGTCGCGGAAGAAGCGCTCGTAGAAGAAGCCACTCACGCCGAGACTGTAATCGGTATCGAGAAAGTAGGGATCGGTCCAGCTGGCCAGATATCGACTGACCTGACTTCCCGGAGTTGCCTCAAGACGAAACTGTTGTCCGCCACCACGAAACGCATAACCATCTACCACATCCCGGAAGCTTGTTGGAAAGCGGCCGATATCGAAGTTCTGTTCTTCAAGCACGATGTTACCGACGACACCAGAATCGGAGTTCACACCGGCTCCGACCATGAAACGTCCTGTTCGAGCTTCTGAAAGATACACATCCAGATCGACATAGCCTGGTGGCAACTGAGGATTTTGAAACTGAGGCCCCAGTAAATCCCCTTGCGGTGTCTGGCTGTAAATCATATTGGGTGGGGCATTGTAGTTGTCGTAATTCTGAGCACGAACAACCGCTTGCTCTCCATTGGCATCCATGATTGGAACTGATGACGTCAAAAACGGTTCGGTCTCTTCAAAAAAGACGGCATCATTTTCAGGATCGAGCGGTTGATACAACAGAAGTTCTGTCGTATCTGGTCGCTGCGTACGTTCTTCCCGATAGTAGCGGGTTTCCGGAATTGCCTCGACAGGTTTCAAGGTATGACCACCTCCGGGAATCGGACTCGTGACATGAGCTCTTCCTGGGAGACTTGCTTCTGATCGAAAAGTCGTCGGGACAAATTCTGTGACAGGTGCAGACTTGGGAAGCAAATCGGCTGGAAAGGCTTTGCCGAAGTATTCATCAGAACCGCGATAGATATTGGTATCCCGAGGAGCATCCTGTGCTAGATAGGTCGGATTGGCGACAGGACGGATGTTGATTTCAGGAGCATCAGGACCACCCGCTTCCCAGGTTGCAGCTCCGGCAAAGCGGGCACGCGACTTGCGAATCTTTTCCGGATCGGCCAGATCTCCCGGTGCGACGAGCAGTTGGTTGAGAGCCACCGTCTCTTTCGTGTGGGACTGCTGACCGCGAATATGTACATTCACCATACCAATTTTGTAAACGCGGTCTTCATCAATCGTCAGCTTCAAATCGACAACCCCCGGTTCTTTTGTGAAGACGGTTTCCGTATTCACTTTGGCAAATAACCGGCCCAGCTGTCCGTACTTATCCTGCACGCTTGCGACATCTGTTGCCAGGTCTCGGGCACTGAAGTATTCGCCTTCAATGACTTCAAATTCTTCCAGCAATTCCTCATTGCTGTAGATTTGATTTCCTTCGAGCAGAAAGTTCCGAATTTTATAACGGGGGCCTTCTTCAATACGATAGGTCACAGTAACGAGTGACTGATCGGCAGAGAACTCAATATTGTCGGCAACCTGGACATCAAAGTAGCCAATGTTGTGATAATACTTCTTGACAGCGACGACATCTTCCGGGATGGTTGTCGGATCGTACTGACCACCGAAGTACCAGAGAAATCGCTTTTTTGTGTTCAATCGCAATTTGAGCAGTTCAGAAGAGACTTCCTCGTTCCCCTCAAATCGTACCGTCGCAACTTTGACCTTCGGTCCTTCTTTAATGGCAAAGACCACGGAACGATCATCGGGCGATTCTCCTGTTTGCAACGCAACTTCTGCAAACAGATATCCCTTTTGCTTGTAAAATTCCTGGATTCGGCGTGCCCCTTCCCGATTCGTCGCTACGGAAAAGGCATGCAAAGGTTTCAGACCGGTGATCCCTGCCAGTTCTTTTTCTTTAATATTTTCGTTTCCGACATATTCCACACTGCGAAGAATTGGACGCTCGGCAACTTTAAAAACCAGAACCAGCCCGGCATCCGTTCGGCGATAAACCGGTGAGATGCTGAAGAACCATTTTGTGTTGTACAGAGATCGCACATCATCCCGAACCTGATCTTCCGTTACCGGGCGGCCTGGACGAGTTTTGATGTAACCAGACATGGCGGCAACCGGAATGGTGGTTGCACCCTCAATTTGGACATCGACAATATCCTCACCCCGCTTGGGCTGGACTGCAGAAGTTTGTGTGATGGGAGGAAGAGAATTGTAAGAAGTTGGGCGAACCATTTCCTGAGTCAGTTCGTCACTCCCTGCCGGTGATGCTTCCAGGCGAGGCTGACGACTGGGAGCAGAGGCTGTTTGCGACGGCGAAGAAAATGCATTTGCAAAAGCCGGATCGACATTGTCGGGACTCTGCCCTCGAATAATCGGTTCTTCTTCGGAAAAGAGAACCGGCACTGACAGTGGACCAGCACAACCAGTGCTCATCACAACAGCGATCAGGAACAACGAAAACCATGTTCGACTTCGACCCATAAATATCGTCGCCCCGCTACTTAGGAAAACCTGGTCAATCCGGTTGGGAGGATGTACGCCGAGCACGAGCCGCTTTTGGGACTTGCGACTGTGTTCTGTTGGAGACCAGCTAGTTTGGATCATGAGTCGACCTGACGCTGATTCGCGTATTGGACACCGGATTGGTGGAGATTGATTGGAATTGAGGAAAGACCATGCCGATCATCCCGGCTCAGTGGCTTCTTCAAACCGCCTGTTCCGAAATTTACGCATTCAATTTGCCCGGAAGGCATCGATTGAAACGATCAAAATCATGGAATTTCCGCAAAGGTATCTGTTAGTGAGACGCGTAGAAGTAACTGAAATCGCCTTTTTGGAGCAAGACGAGTTTGTTTTGAGGGGTTTTAAGTCCAGTTTTGGGGCGACTTAACGCAAAGTTTGCACCCGGAGAAATTTTTCGAAAAAACTTCGGCGACGCATGCAACCTATTTTACCCAGAATGTCGATGAATGGTGAGATCCAGGAAAAGAGCATTTTCCTGCGAGCAAAAATTACACATCAGTAAGAATAAATACGACTGCGTGAACTCGAGGATTCCAGGGAAATGATTGGATTGAGATCTCGATGAAGCAAACCCAAAAATTTTATATTGAACAACCAATCACACCTGCAGTGATCAACAACGTTAAATCGCATTATTTCTCTGTTGAAATCGTATCGTCAAGAACTCTCGTCATCGCTTCGGCCCAGCCTTTTGAGCCCGGGAATGCGGCGATGATTTTGCGGGGATGCTCAAAATCCAGCCGGATCGTTCCATCTGGTGCAGGAACGATTACGGCAATATTTGCCCATTCGAGCATCGGCTGATCGATCGGGCTATCTCCCAAGGCGACCGAAGTTACAGACTGATCGCATCCCTTTGTCATTCGTTGATAGGCTGTCGCTGCCCCGCGACCTTTGTCGGTTTCCCCTGCCACATGCCAGAAGCGACCACCGCGTGTCAACTGAATTTGATGCTTTTGAAGTTCTTCGCGAAACGACTCAATCCGAGTCTCATCGTCTTCCCAGAGTAGCGGTTCCGTACAATACCTGTTCGCAGCCAGTGTTGCCTTTTCAACTGAGAGTCCTGTTGCTCGCACAATTCCCTCGACACCCAGATCTCGAAACGATGAAAACTGATACTGCTCTTTGCAAACGCTCAGAACCTCCAGAATTCTTTCTCGATCCGACCCCAGAACCGTCCGGTCTCCCATATTATCCCAGCAGACAACGCCTCCATTTTCACAAATGATCGTAGGACAGGCATTGAGCTCCTCGGCCAGGGGACGCATCTCAGCTTCGGTTTTACTGGAGCACAGTACCAGTGGAATCTGCAACTTTTGCAGGCGATCCAGAACAGGTAATGCAGGCTCATAACTATAGTCTCCATGATTGAGCAGGCAGCCATCGAGATCCGTAAACACAATCATTGGAACAGGCATTGAACAGTCACTCTTTCCGTCCGGGATCAATGGGTCATCATAAGGTGTCTGAGGATAAGCGGAGTCAAAATCTACGACACTGGAATTTTACGGTATTACGACCACAGCCGCCATGTTATGCCCAGAATGTTAATTCATCCCCTGATATTGCACAGCGATGATCGGTTCATACTTACTGAAATAAAACTGAGAATCTCTGGCACTAGGAATCGGTTTGTAACTCTATAAAATCAACATCGACAAAGTATCGGATCTCACTGAAAGAGCAACGTCATGAAGGCACTGGTTAAGAGTCATTCCAAAGAAGGTTTGTGGCTGGAAGATGTTCCAGAGCCAACGATCAGCATCAACGATGTCCTCATCAAAATCGATCGCACTGGGATTTGTGGAACCGATGTGCATATTTACAACTGGGACTCATGGGCTCAGAAAACAATTCCTGTGCCGATGGTCGTCGGGCATGAATTTGTCGGTGAGATTGTTGAAATCGGTTCCAATGTCGCCGACTTTCGCGTGGGCGATGTCGTCAGTGGGGAAGGCCATGTTGTCTGTGGTCGCTGTCGAAACTGCATGGCCGGTCGCCGGCATTTGTGTGCCGATACCAAGGGGATCGGCGTGAATCGTCCTGGAGCTTTCGCAGAGTATATTTCGTTACCGATGACAAACGTCTGGCATCACGATCACAGTATCGATCGCGACATTGCTTCGATTTTCGATCCCTTCGGGAATGCCGTCCATACTGCACTCACGTTTCCGGTTCTGGGAGAAGATGTGTTGATCACTGGAGCTGGTCCCATCGGCTGCATGGCTGCGGCGGTTTGTCAATATGCCGGAGCTCGATATGTCGTGGTCTCCGATGTGAACCCCTGGCGTCTTGAACTCGCTAAGAAAATGGGGGCGACTCATGTGGTCGATGTTCGGAGCGAATCGATTGCCGATGTCCAGAAGCATCTTGGAATGCATGAAGGTTTTGATGTCGGACTGGAAATGTCCGGAAATCCTCACGCCTTCCACGACATGATCGACAATATGTGCCACGGTGGAAAAATTGCCATGCTCGGAATTCCCGAAGGAGAAATGGCGATCGACTGGAACAAAGTCGTCTTCAATATGTTGACCATCAAGGGAATTTATGGCCGGGAAATGTACGAAACCTGGTACAAAATGACCGTCATGATTCAAGGCGGGCTGGATATTTCCCCCATCATCACGCATCGCTTCCACTATACCGATTTCCAGGAAGGCTTTGACATCATGCGTTCCGGCATGTCCGGGAAAATTGTCCTGAACTGGAACTAAACCGGGTTGCCAATGTGAAAGGATAGAATTTAACAGTATGTAACAGGTGAATGTAGTCTTTGCGAATTCAGAATATCCTGCTTGGGTGCACGCCCCAGAACTAAGTGATGGGCGTGGTGATCGCGACCAAACACGCTCTTCACGATGCTGAGAGTTGTACTACCCACCCGCCGTTTGGAAGTTGTCGATTTTCTGCAACATCCCTTTAAAACGGGAAAGGTCCGTAAGATTTATGGATAGAGATGTCAGATTTGAAATATTTCCGAAGTTTCCCCTTGGAACATGCTCACATTTCGAGTCTGATAGCAGTTTGAAGATTTCTGTTTCGAAAAGAATCGATCGCTCAAAGGGAAAGTGAGAAGTCGTTGGGAGCCTTTCATAAGCCAAGTCATGTTCGGTTGGACCGCCATTCGCGCCGGCGCAGAATGCTGCTCGTCTCGTATGACGGGGCTGCGAATCCGTCTGTGTATGAAGAGCACTTCGACGAACAGATTCTGCTCGATCCCGAACTGATGAAAATCGTGAATGCCTCCGCTGATTATCTCTCACGCCGAACATCCACTTCAGGAATCCTGGCGGAAAATGCGGCCAGTTTGATAAAAGGGATGGCGACAGGTTCAGCCGTGCTGGCCGATTTTCCCGATGTCGAATGCGAAATGGTTCCTCTGGGACGCCGTCTCGCTCCACAGGAATTAGACGACGACCCAACCTCAGTCTTTTCCGACATTCCCAGTCAAAACTCCAACGAGCCATCCGATTCCGAGGATTCCGAGATCACCCCGCAGAAAGTGGAAGTCAAAGACTTAACTCCTGCTCCTCCCAAAAAACTCGACGTCTCTCCACTCCCCGCCGGACCACGCAAATCGCGTCGAAATATCAACGAGCTCCTCGACAGTAAACCGCTTGGCGGAACCGAGGGATTGAATTTGATACGCAGTTGGCTTCATGAACCTCAATCTCGGGTCTGGATGTTTGTCGGTGATGAGATGACCGCCTGGTTGCGATATCATGGCGAACCGGGTTACGCAGAAATGTTCCGGCATCGAATTCGCTGGGAAATACGTCGCTTTCCAGACTTAATCGTTAACGCAGGTGTCCGAAATGCGGGGATAGACGACCTCATCAAAATTACCAGGCAGGGGTTGCTTCAATGCCGTGCCGATGCGGTGTTTATCATGCCGACAATCGCCGATATGCAATTTGCTGTCGATAAGCCGTTCGACTATTCCGAACGCTTACGTCAACTGGCCGGAGTTGTGCGTGAGCAAGGTGCAGAACCTGTTTTTCAAACCCCACCCGTTCCGTTGGCTGAAGGGCATGAATCGATCCAGCCTCTCCATCAACTGGCTGACCTCGTCCGGGAAGTCGCCATCGTGGAGGGTGTGCCGTTAATCGATCATGCCGAATTCTGGCAGGAACAGGGGCTCAGTAACTGGTGGTCGGAAGACAAAACCATGATCACAGCTGCTGGTCAACGTGCCTTGTCAATGCTCTTTTTCTCGGAACTCGACCTTTTCGATCGCTCCAGTCAACTCTGCTCAAAACTCCAATCGACCTGGAACAACTCAACCCCATCCATTCCTCAGAGTAAAACAGTTCACACTTGAAACCACTGCTTTTGAGTGTCATCATGAAACATATAGACAGCTGATGAAACAATGATGCCTCAGCATGTCATAACCTGCCCATACACAGACTCTCGATATGAATCGTCGTCAATTCCAGACGATTGTGGCTGAATACGATGGAAACAGAACCTGATAAACCTGCCTATCCAAACCACGATGAGTTCGAGGTTGCTGAAAGTTTTGAAGATCTGGATATCGATTTCAAATCGGGATCTGGTTCATCGGCTCAGAAGAACCAGCAAGACGACGACCAACTTCCTTCCATCGACGATTTTACGATCGATCGTCAGTCATCTGCGAGCGTCAAACGCGTCGTTGCAGACCACTGGTACACTCAAGTACTCGGACAGGAATTGGGACCTTTTCCGTTTGATGAACTCGTCAATATGGTCGTCGGCGGAGATGTCGGTCCCAAAGATATGATTCGTCATCAAGTCCATGGTCAATGGATTGCTGCCGGTGACATTGGCGGACTGTTCCCTGAGACCGATGACACTGCAGAGGATGACGATTTCGAACTCGGCAGTAATGTTCATGTTCACGAAAATGTTGAGTCGGG
>DOCI01000013.1:33584-33882 GCA_003503535.1 Planctomycetaceae bacterium
AGTCGTTGGGGGAGAAATTAATCGCGTTCTCCGGGAAGCTCAGGAGTCGCGAGCCAAACGAAATCAGGCTCCTCCCCCTCCCATTGCAAACGATGACGCCCCAATCGAACCTCTGGAAGAAAATCTGGAGATTGACGAAGCTCCCCCAGAACCAACTCCGGAAGAACTCGAAGCTGCCCGCAAAAAGATTATTGCCGATCGTCTCAACTCCTGGCTCGATGATCGCGTTGAAACACCGCCTGAACCCGAGGTTGAAGAAGAGGAAACTCCTGCGACTCCGGCCTATCCTCCGCCAGCC
>DOCI01000143.1:0-389 GCA_003503535.1 Planctomycetaceae bacterium
CAGGCTCGTACCATTCGTATTCCCGTGCACATGATTGAAACCATGTCTCGTCTGCGAAAAGTCTCTAAAGATCTTGTTCAGGAACTGGGACGCGAACCGACTGTCGAGGAAATGGCCGAACGAGCTGAAGTGAGCATTGATGAAGCTCGCCGTGTGATGAAAATCTCACGCCAGCCGATCAGTCTCGACCGCCCCATCGGCGAAGGTGAAGACAGCTACTTTGGCGACTTCATCGAAGACCAGTCCACAGAAAGTCCGGTCAGCTCGGCAACTCAGGAAATGCTCAAGGACAAAATCGATCACGTCCTGCGAACATTGACTTACCGCGAACGCGAAATCATCAAACTCCGTTACGGCCTCGGCGATGGGTACACCTACACCCTCGAAGA
>DOCI01000143.1:607-7373 GCA_003503535.1 Planctomycetaceae bacterium
CGCGTCCGCCAAATCGAAGCCAAAGCCGTCCGCAAACTGCAACACCCTGTGCGAAGCCATCAACTGAAAGGCTTCCTGGAATCCCTCGTCGCCGCTGGTGCAATGCAGGGCTAAAGTAGGGGCCACTGTGCGGACCATAATGGAGTATTGAATTGAATCAAAAGCCCACATCCCAAACGATGTGGGCTTTTTTATTCTGAACCGGGTGCCATGCTCAATCTTGTTTGAGCATGCAATGAGTTAAGGAATTCACCGGGAAGTCATCCAGTTGTGAGTAAGAATAGTTGCATTGTGGATTAAGCAGGAGTCAACGCTAAATTTGATACGCTAGCCTCAAGAAACAAGCCCCCGGCAAGCGTGGGTATGACACCCGACGATTATTTTCAATTCACACTCAGGAAAACATCAAGTGACGACTCATGAGGAATTGGAATACTTCTATTATTATGCCAACCAGTAGCTTTCCGCGGGCGTACGAGAGTTTTCGCTGGGGGAACTTTTCAATCAATGGCAGTCAAGCAGTTCAGAGAGTGTGAATCACCAGAGTGAGATTGCAGCGCTACGAGGCACATGGAACGAATTGAATGATGGTGAAGTCAATTCTCATTCTGTCAAAATGTCACACTCTTTAGATTCTCGTGAATCTCGCTGGATTCTTCTGTCCGGCTTGGTAAACTCAGCCTGTGGAGAGTGAGCCGATAAGCAACGATTGCGTCTGAAAATGATACTGGACCAGCATGCTTCCTCGGTTAATGAAGTCAATTCGAATCACGTTCCGACAGGCGATTGCCCTGCTTGTCGTATTGGGAATGTGCGCTTCGATTGTCCCGCTGCCGATGGCTGTGCCGGTCACTGCTGATAAAGACCGCTCGACGCCGTTTCCCTGTCAGGATCGCCCCTGTGGTTGTGCCTCGGCTAAACAGTGCTGGAAAAGTTGCTGCTGTTTCAATGATTCTCAGAAACTGGCCTGGGCCAAAGCGAATCATGTCACGCCGCCGGATTATGTAATTGCAGCCGCTGAGAAAGAGGCATCAGGAAAATCTCAGATCGAAAAAAGCTGCTGTGCTCAGCATTCTGTTGAAAGTCAGGTTGTTCAGGCGGTAACTTCCAGTTGCTGTCAGAAACCTGAATCTTCCGACAAGGCTTGCTGCAAATCTGTCGTTACTGCAGGATGTTGTCAGGAAACCTCCTCAACTGTTGCAGAAGATGATGAGACTCCAGCGAAAACTCAGATGGTGCTGACCGCATTTGTTTTACGTTGTCATGGTCAGAGCAGTTTCTTCTGGAACTCGCTCCCCTGGAGCGATCTGGTTGTGAACAGAGCCGAGCTTCCTGCGATGAAATTGACGGGAAGTGTCTGCCTTCTTTCCGAAACGCTGATCGAGTGCCCGCTCGATCCCCCTGAACCTCCGCCACGGCTGGCTTGAAAAGCAACGGCTTCGCTGATTTTTGAGGAGCTAAATAATTAAGGGTGGCGGGGGCGCTTTCGAAGAGAAGCCCCCGGGACATAGAACATTCGGGGGCTTCGGCTGAAGCGGAGCGCCCCCGCCACCCGCGTTGATTTTTCTAAACAACGTTTTTTAAGCATCCTTCCTCTCAAATTTCAGCTCCATTTTGACAGCTTGCGGCTTGTGTTCGCGCGCTCACCCGGGACTTGGCTCACTCTTCACAGGTAGTCCTGCGCCCGGTGTGAGCGTGCCATCACGAGCCGCAGCATCTCCTGTTTTTCAATTTCATTGCTGAGGTAATTTCATGTTTAATCAAAATTCTCAATTCATAAAAAAACGGCGCGGTTTCACGCTGATCGAACTTCTGGTTGTCATCGCAATCATTGCCATACTGGTGGCTTTACTCCTGCCAGCAGTGCAGCAGGCCCGTGAAGCGGCTCGGCGATCGAGTTGTAAAAATAATCTGAAACAGCTTGGTCTGGCGTTACATAATTTTGAATCAACTTTCGGATACATGCCATCTCAACGTGATAACTATCAAGCCCCAGAGGCTCCCGGGCATGATGAATGATTTTATCGTTGGTCAGTATTGGCAATGCTCAGTCCACAGCTCGAACAAAGCAATATCTATGATTCTTTAAATCTCAATGTCCCACTGTTCATGTTCCTTCCTCCCGGGGCTCCCGATCCTACTTATGCAGCGACCGGCTTCGTTCATCCTGACAATGTTGATTGGGTGAAAATCAAAGTCCCCGTCTTTCTTTGCCCGAGTGATGTGAATGAACGAAACAGTGATAGTTGGGCAGGAACGAATTATGTCGCCTGTCAGGGAAGTGGACGCGATGGTGGCGTGTATGAAGATACTGATGGCATCTTCTTCATTGATTCCAAAACAAAATTCCGTGACGTGACCGATGGCACTTCCAACACAGTGGCTATGTCGGAAACGCTTATCGGATCGGGCGCTGCAGATACAACACGTGGAACTGCCAATATGGGGCCAGAAGGAAGTCTGGCGATGGTCTGGAATGCCACCGCTGCTACCGTTCAGGACAGTTGGTGCCTGGATGATTCTCTCACCGTGACTTTCGAACGTGGGCAAAAATGGGCCGATGGATCCGTCGGCGACACGGGCTTTAATACTTTCCGGAGTCCAAATTCTTTCATTAACGATTGCTACTCACGTTCCTCAGCGATTAAATCGGCTCGAAGTCGACATCAAGGGGGCGTTCAGGCATTGCTGGCTGATGGAAGCGTCCGTTTTGTAAGCGAGAATATTCATCAGGAAACATGGCAGAACCTGGGAGCCCGTAACGATGGTAAAGTCATCGGAGAATTCTAATAATCCGTCTCGTCGTTAAGCGATCTATGAATCGCCATTTCAAAGAATCAAGGATATTCAATGTTATTTAAATTACTCGTCATAAGCATCGCCCTGAATGCTCAGGTTGAACAGTGGCCCGGATTTCTCGGCCAGGGGGCAACTAGAATCTCTCAGGACACAATTCCAGTGTCCTGGTCGCCTGAAGAGAACCTTGCATGGTCGCAAGAGCTCGAAGGATATGGACAATCCAGTCCGGTAATATATGGAGAAAATATCTATACCACTGCCGTTTCTGGTGAGAACAAGGAAACATTATTGTTGACATGTTTAAGCATGAAGGGTGGTCAACAGAAGTGGAGCTATTCTACTGCAAGTTCATTACCTCTAAAGAGCAGTGTTTACGTGAGTAGAGCCGCCCCGACTCCCGTAGTCGATTCCAAAGGTGTGTATGCCTACTTTGAAAGCGGCGACGTCATCGCTCAATCTCACGCGGGAAAATTGTTATGGAAACAGTCGTTGACTGAACTTTACGGTCCGCCCGAAAATGAGTTCGGTTTATCAGCTTCTCCCGTTCAATATCAGAACACCCTCATTATTTTGATTGATGATGCCGGTCCATCGTATTTGGTGGGGCTAGATAAACAGTCGGGGAAAGTGATCTGGAAATCCGATCGTAAAAGTCGACGCAGCTGGAGTTCTCCCTCCTTGATCACTATTGAAGATCAGCCGCAGGTTGTTTGCAGTTCCGATGGTTCGATCGATGGCTATGATCCTCTTACAGGCCAATTGCTTTGGAGTTGGACAGACGTTGGAGGAAATACAGGCACAACTCCGTTGACGGCTGGTAAATCTCGTTTTTTGATCGCGGCTTCTCCGGGACGAGAAGGAGAAAATTCAGAGCTGGCAAGAAAGTCTAATGGAGTCATGCAGGTCTCTAAAATCAATGAGACCTGGCAACCTGAATTTCGTTGGACGGATCCCAGCCCGGTGCCTTCGTGGGCTTCGCCTTTTGTACATAATGGGTTGGCGTATTGGATTAATCGCGCGGGTGTTCTCTACTGCCTGGATGCGGAAACTGGAGAGTCGATTTACACGGAAAGACTCGCTCAATCTGCATGGGCTACTCCTGTAGGAATTGGCGATCGAATCTATGTTTTCGGAAGAGATGGGCTCACGATTGTCATCAAAGCGGGGCGAGAATTTGAAGTCCTTTCGGAGAATAGTCTTTGGACTGAAGACAGTCCCCCCGTGAACAATACCCCAACCGCTGAAGAAGAAACAGAAGAAAGAAGACGAGCGGCAGTTATGTTTTCTCGACCAACTGTTTATGGAGTAGCCATCGTAAATGGTTCGATTCTTCTGCGGACGGGCAGCAAATTATTCTGCATCAGAAACGAATCCTGAAAGGCTTGAGTTCGTGAAAATAACAATAATAGAAATTGTCTATCTTGCCTGAAATGAATTCTGATTAACTCACTTAAAATAAAGTAAATCTACAATGCAAAAGATAAAAACTAAAAATCACAATAATGGTTTTACACTCATCGAACTGCTCGTTGTCATCGCAATTATTGCTATACTTGTAGCATTACTTCTGCCAGCAGTGCAGCAGGCCCGTGAAGCGGCTCGGCGATCGAGTTGTAAGAATAACCTGAAACAGCTCGCGCTCGCTCTGCACAATTATGAATCGACTCATCGCGTCTTCCCGCCGGGAGCATTGGGGTATCCGTATGTCTGGTCGGCTCATGCTCAACTGCTGCCGTTCGTGGAGCAGGCAGGATTGCAGAACCTGCTCGACTATGATGTGCCTCCATTGAATGCGTTTAATTCCGGATCATTCAATGCCGCAGCTGTTGGTCAGAACGATAATGCGGCCAAAACAAAGCTGGCGATTCTCACCTGTCCAAGTGATAAAGAATCCGTTCCCAACTCTGAATATGGCGGCATCAGTTACCCGGCCTGCATGGGGTCCGGCCTGAATGGTTCCGGTACAACTGATGATGGATCCAATGCCAACGCCGATGGCATTATCTTTGCTCAGTCGAAAATCGGCTTCCGCGATGTAACCGACGGCACCAGCAACACGGTCGCCTTCAGCGAACAGCTACTGGGCGATGGACAGGATGTGGCTCCCACGGGAACCGATTACAAGCATCGGGTCATTGTCCTCTCGATGGGTACACAAACAACGCCAACTGCCTGCGTGCCTGGTTCTGCACCGGCCTGGTCAGGTCAGCGAGGCAAATTGTGGATCAACGGCCATCTGGCAGACACGATGTACAACCACTGGTATGGCCCGAACGATGCCGTCCATCCTGACTGCCATAACGGATTCCACAACTACGCCCTGGTCAGTGCCCGCAGCGCCCATCAGGGAGGCGTCCAATGCAGCCTCGTCGACGGCAGCGTCCGCTTCGTCAGCGAAAACATCAACCTCGACACCTGGCGACAGCTTGCGACACGTGCAGGGGGTGAGGTGCTGGGCGAGTTTTAAGAAACGGAACTTCTTTAGCGAGCCTTCGTCTCATAACGAAGGCTCGCTTTTTTTATAGACGCAACTTTCAACTCCGTCATATACTGAGGATCGAATGATACTTTTCGGAGGAAATATGAATCTCTCACTTGAACTCACGAATGAACAATCCAATCGCCTTAACGAACTGGCCAACGAATTAGGAGTTGATCCTCACGACCTCGCCCTTGTAGCGATAAATGATCTTCTAACAAAGCCCGATGAGGATTTTGATCGAGCTGCTCAGTATGTTCTGGAGAAAAACCGCGAACTCTATAGGCGATTGAGCTAGTAAGATAATCCCATGGTCAGCAGGGTCAGCGCGTACTTTAAGTGCTGACCCTGGATATGTGGTCGTGGGGCTTCTCGAAGATAAACAGGCTGCGACGTTAAATGCGGGTTCTTTAAAGGCCTTTCAGGGCATTCCTGATTGCTTGGTTCTCACATTGACGACAGGCAACGGGACCGAGTTTTCTTGCCATGCGATTCTGGAAAACGACCTGTCCTGTTCAGTCTATTATGCCGCTCCCTGCTGTCTGTGGCAGCGAGGCCAGAATTAAAATACGAATGGACTATTGAGGCAATACTTTCCAAAAGGCAGCGACTTCCGTAAATTGACGAACTCTCAGATCGCTCAAGCGGTGAACGATCTCAGCCACCAGCCTCGGGAGAAGTACAAATGCAAATCACACCACGAGTTATTCATGCCAAAATTCCGTACACTTTAAAACTGAATCCGCCATTCCATGGCAACACTGTTATATATTTTCGATGTAGCTAAGTGTAGTTATTTGTATTGAAATTAACTGAATTCAACGAGATCGTCAGTGGTTATAAATTCATTGAAAATCAGCAAAGTACCTTTTTTTACAGGATTGGGGTTACATTTAGCCTTCGATATTCTTACTTATCATCGGCCATGATGAAAATCATGTTTGGGCGATCGGGTTGATCTGCGTCAACTGGTGGCGTGTCGATGAGTTGGACAGTTGCTGCCGCTGCGAACAGAATCGAGTAGAATATTATTCCAGATTGCATATGCTTTTTGAACGACACCCGGTGAGAAGAATTGATGATCGCAAGCCGTGTATGGTCTTTGAATGCGGAGAACATGTTTTACCACTCTTTATCTGTCAGCATATGGTGATCTGGAATAATGCCTGTGTTTTGCTGCAGTTAGATCGAAAACACAAAACAAGGAATCAGCGGACGCCAATTCTCAATCTGTTCCCAGTCCCCTTTCAGGGCTTGGATTTGGGCATCAAATAACGGTAACGCACTCCGTTATCGTGCTTTATAAGAACATCAACCCAAATTATTAGTGGCACAAAACCCGAAGTTTTAATCGGAACGATCCACTAAATGACTGTGCGCAATTATTATACAGTTGGAATAAGATTGAAGTCGAAATGATTGGATCATGGGTGGCACGCCCTGAGCAATGCGAAGGTCCTGGTCGTGTGCAATCCCCACGCCCATCAC
>DOCI01000217.1 GCA_003503535.1 Planctomycetaceae bacterium
GACAAAATTGGCTTCATAGATGCATTTAAACGCACCTTTCTATGAGTGTTATTGCACGAGAATAAACAATACCCATCAAATTCGAAAACAGTGAAAGGTGCGTCGAGACGCACCCTGCAAAAACTTGCTTCTTGCTCTTAAAGACTTGGCGGTTTATTTACAGATCATCACCGAGGTTCAATCTGCACCAGATACGCTTTCAGGTACTCCGTTTCCGGGCAGTGAGCCGCGACAGGATGATCGGACGCTGCTCCCCATTTTCGCAGGAAACGCCCGCAACTGTTATCCGGAATCGAGGCTGCTATCGTCTTGGACAATTCCTCTGGCGGCATTAAGCCAGAGCAACTGCAGGAGAGCAGCAATCCGCCCGGTGCGACCAGTTGCGTTGCCAGCCGGTTCATATCGTAATATTTCTTCCGGCCTTCTTCGTAATCTTCTCGACGGTTAATCAGCTTCGGCGGATCGAGAATGACCACATCGTATTGTTTGCCATTCGTAATCATGTCCCGCATATACGGAAACGCATCGGCATGCACGAAGCGGATGTTCTGCTTGTTTAATTTCGCGTTGGCCTTGGCGGTGTCAATCGCATCTTCATCGAGGTCCACTCCAGTGACTTCAGCCGCGCTGCCTATTCGTTTGGCCTGCACAGAAAATCCGCCGGTATAACAACACAAATCGAGAACGGATTTCCCTTCGCAGAATTTGGCCAGTTGCTGACGATTGTCCCGCTGATCACAGAAGAATCCGGTCTTGTGTCCTTCATCAAAATCGACTTTGAACTTCGTGCCGAATTCTTCAACCAGTGATTGTTTCGGACAATCAGGCGAACTGTGCCCCGGCTCATTGAATCCTTCGTGGTCGAGAGAATGCGGAGCTGAGGTAATTCGCCAATGTTCAGTTTTTAATTCCGCCTGAATCAATTCCAGAATGCCCTGAGCCCGACGATACATTCCCAGCGAAAAGCATTCTGCACTCAGAATGTTTTCGTATCGATCAATCACAATCCCCGGCAGCAAATCCGCTTCTGCATGAATAACTCGATACGCATTCGTATCGGCATCGACTTTAAGCAGATCTCTGCGGACACCGCAGGCCTGCTGAACGATTCGTTTCCACCAGGCATAGTTGGGGACTTCGTCTGTCCGATTCAATACTCGAATCGTCGCTTCGGCTCGGGAGTTGAATAGACCATGCCCGAAGTGTGTCCCATCACTCAATTCGAGTCTGACCAGATCGCCCGGTCGGGCACGGGTGTCAAAGTTGCCGAGACGTTTGCGATAGAGAATGGGATGCCTCACGGGAGCCTTCACTTCCACGACAGGAAGATTCCCGGACGGCTCTTCTTCCAGATCGATCGGTAAAAAGTGTTCTTCGGCCAGTGGGCCACGCGATACCGGTTTGGAGTTTCGCTTCACATGCTTCACGTAAGGTTTTCGTTGAGGACTCATAAGGAGCTTAATTCGATAGGTCAGGCAGCGCCTAATCAATGGGATAAAATGCTGCAAATCGATGGGGGTGGCGGGGGCGCTCTTGAAGAGAAGCCCCCGAATCGTAGAATATCCGGGGGCTTCCGCTAAAGCAGAGCGCTCCCGCCACCCGCCGTCTTATTACAATACGGGCGGATAAGTTCGCATTATGACCGCAACAGATTCAGAATGTAAGGATCGGACAATGATTCTGCGATGTATTTCGCACGCGAGAAGTCCTGACCGCAACTGAATTCATGCGGGACCGACACAATATGAGTCCCCGCAGCAGCCGCGGCTTTGGTGCCATTGCTGCTGTCTTCAAGTACAAGAACATTCGCTGGAGAATGTCCCAGCTCTCGAGTCGCTTTCAGATAAATCTCGGGATGGGGCTTCCCGTGTTCCACGTCGTTCGATGTGAAAGTCTTCTGGAATCGGTCGAGGATGCTGAAGTGTGTCAAAATCTTTTCGAGATAGTCCCGACCGGAAGAGGTCGCCACCGCCTTGGGTAATTCCTGCTGTTCAATAAGATCGAGCAAATCAAACAGCCCCGGCATCGGCTCGATGTGATCGAAAAGAAGGGCATGAAAAATCTCATTCGACTCGGCCTGCAACTCTTCGATGCTCTCGGTGAAATTGCAGTGATCAATCATCTCCGCAAACGCTTCATGAGCCCGGCGGCCCATCATCCGATCGATCACAGGCTGCACATCGGTTATCCCCCGCCGCCGTAGAAGCTCGGTGCCCGTTTTATTAAAAATCATTTCCGTATTAAACATCAAGCCATCGAGATCAAACACGACAGCCGTAATCTCAGGTTTCATCAGATACTTTTCGATTGAAGTTCCGGCAAGCGAACTGACAATTATCAGTTTTAAGCCATTGCATGACAGTTCCTGGGTTGGTTTTGCATAGCGTAACTCAAGAAGATTCGCTTGTCGAATCCGTCGAGAAGTCCGAGAAGGGACAACAGGCCTCAGCTTTTCAGTTGACGAATATTGTCTACAAATCAGCAATTACTCAAACAGAGGTCGGACCACTGGAGTGGAGTTGACAGTTTCATCGGAGAAGACGGGATCCTGAAGATATAACTCAGGATTCAAATCGAGTGCTGCCCCTGGTTCGGGGAGCAGAATGGGCGTAGGTGTCAGTTCTGTCTCCATTTCGGATTCCGGTTTCTGATCTTGAGAATTTTCATTCACTGGAGTCTCTGAAGGCATTTCCTCAGGAGTCATTGAGTAGGGCATTCCCATTTCTTCGACAGGTTCAGCAATGATTTCCTGATCGTTAGGATCTGGAGTCATTCCGTGACTGATCACACGCGGAGGTTTGATCCAGCGTGGAACTTTCGGCATCGGCTGTTTCAGATCAGACTTGCGAGCTGCGTACTGATGGGCACCTTCTGACCAAGGTCCTTCCGAGGTATGCACGCCGCAATATTCGAGATAGGATCCTTTCTCAAAGTGCACGTTTCTGATCGCAACATTGTAATCCATCACCGCTGAATAATAAGAGCTTTTTGCAGAAGCAAATCGTCTCTGAGCTTCCAGGACCAGATTCAAGGGGGCTTGATCAGCTTCATAAGCAGCATTGAGTGCATTCACCTGATCCCCAGCCGCTTCAAGACGCTCCCGCACCGTCTGCATCACTTCCCATGCCCGGACCGATTCAGACATCGCGTTGCTTAACTCAAGTACAATTACCCGTTCCTGTTCTTTGAGAACCTGACGAGCACGGGCCAGTTTAAATTCGGCATTTCTCATCCCGGCATGAGCCTGGCGATTTCCCAGCGGAACATCCAGTTCAACACCGAGTTCCCATTCCTGGAAACGTCCGCTCGCCAAATCTCCGTAAGCACTATCGAAGCGGGGGGCACCACCATTACTTGGATTCGTCAGTGTTTCCCCAAATCCACGCCAGCGATACAACGCAACCAGATCGAGATCCGGTAGCAGTAATTTTTTGGCGGCGATCATTTCAAGTTCACGCTGCTTAATCACCCATTTCTGACGACGAAGTTCTGGTCGTTGATCGACCGATTCTGCCAGATTTGTCTCCCAGTTGAAACAGACCGGAGCAGCAAGCGGTTCATCGACAGGACGCATCAGGCAGCCATCGTTGATCGGCATGCCAATCAGATATCGCAGGCGTCGTTCCAGTCGGAGTACGCCACCATTACTTTTAAACGAACCGGCTGAGGTTCCATTGTAGGTTTTCGTATTGTCTTCCGGACGCCCGTTCAAGGCATTCTGCATATCTTCTTCAAAGCGATAATATTGTTCGCGAGCCTGGGCTTCCTTATCGGCTTCACCTCCGGCTCTGCCGAGTTGTTTCAAAGCGTCCACCCGTCGCCACAATTCCAGAGAGGCATCCCGAGCAGCGATTTTTGTCTCCAGGTCCCGATAGGCAAAATACAAATCCCAATAGGCATTCTCGACTTCGGCGACAAAGTCGCGAATCGCAATCTCAAAATCACTTTGGGAAATGTCCGTATTGGTTCGAGCGATCAATACTCCGTTGTATAAGCCGGGAGTCTGGCTGTTACCGACTGTTTGCCAATAATCGACGCCGTAACCTTTTAGCAACGGTTGACGCATCTCGGCTTCAAGCTGAGTCGTCCAGGCTCCCGGGAATTGGTTTCCGGGAGCGTTGTTTTTGTCGTAATCCGTAATGTTTCGCAAATAGTATTCTGTACCGGAGGCAGACTGTTTCCCCAGCTGGGCCTGCATGACAGTCGCTTCCTGCTGCAGTAATCGTGTACCACCTCCGAAGAACTGATTGTTCAAAGCCCGGTCGTTGTTCTGATGAATCACGCTGGCACCAAATGAGGTGTCAAAGGCACTCAAGGCAGCCTGAACCCCAAAGCGCGGATCGGATTCGACCAAAGCCGGATCGAAGGACGTGGTCACGGATTCGGGAGATCGCAGAATGGTCACTCCCAGATTGCGAATGACTTTCGATTTTTCCAAAGCCAGTTTCACGGCATCGGCGAGTTGAAGGTTGCGGTACGTAATCGAATCGAGATCGGTCACCAGGCTGATCGGGTTACTGTTGAGCAATGCATCGCTGGGAACCGGTTGTTCCAGCTGAGGATATTCAATTTGAGCAGCAGCGGTCTGATAATACTTCTGAGTTTCCGTTGAGACGCCAGCGGCTGGTTTCCCCGGCCATTGACAACCGGTCAACTGACATAACGCCAGCGAAAGTGTTCCCATACTGAATAGAAACAGCCCCCGCGCAAATCGATTGACCGTTTTTGAACGGACAGGCTCGAAAGCATCAAATTGTGGAGTTGTCTCAGCCAAAATTGATCCCGTCCCTGGGAAATAATGTCCATTGCGAGCTGAAAGTGTCACAATGCGTCCTGTCAAAAGACAACAACGAACTCAAAATGTAAGTACACCTTCCATCGTTCTATCGGTGATTAGAGTGGGGTGAAACAAAGAAAACACGATCGAAATGATCCGCAAGACCGGAATGACAGTAATAAGCAACCTAAACAACCTAAATTGACAGATGTGCGTTCTTCAAAAACTTAACTTCAGGGACAATGCAATTCGAAGTGCAGTCTGATAAAACGCAGTGAAGAAGGTCGGGCTGTTTTGATCTCAAGTTAATGTGGCAGGACGCTTTGCTGACCCATCCATAAATGTCTCATCGATTTCCTATGCAAAAATCAAAATCCAATATTGCTGAAGAAATCAGCCAACTTGTTCCGGAAGCGACATCCTGGTTGCTTTGGCAGATTGATTCCGAAAATGACTTTCATCTTGTGGCCAGTCACGGATTTGGTGACCAGGATGCCACTTCAATCTATCAGAAATGGGCAGGGCATCACGAATTATTACAGCGAGCTGCGGAACAAAAGACCGTCCTCAAGGCTCAGGGACAAGCCTCGCAAATCAAATCGTCCGAGGCAGTCAGCCTGGAACTGATCGCCGTCCCACTGATTGAAAACGATGTCGCATCAGGCATCTTTGAAATGATTGTCACGAATAAAATTTCGATGGAGCCATTTTTACAATCCGACCGCATTCACCAGATGACTCACGAGTATGGGCCAAGATGGCTCAAAATTTTACTTCCCGCGACTCCTGATAATAATTTTCATTCTCTGGAATTGCTGCAGCAGTTCTGGCGAATCCAGCAACAGACTCCCCCCGCTGAATGTTTGCAGGCGTTGCTGGAATTACTGGTCGTCCATGGTTACACAAATCGTTGCAGTCTTTTTCAAAAGGTGGGGCAAAAGACTCAATTGCTGGCAATCAGCGGTGGATCGGAAATCGACTCCCGTTCTCCAGCGCTGCGTAATCTGACGCAGTTTGCCAGCACTCTTTTCGACAACGATTTCCCAGAGCCCAGGACGTTCCAGGCACAAGAACTGAAAGACTATTCATTATCTGCTAAATCAATTCATGTTTTTGAAGTCGATCCTGCAGGACAGTTTCATCATCCCTCCCGACTCCTGCTTGAATCGTTTCAAACTCCCCGGATGACGATCAATCCCGAGTTGATCGAGGAGTTTCCCGTCTGGCGTCTGGTGTTATCTGCTCAGAAAAAGCAGACTTCAACAAAACGTTCGAGAAGCTGGTGGCTGTGGCCTGCAGGCTTGGTCATTGCAGCCGTTCTTGTACTCCTGCCAATACCGATGACAATCTCTGCTGAGGGATATCTTGTTCCGGAGGATCGAAGAAATCTGTATGCTCCGGAAACGGGCACGATCCATGCCAATGATTTGCATCTTCCAGAGAATCGTATCGTCGACAAAGATCAACTGTTATTGACGATTACGAGCCTGGATCTGGAAACCCGCTTGAGTGCACTGGATGGCGAAGTTGCCACTCTGAATGAGCAGATTCGCAGCCTGCGTAACACCCGCCCGGAAGCGGAACGCCGCAATGATGGCCGGGATACGGTCGATGTGAACATCGGGATCCGACTGGCTGAGCTCAAAGCAGAATTCCAGGGCTTACAGGCAGAACAGTCTCTGGTGAAACATCGTATTGAGTCTCTCAAATTGAACAGTCCGCTGGCCGGACAGATTCTCACCTGGGATGCCGAGCATCAGCTAGCCGGTCGCCCTGTACAATCGGGTCAACAACTGTTGACGGTTGGTGATCCTCATTCCAGTTGGGAGGCGATTGTCGAGGTTCGAGATGTTGATCTGCAATTCGTGAAACAAACTCTGGAAGCGGCTCCCCAACAGGAGTGGAAATTGGTTTCGCTGGCAGAAGCAAAGAGTCACTGGAGCGGAGTCCTGAAAATCCTCTCGCCGACTGTCGAACAACATCCGACGGGCCAGGCGTTTGCTGTCGCAGCGATCGACTTGCAGGCATCGGGAGTTGATCAACTCCCAGGAACACGAATTCGGGCAACTCTCGATTGTGGGAAATATCCACTCGGATATGTGATTTTTCGAGCTCCAATCGAAACCCTGCGGTCCTATCTGTGGTGGTAAAGCAGATTGAGAATACCTGGACAGGGATCGGACTGTTGAACAATTGAAATGCTTTTCAGAGCATTTTCAAAATTTAGCTGCAGCGTTCAGCAGGAGCAAATATAGCGCTTTTTGGATATTTTATGTCCATGCAACTGCAGATTCCATTTGAAAATGGTCTTGTGCCTGTCCCAATTGGAAAGCGGGTTTCCGTTAGCATCCTGAACAGGACCACCCGGGTTTGATTATTTTCC
>DOCI01000207.1:0-448 GCA_003503535.1 Planctomycetaceae bacterium
CTGGTCGAATCGGCTGAGGAATCGGTCCCACGGCGAATTGATGCCGAAGTGACACTGGCGGAATTGACTGTGAAATCGATTCGCGAACTCGAATTCCTCGGCCCCTTCGGTTGTGAGAATGAACGTCCAGTCTTCGTTTCGACAGGGCTTGAACTCGCAGAAAAACCGAAGACCATGGGCGAAGGCGGCCGCCATCTCGCAGTGCGACTCAAGCATTACGGCTGTATTTTACGTGCCATCTCCTTCGGTCGCGGCGAATGGGCGGAAGAAATGGAATCCGCAGGCGAGCGAATTTCCGTCTGCTTCAAACCGATCATCAACGAATTCCGCGGCCGCGAAAACGTCGAACTGCACATTATCGACTGGAGACCAGACGAAGCACTCTCAGCTGTGAACTGAAAAAGTAGGACAGGCTTGCAGCCAGTAGGTTGGGTTACGCGTTCCGCTA
>DOCI01000207.1:558-5857 GCA_003503535.1 Planctomycetaceae bacterium
GTTGGGTTACGCGTTCCGCTAACCCAACCTACGGATTCTATTTATTCGCATAATCGTTAAATCTTTCCCAAATTGCCTTAAGTATCAGCTGAAATGAGTCGACATTAACGATAATTGACATACTTTTGATTGACCCCTCGCATCTTTTCCAAATGCATAACTTCACTCGCTTTACGAGTGATATTGAAAATCAGTCTGTAAGTAAGCAGGCTGATTTCACTGAGCTTCCAATAACAGGGAGTGGTCAAAATGAGTCAGATTGGATTTACCGGTACCAGTTTTCCGTTGATCGCCAGTTCGGTCAGCGGCGGTCAGCAGAATCGTCCGGGACAGAATGAAGCGACGAAAGCTCAGGCAGGACAAGACTTTAAGGATTCGCTGAATGCTTTGACTTCCCGTCAGTGTGAGGATGTCGGCGAAGCCACACTCGAAAGTGATCGTGATGCCGACGGCCGCGATGCTCCACACGAGCATCACGAACCAGCTGATCCCCATGAAGAAGCAAGGGCTAATCTGGATCGGCTGAAAGCCGAGAAACGTACGCCGAATACTGATCAAATGGTCGGCCAGTTTCTAGACCTGGATATTTAGTGAGAGGCGAGTGGCCAGTCTCACGTGTTCTCTTCTCTATGTAACGTATTCCCCCATGTGTTCCGCCTTCCTCCTTCAACCTTCCCCCTTCCCCAACTCGCTCTTGCTGTAAATGCTGTATTGGAAGTACATTCCGACGGTTCTTGTCTGGATGACCTTTTACAGTCGGCACTTTCATGCTGCGGCACTTCGATAGCTGGATATCCCCGGGTTTGGGGATCGACCTCGGCACTGCGAATACTTTGATCGCAGTTCTGGGGAGCGGTATTGTTGTGAATGAACCGTCGGTCGTCGCGCTGGCTCGGGATTCCCGTCGCATTCTGGGGCGAGGCACAGCGGTTGGCAAACTGGCTCGCCAGATGCTGGGGCGCACTCCAGATACCATTTCTGCAGTCCGGCCACTTTCTGAAGGCGTAATTACCGACTTCAAACTCTGTGAAGCGATGCTCAAATATTTTGTCCGCAAGGCGACTGGCGGCAAGCATTTATTACGACCGAAAACAGTCATCGCAGTTCCTGGCCGAATATCGCCCGTTGAAAAGCGAGCGGTTTTTCACAGTGCTGAGCGTTCGGGAGCGGGCAAAGTTTATTTGATTGAAGAGGCCCGAGCCGCCGCGATTGGAGCGGGCATGCCGATTTCTGAGCCGATCGCCTCGATGATTTGCGACCTGGGCGGCGGAACGACTGAAGCAGCTGTGCTCAGTCTGGGAGATATTGTTGTCAGTAAATCTTCGCGGGTAGCCGGGGAGCATTTTGATCATGCGATTGTCGAATATCTGCGTCGTCAGTACTCGCTGAAAATCGGATTACAAACCGCAGAGCGAGTCAAAATGGAACTTGGTTCTGCCTGGAGACTACCGCAGGAAGATGCTCTCGAAGTCCGTGGGCTCGATCTGGTCAGCGGTGTGCCTCGAAAAGCAATTGTGACCAGCGAAGAAATCCGCGAAGTTCTTGTCCGCATCCTTGAAGAAATTGCTGCCTGCCTGAGAGAGACAATCGAGCAGTGTCCACCCGAGTTGATTTCAGATCTGGCTCAAACCGGAGTTGTACTCACCGGAGGCGGAGCCTTGTTGCGGGGAGTGGATCAGTACCTCAGTGAGTTTCTGGGAATTCCCGTTCGTATCGATGACGATCCCACAACGACTGCCGCCCGCGGCACGGCGATTTGCCTGGAACATCTTAGCCAATGGAAACATGTGTTGATGTCGGACAGCGGGAATTTGTAAACAGGAAAAGTCTCTCTGAAACAGTAGTAGTAGGTCGGGTTAGCGAAGCGTAACCCAACAAATGCGGTGAAGTTACTTCGGAAAATAGAGATCCATTACGTTGGGTTACGCGTACCGCTAACCCAACCTACAGTCTGATGTGATTTCCATTTGGCGTCTAATTCCGTCAGGCACAACCTGACCGACACATTCTGAAAACCTCTAAGATTTTCCTTCATGAATCATCGTGACCAGACCAGAGCGATTCTTATACTAACCAGCTGGATGCTGCTCGGTTGTGTTGCTGCTGTGCTGCCGGAAGTTCAGCGAGTCGAAATCCGCCGACAACTGCGAGATGGGTTTGCCCCTGTTGCCCGTTTTGCTGCAACATTACCAGTCGAAACATTTCTGAGCAATTTTCGAGGCAGGGCTGCGACCTCGACCAGTGAAAAGAATGAAGAGGTCTCAGAAAGCCATGAAGAACTTTCACGGTTGGAACGACAGGTTCTCGCATTGAAATCGTTGTTGAATGATAAAAACCAGAAGTTGCCGGCTGAGACTTCTCAGAGTCTGTTTCAACCTCGATTGATTGAAGCTCGCCGCATGAGTGGATCGCTCGAAGAACGTTGGAGATCAGGCGAATGGGTCGATGCGGGGACCTCCCACAACGTCCGGGAACAAGACTGGATTCTCAAAGCCGAGCAGCCATTGCTCGATTTGGGAGCGGATGCAAAAATTCATCCCGACGATCTGGTTCTGGCTGGGAGAGCCATCGTCGGACAGGTCTCTGCGGTGGGCCGCTGGAGCAGCGCATACCGATCTATCACTCATCCCGAGTTTCGCTGTCCTGTTCAGATTTTGAAAACGGACAAGTCATCGCAGTCCGAACAGATACCTGCCGGGAGTCTGCACGGGACCGGAGCAGAATTATGTGAGTTGAAATATGTCGAAAACACAGCTCCGATCAGCCAGGGTGATTATGTGGTGCTGAACGATCCTGAACAAACCTGGGAACAACCCTTGGTTCTGGGGCGTGTTGTTCGAGCGGAAGTGAAAACGAACAGTCCGTTCTGGGAGATTGATGTCGAGCCGATTACCGAAGCAGAAAGTTCGCGGCAAGTTCTGATTCTCTCTCAGCAAATTTCCCCCGAACGCATTGCAGCAATGCCTAAAGAGTAATTGGAGACTGGAATGAAAATCATACTCAATCTGCTGACTCCGATTCTCCTACTGATGGTTGTCACGATGTTCGCACTGACGTTATTCACAGGACGAGCCGAGTCATCACTGCAAAATAGCGGCCTGCTCTTAATTGTCTTGACAACTCTCAGTCTGACATGCTCTGCGACCTTGACTGCACTGGCGTTTGTCTGTGTTGGGCTGGCGGGGGAAGGACTTGGGCATTTTCCGCTGGGAACAATGATGGTCGCAACATCAGCGACTGCGTTAGTGAGTGTGAACTTGTCAAGAATTCGTTCTGTGTACTGGGTGTGGCGGGGATTAGGAAGTGTGATTCTGGCGAATACACTGTGGATCCTGATTTGCCACCTGACGAGTTTGATTCGTGTGGAACAGTCGCACTCTTCAGGAGCTGAATTGTTTGAAGCCGGACAGGCAGTCCTGATCACTGGAGCAATATGGTTGTTACTCTCAATACTGTATGCCGGAATTCTCTCTTTGTTTCGTCCCGTTCCCAAGGGATCGTTTCAATTTGAGTAAATGCTGGGGTTTCGCAAAACTCCAGCAATTAATAAAGAGAGTGATGACAGAGTTAAACATCTTAACCCGAAGCGTCAGCGAGGGGACGGCTAACGATTAGCAATTCTGTTAAACTCTAATATTCAAATCGTGTATGCCATTTCATGAAAAAAGCTGGTCAGCGTGGCTAAAACATTGATTGATACTCCACTTCGTTGCCCACGGTCTTCATGGACAAGATGCAGCTAATTATGAATTCCAACCTGGCCCCTCGCTGACGCTTCGGGTTATGATTTCGCTGGAGTTTAATTATTCTCCAGCGTGTGCTCACTTTTCAGGAGCACGCTCATGAGACATGCGATCAGCAGGGAAGGGTTGCATCAGGTTTTCGAGAGATTCCCGTTCGACCAAATCGGGACTGAGCCAGCGTCAGATTGCGTCCTGATCTTCAAGAATGACGGGCATCCTTTTCTTAGGATGATAGATCTCCACCAGACTGTTTGCATCGGTTGTCACAATCGTGCAGGACTCGATTGTCTCGTTGCCATCGGGCGATTGCCAATGCTCCCATAATCCAGCCAGGCATAGGAATTCTGCGTCTGTTCGGTAAAACAGTTGACCGCCCTCAAAGAAGTTGGTCGCTGGAATCACACAACGACGTCGCTTGAATGCCTCGCGATAGGTCGGTTTCTCATGAATCGTTTCACTGCGGGCATTGAAGGTCATCCGCTGGAACGCCTTCGCCGTTTTCTGACGAGTATTCGGCTTCCACCAGAATGGTAGCAAGCCCCATTGCAGACTGACCAACTCACGCTCGCCGGAGCGGTTCAGGCGAATCGCCGGGATGGAAGATAACGGAAAGAAACTGCCATGTGGATCGCCCTGAGTTCGATTGATCACGACCTCCAACCAGTCGATCAGGTCGGTTGTGTTCAAAGAAGCATTAAAGGTATGACACATGGCGAATGATCAGGAATGAGACGGAATGTATTCTTTCTCCGAAACGAAGAAAGGCCACGGAAAAATCCGTGGCCTTTCAGTTTAACAAATCATCCCGAAGCGGGAATCATTTAGAGTCGTTTCGGACCTTCGTTCACAGGAACATCGCAGGCAATGTCGCACTGATCGTTATCGCAATCATCAGTCTGATCCACGAAAACAGAACCGCGAGTGTAAGCTGCAATACCATTCCCACCACCGCCACCGAAGCTCTTCTCTTTTGAGAATCCGGTGTAGAGGTACGACTGATTCAAACTACCGATGGCATCGCCAACATCGTTCAGTTCAGCAACTACGGCGTGCTGAATTGAGCTTAAGCCGACGATCAAACCGATGACCAGAATCGTGGCAATGAGCACCAGTTCTGCAGAGACGATGAAACCCGCCTCATCATTGAGTAATGCTTTTAGCATTTCAGGGGACCTTTTCTTTTTTAACATTGATTACAAAGAGAGATGTTTTGGATTTCGCCAACTGGCCAAAGTTGCTGCTTTGTCCGGCCATGGGTTCTCAAATTTTCAGGCTCGATCAATTGAGAAAAGTTCCATGAGTTCAGACAAAATCAGTGAAATCCAAGCAAAGTCGAACGGCCAAGAACGACTTCAAACATGAACTGCAGAGTGTAACAGTAAAAAATGGAGGCTCATTTCCATCAGTCACTGCAATGACCCGCATTCGATCAAAACAAGTCGCTGAATAGCAACCAGCCTTTGAATCGCAACTTAGTTTACCAGAGAACCAACCAGGTACAATATGCTTAATCATCAAAATCATCATTAATAGAAAATTGGGAAGAATGGGCATTT
>DOCI01000207.1:5974-6269 GCA_003503535.1 Planctomycetaceae bacterium
AGGCATTTTGATGAACCCATGTTCCAAATGCAAAAAGCCGCATGAACCAAGGTTCACACGGCTTAGAGTTTTCAGTCATAGCAGGTAGCTGTTGACCCTAATTCGATTTAGGGCCTTCGCTGACTGGTGCATCGCAGGAGATGTCGCACTGATCATTGTCGCAATCATCAACGGAGTCTACGAATGAAGATCCGCGTGTGTAAGCAGCGAGTCCACCGCTGAAGCTTTTCTGCTTCGAGAATCCGGTGAAGCAATACGACTGGTTTAAGCTTCCGATGGCATCGCCAACATCGTT
>DOCI01000207.1:6348-7382 GCA_003503535.1 Planctomycetaceae bacterium
CCGATGGCATCGCCAACATCGTTCAATTCTGCAACAACGGCATGCTGAATTGAGCTCAATCCGACGATCAGTCCGATGACGAGAATCGTTGCAATGAGGACGAGTTCTGAAGAGACGATGAAACCAGATTCATCATTCATTAATGCTTTTAACATAACAGGGCACCTTAAATTTTTAATTTTTCGTTCAGTATTTGGAATCAGCTTGGAAGAACCCCAAATCTCATCGTGAATGAGAGGGGTGTCAAAGGGAAAATCGCTTTCATTGGGAAACCATGTGATCAGTCCGGTTTCCGATAGACTCCGCGGAGGAATTCAGCAATGATGAAAGGAAATCTTTTCCTGGCATGAATTGCTGCCTGAATGCACCAGGGCTGTTGCCAAAACGCAACATTTCCCCAGTGTGCCTTCAACATGAAAGACCGTACGAGCAGTCACAATGATCTTTTTCCGTTTCTCGATTGAGCAGAGAATCACATGTGAGTTCGTACCGATTTTAGGGATTGTAGAACCTGGCGCATGTCGATAACGATTTCGCAAACCACTGTGAAGCAGATCTTGACTCGCTGCTCAGGCTATTTGACAGAAATCTCGACACATTCTCTCCAGCCATACCGCGGTTGCAGTTTTGGGAACTCGCTTTGTGGAGTCGGCTGCTATGTGCAACACAATCCTTTTGTCACCAGAGGGCGTGACTGGGGGAGTTTTCTGGAAGTCCGGTCCAATGCCGCGGAGATCTATCTGAAAACCGCTCAACGGGAACAAAGCTGGTCTCATCGGAGCCAACGTGCGTTCTCGATCTTCTGTTCCAGCTCAACGGATCCTTTTGTCCCTCAGGAAAAGCGATTCGGCATCACAAAATCATTACTTGAAGCAATGCTCGTCTTTCCGCCCGATCAGCTCATCCTGCAAACCCATTCCACTGGGATTCTGAACGTATTGGAGCAGATTAAAAGACTCAAACAGGTGATCGACCTGAGAGTCCATGTTTCGATTGAATCCGACTACGACCGTCTGCAGGGTTTGCCCCCGCCT
>DOCI01000207.1:7499-9405 GCA_003503535.1 Planctomycetaceae bacterium
CTTCCATCGACTGGAAACCTGCAAAATTCTCAAACAAATGGGGATACCCGTAACTGTCACAGTCGCCCCTTTACTACCTATCGAACATCCCCAACAATTCTTTAAGGCGATCGAAACCGCTGCCGCTGGCGTGATCATCGATCATTTTATTGGGGGTGATGGCAGTCGAAACGGAAATCGTACGCGGAAAACTGCGCTCTACAAGGCCATGTGGGAAGTCAATCCAAATTCAGTTACAATCGAGTATCGAAAGCAGATCATTGAAATTGCTCGACAAATTATGCCCGGTCGCGTCGGCGTTGGTTCATCGGGATTTGCCGGTCACAGACAATGATCCTCATCAAGATTTCCTATGAATACGTCAGCCGATCAAAATCTGATCTCCTCGATTCGCAAAGGCGAGGAATCTGTCTGGAAACATGTGATCGAAACGTACGAAGGACGTTTGCAGGCATTCGCCTACAGTCGACTCAACAATAAAGCGATGGCAGAAGATATCGTTCAGGAAACATTCATCGGTTTCTTAACCAGTCTGCCGAATTACGATGAAAAACGAACCTCTCTCGAATCGTTTCTATTTCGAATCGCCGCCTATAAAATTACCGATGCTCTCCGAAAACAGGGGCGACGCCCTTCGATGGTAATGGATGACGATCCGACAATTCCCGGACGCAGCCGAAAAGCTTCCAGCATGGCTCGCAGCCGAGAGGGAGCAGATCGGCAAAAAAAACATTTGCTGGAGACGTTGTCAGAAACAATCCGTCAATGGAGGGACGAGTCTGATTATGAACGAATCAAATGCTGTGAACTTCTGTTTGTCCGAGGCTTGCCCAATAAAAAAGTGTCCGAGGAACTGAATCTCACCGAACAGCAGGTCGCGAACCACAAGCAGGCCTTATTGCACAAGCTGAAAGACCATTCAATTTCGGATCGTTCGGATTAAATTTGTGGTAGAGCTCTCATTCTCGAATATCAAACTCCCGATGGTGAATGATTCGGGATGTCATGAGTTCGCGTTTTTTGAACAGTTTCCGGCATGCAAAAGGCTACTGTCTGAAAATGGTTCCCTTTTTGCCGCACGCAAGTGTACAGTATATCCATAGGGTTATTCCGTCTAAGATAATCATAGATGATTGCCACAGTGAACCTGTCGTTTGGAAACAGGCTCTACATTTCATATCGCCCCGCAAAATTGAACAGACTTCTGAAAGCTTCCATGATTTCCTCACCTGATGAAAATTTGGATCACGACATCGAATTCGACAGTATCGAATCGGCTCTGACTGCGATTAAAGCAGGCAAGATGGTGATTGTTGTCGATGCCAGTGATCGGGAAAACGAGGGCGATTTTATCTGTGCAGCCGAGACGATCACGCCTCAGATGGTCAACTTCATGTTGCGACAGGGAGGCGGAGTTTTGTGTGTGCCCGTCATTGATGAAACGGCTCAGCGTTTGCAACTTGGCTTTGCGGCTGCCAGTCAACCCAACAACACACCGCATCACACGAACTTTCTGATCCAGGTCGATCATGTCGATTCAGGAACTGGCGTGAGTGCGGAAAACCGGGCTCGGACGATACGCGAACTGGCCAATCCGCTTTCGCATCATGATGACTTCCTGAAACCTGGGCACATCTCTCCGCTGTTGGCAAAAGAAGGTGGCGTTCTTCGTCGAGCCGGTCACACCGAAGCGACGATCGACTTAATGAGACTGGCTGGTATGCGTCCTGTTGGTGCATTGATCGAAATTCTCAGCCCGACCGGTTCGGGCATGGCGACCATCGAAGAGTTAAAAACGATGTCGGACGAATTCGAGATGCCGATGATTTCGATTTCCGGGCTGATTCATTATCGCCGTCAACGAGAACAACTGATTCGACGGGTTGTGGAAGTGCCCATCAAAACC
>DOCI01000207.1:9470-10124 GCA_003503535.1 Planctomycetaceae bacterium
ACCTTTATCGGTTACAAAGTCGAACATGAAGATCAGGAACCTCTGGCTATGGTCTGGGGCGATTTGCAGTCGGTCGAGGCTCCGCTGATTCGTATGCACTCTTCCTGCTTTACTGGTGATATCCTCGGTTCACTTCGCTGCGATTGTGGCGATCAGCTGCACATGGCTATGGAGATGATCCAGCAGGAAGGAGCAGGCGCAGTGGTCTACCTGCCGCAGGAAGGCCGAGGCATTGGATTGACCGCTAAGTTGCAAGCCTATCAATTACAGGACGAGGGTTACGATACCTATGAAGCGAATGTGAAACTCGGTTACAAACCAGACCTTCGCGATTTCATGGTCGGCTTGCAGATCCTCAAAGATCTCGGTCTGACGCAAATACGATTGCTCACGAACAATCCTAAGAAAACCGAAGCCTTCGAAAAATGGGTTGACCTGAAAGTCATCGAACAGCTCCCCATCATTGCTCCTCACGACGAAAATCGTGAACGATATCTGGCAACCAAACGAGACAAAATGGGACATGTGTTGCCTCATAAAACGTGAGCATGACGAAAACCGTTTGCGTATAAGAGAACCCTCAGTTACTCCGGATCGCTCTGCAATCGGTATGGCACGTCCCAGAACGAATTGATGGGCGTGGGAATTGCACAC
>DOCI01000021.1:0-6262 GCA_003503535.1 Planctomycetaceae bacterium
AGATTATCAAATCCACACGGGCCCCTCGCTGACGCGTCGGGTTGTGATTTATTGGAATTTGCAAAACTTCAGTTCAGACTATGACTCTTACCGCACTTTCAGGAAAACGCTCGTCCCTTATGGCTATCGATCCTACAACTCAAACTCGACAACTCACGACGTATTTACTGCCCGATTTAATCCCTGCCAATCAAAAAATGAAAGGCAGCGCAGTCGTGATTGATATTCTGCGTGCTTCGAGCACCATCTGCTCGGCACTGGAGTCAGGAGCCTCGGCAGTGATTCCCTGCGAGCATATTGAGACGGCTCAACTGACGCGAAAAGACTTTGATGATGATACGGTACTGATGGGAGGCGAACGGCAGGGGGTTAAGATTGAAGGATTTGATCTGGGAAATTCTCCGCGAGACTACACTAAGGACGTTGTCGAGAATCGGACTTTGATTTTCAGCACAACGAACGGCACGCGCGCTTTGCATCGATGTCAGACGGCTCAGAGAGTCGCGATTGGATGTTTTCTGAATCGATCCCCAATCGTGAACTGGTTACAGCAGGATGCAGGGCCGATACATCTGGTTTGTGCGGGAACCGATGGTAAGATCACACTGGAAGACTGTCTGTTCGCTGGAGCAGTCGCAGAGGGGTTGATTTCACGCGGCGATCAGCTCGACATGAACGATGCAACTCGCCTCTGCCTGAACCTGTATCACATGTCGATTCAGCATAGCGAGGGAATTCATCTGAGGCTGCTGGAATCTCAGGGAGGACAAAATCTCCAACATCTTTCGATGGAGGAAGATGTCGCTTTCTGTGCTCAGGTGGATGTCCTGGAAAATGTGCCGGTATGGGACAGTGGATTGAATCGGATTAACAACGATTAATTCGACAAGTCCTGACAGCATGATCTCATTCGTTCAAAGAGATCTCTATGAAATGATCCCGTGCAGTGGGCCCCCTTTTGCTGCCAGAGCATCGACACTGCGGGTCACTTCCGGGTCTTCAATCAAAGGTGGGGCATGGTGCGGTTTGACGCGGGCATCGATAATTAATGCTCCCTCACAACCCCAGTGCTTTTGATCGGTGAAGGCTCCAATTCCAAAAATATCGGCGGCAGGGTTGCTGCGGGTAAATGTCGCCCACAGGAAATTGTTGAGCGTCGCGGCAGCGAACTCTGCATCATCGACAACAATCACCAGACGGAATTTATTGACGGGGTGAGTAACTGGTAAATCGAGCAAAGGCTGTATTCCTCGTGATTCCTGATCGCTTTGATAGTCCAGTCCAGAAACCGCGAGGACTCCCGGCATGACCAGCTGGGCGGATTGAATATTGTGTGGCAAATTCAAAGCGCCCGTTAATTCCGCTTGCAACTCGAATTTTGGTGAGCCTGCAGCAGCGATGACTAATTTCGAGCCTTCGTTGAATCCAGAGCCGGAATAGTCGAGTGTGTCAATCGTGGTTCGTGTCTGAAAATGCAGATCTCGGGTCCAGTCGGCTCGTTGTAAAACGTGCTGCAGAAACTTGGAAATATCGTGACAGTTCAAAGACGGATCATCTTCATGAGCCGCTATGATGAGATACTTCGCGAGCGAAAGTTGACCTTGCCCAAGAATCGCATTGGCACAGGTGAGTAGTTCCTGGGGTCGACGTTCTTTTGCATAAGGGACATATCGTTCGCTACCGATTGCGAGCAACAAAGGATGCACGCCCGCGGCATCGACGGCATGAATTTCGTGGACGCCCGCAATGACCGTCGGGATGATCGGTCCGGTGATTTCATGAATGATCTCCCCAAAAGCCGTGTCTTCCTGGGGAGGTCGTCCGACCACCGTAAAAGGCCAGATTGCACCGGGGCGATGATAGACCGCTTCAACATTCAATACTGGGAATTCGTGCTGGAGACTGTAATACCCGAGATGATCGCCAAAGGGGCCTTCGGGCAACTGGCGTTCAGGATCGATAGTACCGACGATACAAAAGTCGGCCTCGGCATAAATGCCCGCTCGATTCGGTGAAGTAATCATTGGAATCCGATAACCGGCAAGCGCTCCCCCAAACATCAGTTCCGACATCCCTTCCGGCAGCGGCATGACGGCAGCGAGTGTCATCGCAGGATGCCCGCCAACGAAAATATTGACGCGAAACGGTTTTCCCTCTGCCAGGGCATGAGAGTGGTGCACACCGATACTGCGATGGATCTGGTAGTGCAGTCCGATTTGTCGATTCGGCTCGTATTCATTCCCCGAAAGCTGCACGCGATACATTCCCAGGTTCGATCCCATCAAACCTGGTTTCGCAACATCCTCAGAATAGACCTGCGGCAGAGTCACAAACGCTCCTCCATCCTTCGGCCAGGAAACCAGCTGAGGAAGTTCTGTGATTTTGATTTGATGCTTCAGGACGGGACCGCGACGGACTTTCCTGGGCAGCATCCTGATTGCGGTTGGTAATGCCTTGAGAGATTTAAGAGGCGCTTTGAAAGCGGCATTCGGATCAATTTTTAATGCGACGAGTTGACGAACGTTTTCGAGTGTATCCCGGAACAAATAGCGAGTCCGGTCCATCGTGCCGAACAGATTTCCCACCATGGGAAAACGACAGCCACTCACATTTCTGAAGAGCAGTGCAGGGCCTTGTGCCTGATAGACACGACGTTGAATTTCGGCCATCTGTAGATGAGGATCGATCGGCACATCGATTTCAAGCAGGTGCTGCCCGCGTTTTAAATCGTTCAGACAGGCAGCAAGAGATCTATTGGCCATGATGAAAAGTTCTATAGGTCAGACTGTATCTGACGGAATCGACGGATATCTTAAATCTTCATATCGATTCTAGCCAAAACGAGCTGAAGTTCGAGGCATAAAAAAAGCGGCACTTACTGGAAGTGCCGCTTTTGATTTGTACAAGCTGTTCAAGTGAAGTTCGCGGGCTTAAAAGAATCCGCCACCAGCTCCACCGCCACCGCCGAATCCGCCATTTGCACCGCTGCCGAATCCGTTGTTGCCGAAGTTATTGTTATTTCCGCCTCCGCCAATGTGCTGATACCAGTCGCGTTCGGATTCGATCGAGTTGTAACCAGGACCGTAAGGTGTGGCGACGATAGTCCGTTGTTGACCATCCGGATTGCCGAGATCGGTCAGGATTTGAGCGACGAGGTCACGACGGTAGGAATCGAGCTCGGGATTCGAATTGTTTTCAGACCGTTCCACCAGAACCGGAAACGGAGCTGATCGCATACGAGCAGAGATTTCCAGGATCTTGTCTTTTCCATCAGACGTCAGCTCGGCTGTTTCGAGGACGAAGTCGCGATCATACAAAATGAAGTCGACAGCTTCGGCATTCGTTTCCATTGCCTGATAGTGAGACCGGACCACAACGCCCAAAGGAAGTACTTCGGGAATCGCGTGGTTACGGAATCGGCTCCAGAAGCGGGCATTCGCCGTCGACCAGGAATAACCCCAGCCTCTGCCTCCACTTCCGCCCCACCAGGAGGAGCCACCACCTTCACAGGTGTCGCAGGTTTCACAGGTTTCGCAACCGGTTTGACAGACATCACAGCTGGTCACTTCACAAGTCTCGCATGACGAACCGCCACGCCAGCCGGCACAGCCAGTCATCAGACTGGATCCGAGTACCAGGGCTGTCGAAAACATTGTCCAGGATGAACGGGTCATATTCCCCCCCGAGAATAACTGAAGCGACGATTTGGCGTCGTTTTGAAATCTTTTTGCAAATAATCCGGTTTCAGATCCGCTTAAAACCGCTTTGTCATTGAACGATATCGTCGTTCTGTCAAATACTAATTACCGTTTCACAGCGAAATGTTACTCACATCCCCAAATTCGACACATCTAATCCAACCAGTTTAACGCTGCTGGTACTGTGGAGTTTGAATGTAACGGGTATTGGAAACAGGAGCCGCGTATTGCTGATTGAACATTTGAGTGTTGTAGTTCGGAGTTCCAGCCGGATTCATCATTGCTGCCGTAGGATTTCCACCGCGATAAGACTGAGCCCCCGCGTCAGGAACCGGCATCATTGGATTTGGTGACTGCAACATTTGAGAATTGTTCTGGTATCCCTGAAAGGGATGCCCCGGATAATTCTGATTCTGCGGAGCCATCATCGGCTGCGTATTCATCATTCCCTGATTTCCCTGAGGCTGATAGATTTGCTGCTGATACATGTTCTGCTGATTCATTATCTGAGGATTCATCATCTCTTGATCATAATACTGCTGTTCGGTGGGATACTGGTTGTACATGCCGTTATCAAACCCCTGTCCCTGTTGCATTTCGACACCAGGAAGACCGTTGCTATTTCCCTGATAGCGAGAATTCTGATTCATCCAGGGAGCCGGTGAAGGAACTCCACTTGGCTGATTGGCCTGTGGAATTGGTCCATACTGCGGTGTTGCTGGTGAAGGATTGTAAACGTTGAATCCAACGGGAGTTGGTTCGCCAACATGATTTCCGTAAGGAGACAGTTGATAGACTTCGTTGTCGGGAGCCCCTTCGGTCATTGCATAGCGATAGAGTTCAACATCGTTCGGGTGAGTGACATTAAAACCAGGAACCGGAGGAACTTCATCAGGATCCATCGCTCGGACGATTTCCGGAGTGACCAGAACAATCAATTCCAGTTCGTCTTCGTTGGCCCGCTTGCTGTTGAACAATAATGGCCCGATCAGTGGTATTTCCCCGAGGTAGGGAATTCGAGTCACTTCGGTACTTTGCTGACGTGACAGTAATCCGCCCAGAACAATAGTTTGTCCTTCGCGAAGTTCAACAGTGGTATTCACCCGGCGAGAACTCAAACCCGGAATACCACCAACGGTGGCATTCGGATCGATTTTGGAAAACTCGGGAGAGATACGCAAGCGAATAAGATCGCCAGCGACAACAGTTGGAACGACAACCATCGATGTTCCGAAACCTCGAAACTGAGTCGTTTGACCTTGTGCTCCTCCAATACCAACAATCGTAGGGACAGCAAATTCGCCACCGGCCAAAAAAGTAGCCGGGTGCCCGCTTAAGGTTGTCAATGAAGGTCGCGAAAGAATTTTCGCGGTTCCGTTTGAAGCCAGTGCGCTGATTAAGACACTGACATCGCCATTGCTGAAAATACCCGTCAATGTAGGCACACCGCCGGAAATGGCAGAGGTGAGGGCTGTACTGCCATCATTAATCAACACGTTAATGTTGACTCCCATACGTCGTAACTGAGAGCGGTTCAACTCGGCAATCGTAACGTGCAACATGACCTGGAATTCTCCAGGCACCTGCAACATGTTGACAATAAAACTTGAAAACAGGTTGTCGTTATCTCGACCTGCTGGACCACCTCGATCTCCAAAATCATCTCCCCGACCACCGGCTCCGCCCGGCCCGCCGAGTCCACCGTAATCGTCGATGAATTCACCGCGAATGATCTGCAAGATCCGAGCTGCCTCAGCGGCATCCCGAGCTTCCCCTTTGACCACAAGTTTTTCGTGCAGAGGAATCAGATAGACTTTACTGTTCGGAAACAATATCGCCAACTTGCGTTCGAGCTTGCCGTAATCGATTCGAACCTGTTCTTCAATGTTCGGATCGCGAATGGTCGTGATTTCATAGATCAGTGGATTGTCATCGCCTTCAAACCACAACGTTAATGTCGTTGTACCTAGGGCAGCTCCGATTATCGCAAATTCATTGTCCTCGAATGGAGCAATATCGATCACGGTTGGATCTGCAATCGCCATGCGTGTGACGCGTTTCCGAGTCTTTATCAACTGGCTGCGATTTTGAATGATCTCTAGTTTTCGTTCCACTTTGGGCATACTGATAATGCGAGCATCCAGCCCTGGCTGAGGTGCACTTTGCCCGAACGAAACGGCCGTACATGACAGAATCAGACCACACAATGCAAGTTCCATAACTCGCAATCTGCTTGTCAGTTGCCCAATATACCTCGATGAATCCGCCATCCGAGGTCGCTCCTTCCCTGGAGTAAATAAAAATCAATCAAACTGGCTGTTCGGGTGTCCCCCAGTGGCAACCAACGTGATGGTATCAACCAGAGAACTACGGGATATTCCGGAGTCTCTAAAGATATGAGTCCCTCATCTTAAAATGCTTATCAATGACGTATCAGGCATTCAATTCACCCAATAAAAGCCCGCATTTTGAGATTTTTGGCCTTCTCATGTAATCCATTACAGAACAAGTCCACGATTTAGGTATCGGTTGTACCGATTGTTGAGTTGACAGGAATTCTATGA
>DOCI01000021.1:6367-8115 GCA_003503535.1 Planctomycetaceae bacterium
TTCACTCGGTTGTAGTTGATTTTTGCTCCGGTCCCGTGACGAATTCCGTACAATATTGTTGATCCAACACAGCACATCTCAACATAAATGTCCATCGTGGTTGTTTGTGGCTGTCACGCTATTTTTGGAATATCTTCAAATTTTATGGACCCATCGATCAGTCTACTAAAACTGAGTGAACGCATTCAATTACTGCCTGTCATTCACGGCAGTGGAGATTATGCCGTTGAAGTTCGGCGGATCCTCCTATCCGGGAAATTCGACTGCCTGGCCGTTCCACTTCCGGAACCATTTCAGGAGCCCGTCGAAACAGCTGTTCATCAACTTCCCGTCATCAGTGTTGTCTGGCAAAATGAGCAGGCTACTTTTGAAGCCACCCAATGGCAGCCCGACTCCTTCACAGACGATGATGATGACGACGACTTCGATGACGAATCGGCCACTTATGTGCCGATCGATCCCTGCCAACCTGTCATCGCCGCGATTCGGATCGCGATGCAGGAACACATTCCCCGGGCCTTTATCGATCCCGAAGTCACCCAGTTTGAAGTGATTCATACCTCACTTCCCGACCCCTACGCCGTCAAACGGCTGCATGCCGAAGCCTTCACCTCGGCTGCCATTCCGGTACTCTCAACCGCCCAGACCCCGCAATTGCTGTATCGCATTCGACACATGGCAGAACGGTTGCAAGAACTCGAACGGACGCAAACATCGATTCTCTGTCTCTGCTCTTTTTCGGAATGGATGCTGATCAAAGCCGCCTATGACAATCAGGAAGCCGTCGATTCGCTGGATAGCCCTCCGCCAACACCTGTTCAGACAGCGACGGTAACAGAAAAGTCGCTCATTTTTGCCTTGGGTGAATTGCCCTCTATTACCAGTCTGTATGAGGAAGCCCGCTTTGAACTGGATAACGATGAAAACCTGAGCGTCGACGGCATCAAGCAATTGTTGCTCCGCTCGCGTGATGTCTATGTCGAGGAGTTTAAAAAACGGGCTCGGCCCATCACTCCCAAACTCCTTGGCGTCTATTTTCGATATATCCGCAACTTATCGCTCATCGAACGCCGTTTGACGCCCGATCTTTACACCCTCATCATCGCGGCTCAACAAGTCTTCGGCGATCAGTTTGCGATCATCCTGGCCGAAGTCGCCCGGGAATATCGTTTTTCTCCACCGAACGATGCGCCTCATATCTCGATGGGCATCGATCAGGCTCGGCTGCCCGATGGCGATGTCAAGACGATGAAAACCAGGTTGCCTGGGCATCCGATCAGCTGGCGATCGTGCAATCTTCAATCGCGTCCCCAAAAACAACAACAGAAAGAGTGGCTGACCAGTTGGAACCACTATGCCCACTGCAGCTGGCCACCTGAAGACAACGCGATCGAAAATTTTCGTTCGCATGTCAAAGATCAGGCGTTGTCGATGCTCGGGAACGATCTGGCGAAAACCGAGAAGTTCACGACCAGTCTCAAAGATGGACTCGATATCCGGGAAACACTCCGCAACTGGCACACGGGCGACCTCTACGTGAAGGAAGTTCCCCCGACCCGCGGCGGACTCGATTGCGTCGTCATGCTGTTCGATTCCCCGGCTGACCCGCGCGACTATCCTCAACGAATTACCTGGCATGCCGAGCATAACGATGAATCAACCCTCTCGTTTTTTGCCTCGAACTATCTCGCAGAGATGGTCGGCCCCGGCATCGCCCTGGGACGTTACGGCGGCGCCATGTTCCTGTT
>DOCI01000021.1:8183-8660 GCA_003503535.1 Planctomycetaceae bacterium
TGTTCCTGTTCCCGCCGCGCCCCATCCGCGACATCTGGCACGACAGCCGTTTCGATTTCGTCGACACACTCGAAGAACGCCTCATCGTCGCCGGAGCCCATCACAGCCGGGAAAAACATATCGCCCTGCTCAGCGAAAAGCCCCCCGGCATCGCCTGGAAAAAACTGGCCCAACGCTCCGGCAAAAAAATCATCCACGTCCCCCTCAACAAATTCAGCCAGCAAACCATCCAACAACTACGCATGTTCCACGTCCTCAACGGACAACACGTGCGAGCCTATGCCTCAGAGTTTATTCGCAAGTCGTAAGTCCTTTGATTCATATTTGTTGAACCACGGATGAACACAGATTTTCACGGATAAGTTTTAAGGAGCAGGATCGCCTAAAGAATCTCGAAGTGTTCTCTGGGTGGCGAAGCCAGAAGAGGAATACAATTGTCATAAATTTTAAGCGAAGGCGAGCCGAGTCAGTGATGAC
>DOCI01000021.1:8780-10124 GCA_003503535.1 Planctomycetaceae bacterium
GAGCCGAGTCAGTGATGACTCGGGTATTGTCATTATTCCTGTTGGTTTTTCCCCAACTTTGAAGCAGGTGCAAGACGCGCGCACATTGCTGTAGATAGAAGTAAGGTTTATTAAATGACAGAGGAACAGTCTGATAAAACACGAACAGGTTCAACTCAATCGGCATGGCCGATGATGAGGCTGATTTGTTTTGGCATCATTCTCCTCAGCGTTATTTCCTGTGTAGTCATTGCCGCGTTCCGTAGTAATGGACTGATTCATGTCACGGTCACTGCTCTCAATTCAGAAGTCGAACCTCGTGACCACAATTTACCCTTTATCAAGCAGCAAGAGTCTCTGCCCGACTATGAACTGATCGTCAATTATTCCAACGGACTAAAAACCAACCTGGGCACAAAACCAAACAGTTCCGCTGTTCAAGGACTGACCTGGCGACTCAACGAACCGGTCCCAGTTTGTGAAATTGTTGGAGTGAGGCTGCAGGATCAGGACAAACTGATTTCAGACGTCATCACCGAAGTTCAGGTGACATCAGATTCGACCGAAGCGGATGGTTATCAATTCGATTTTTATACGGAGCATTCGGTTGCCATCGGAGTGCAATCATTCTTCAGGACTCCCATAGGCGTAGCAATCTCAGCCGCATTTTTCGTTGCCGTGCTGATCATCATTTTCAGTGTTTTTATATTCTGAAAATAAATCGCAAGTCTTATCATCAAGCCCATACAAAGGCGAGCCGATTCAATAATAACCCGGGTATTTTCACGACAGGTGTCTGGATGTCCCAGACGCGTGCGTCTGGGTTGCATAGCAACAGGAAGATTCATGAAAAACCATGAATTGTGTCACCCGGTTGGAAGTTACCCTCTTATGACTTCGTCAACCAGACGCACGCGTTTGGCACATCCCTGCGAAATGTCACTCTTCATCGCTTGAGGTGGCGAGACCTCAAGATACCAGAGTAGATCGCAAGTGTACACAGAGGAAGTGCCGCGTAAGCTATCAAATCTGCTTTGTCAGACCCAGGAATCCAAGCCAATGCGCTACACGCAAGAGTAATATAGTATAAGATTAATGAAAACAATAAGAGCCGCGGAATTGCTTGGATACCATTTCGATTGCCCCCAATGATGGTTCCAATTCGCGCAAATATTATGAATGTCAACAGGAGAGCGATGACAGCCAATACGCCAAAAATAAGGTTCATCGTATCGTCTCCTGAAACCAATTGCTGTCAACAAACACCTAGTGCACCCAACACATATCTCTCAAGCAGTTGCTGCCATAATGGCGCACCCGACCCTGCTCTACCCGGGTGGACCAGATAGCTCCGCTATCTGGGTG
>DOCI01000021.1:10241-11624 GCA_003503535.1 Planctomycetaceae bacterium
GCTATCTGGGTGGAGGAAGTCCATAAAATGCTTTTCGTTCGATGATCTGTTCTGCAAAATACGGCTTACGGCTGCGCCGCCCTGAAAGAATCTTTCAGGGTCACCCGGGTTTGGCCCTGCCCATCATCTGTAATACAATCATGGGAAGGTGCGTCGAGACGCATACTACTTCACTACTTCACTCATCTGAAGTTTAGTGCTTGCTTACCCTTTTGTTTTGATTTCAAGCGTACGGTCTTGGTATGGGCTCTCACCAGTGAATAAGAAATACGACAGGTTATGGATGAGCTCAATGGCATCATCATATGCCTCTTTGTCGGGCCTTGGGAAGTCGGAGTGACTTGTCCAATCCCGAATCCAAGTGTCACAAAACCAGAATCCGTGTGCAATCCACGTTTCAATCGTGTCTCTCCTGCGAGCATCCTCTGCCACATCATACATCGCCGTCGTGAGGATCCGGAAAGCATTCCAATCCCATGTCAATTCGCAACGTGCAAGTTGTAAAAACGATCCCTCTTCGGCAGCAAACTGGCGTCGTAACAATTCGGTCACTGGCATTATTCTAATCCGATAAAATGTTGCGACGAGTGCCTGGGGGCGTAGCGCAGAGAAGCCCCCAGTAAAGTAGTTTGCGTTACGCGTTCCACAAACCCAACCTACAGAGTTAGCATAAAAAAAGCGGGTGAAATTATCACACGCTTTTTTGTTTTCACTTCATCCTGAAATCCTACAGCACGGTTCGGATTTTGGCCAGGAATTCTTTGTTGCTCGGGAACATCGCCAGGCGGCGTGTCAGTTCTTCCATCGCTTCGGTTGGGCTCATGGTGATCAGGGCGCGGCGGAGGGCGGTGACGCCTTCCATGATGTCGGGATCGAGGATTTTTTCTTCGCGGCGGGTGCCAGATTTGGAAATGTCGATTGATGGCCAGATGCGGCGATCGGCGAGATCGCGGCTCAGGACCATTTCCATATTTCCTGTTCCCTTGAACTCCTGGAAGATGACATCATCCATCCGGCTGCCGGTATCGATCAGCGCGGTGGCGATGATCGACAGCGAACCGCCCTCCTCGATATTCCGGGCTGCACCGAAGAAGCGCTTGGGCCGCTGCAGTGCGTTGGCGTCGACACCGCCGGTCAGCACCTTGCCNNATCCGGCTGCCGGTATCGATCAGGGCGGTGCCGACGACTGTCAGCGAGCCCCCTTCGTCGAAGCGGCGGGCGGTGCCGAACATCTTCTTGGGAATGTCCATCGCCTTCACATCCAGACCACCGGTCATGGTTCGGCCAGTATTGCCAACCCATTTGTTGAACGCGCGGGCGGTGCGGGTGATGCTGTCCAATAGAATGAAGCAATCGCCACCGGCTTCGGCAATTCGCTTGCCT
>DOCI01000199.1:0-164 GCA_003503535.1 Planctomycetaceae bacterium
TCGCGATGCTCAGGGTCGTGCCACCGCCTATGAGCAGCTCAATTTCTTAGACGTTCCATCCAATTCGATGCTTGTTGACCGCAAATTTAACTGAGCGTTTCCTGAATTGCAGCAATTGTCACTTCGCAAAGCTCATCGATGCGATCTTCGGGCATCGCAATCGC
>DOCI01000199.1:330-768 GCA_003503535.1 Planctomycetaceae bacterium
GTCCGAGCATCGCAATCGCGGGCATCAGTACGATGACATCGCCGAGCGGGCGGATGATGACGCCGCGTTTTCGTGCCGCCAGGATTACCTGATGTCCTATTCTCCTGTGAGAATCGAATGGAGTACGAGAATCGCGATCCTGAACAAGTTCGATACCCGCCATAATTCCCTTCTGCCGGATTTCCCCCACATGGGGATGATCGTTGAGAACCTGCAGACGTTCGTGAAGGCGGGTTGAAATTTTCTGCGTATTGTTCAGAACCGAATTGGCCTGGATCAATTTGAGATTAGCCAGCGAAACTGCCGAGGCCAGAGCATTTCCCGTATAAGTATGACCATGATAGAACGTCTTGCCTTCGCGAGGATTGCCAAGAAACGAATTGTAGATTTCTGAGGTTGTCAAAGTGGCAGCCAGTGGCAAATATCCACCGGTAATCC
>DOCI01000199.1:926-2538 GCA_003503535.1 Planctomycetaceae bacterium
CATTTCGCAGTCACTTCACGGACGTGTTTCAGGTAGCCGGGTTCATGAACTAGAATTCCTGCTGCTCCCTGAACGAGCGGCTCAATAATAAATGCAGCGATTCTCTCGTGATTCTCTGCGATTGACGATTCAACCGCCGTGAAACAATGTTCGATCCAACTTGATCGATCAAGTCCTTCTGGAAGCCGAAAAGTCACGGGACAGGGAACGGTCAGTGTATCGAACAGCATGTTGGCGAATGGCTTATGAAAGGCCTCAACTCGACCGACGGAAACCGAGCCGAAGGTATCGCCGTGATACGCTTCGTCCATCCGCACAAAGAGCGTTTTTCCCTGAGTTGCACCAGGCTTTTGCACGTGATACTGAACTGCCATCTTCAAAGCCGCTTCGACTGCAGTCGCACCCGCATCGGAAAAGAAAACGTGTTCCAGTTTCCCAGGTGCCATGTTTGTCAATTCATGGGCCAGTTCAATCGCGGTCGGCGTAGAACCTCCTAATAAGGTCGTATGCGCGATCTTCTTTAATTGATCCGAAATCGCCGCATCCAGTTCCGGCACACAATGTCCATGCACATTGCACCACAGAGAAGAAATGCCATCGAGGTAACGACGTCCTTCAATATCGAACAGATCGAATCCTTTCCCCGACTCAATAATCGGAGCCCCTTCTTCCACCCAGGCGGACATCGCAGTGAAAGGATGCCAGAGATGCTGGTTATCCCAGTCTCGTAATTTTGAACTCATTTTATTCCTCGCTCGCAACCACAACGCGCAATCAGCCAGACGGCTTTCATCGACTCCGACAGATTAATTTTCGATGTTCCCACTTCCCGATCGACAAACACAATCGGCACTTCTGTAAAGGTGGCTCCCGCCTGAGCACATCGATACAGCAACTCTTCCTGAACGGAATAACCTTGAGAGAGGAACTTGGAAAAATCGATTTTCCGCAACAGAGCACATCTGTATGCCCGATAGCTTCCGCTGCAATCGCGAGTTTTGAGTCCGAGCCAAAATCGTGACCAGGCATTGATTGCACTGCTCATAAACTTCCGCTTCAAAGGCCAGCCCTGAACACCTCCCGATTCGACATATCGGGAACCGATGGCTACGTCAGCCTGCTGATCATCGAGAGCGGTCAGCAGATCGATAAAGTATTTGGGATCATGACTGAAATCGGCATCGAGATTGATGAGAATGTCGTAACCTCGTTCAAGTGCCTGCTGAAACGCATGAATGGTGGCAGTTCCCAATCCGCGTTCGTTGTAGCGATGCAAGACATGAATCGCGGGATCAGCCTGGGCTCGCTCATCGGCCAGATCCCCCGTGCCATCCGGAGAATTGTCATCGACAACCATAATGTCAGCTTGCGGCAACGTTTCACGGATCGTTGTCAGCAATCGACCGAGATTATCGCGTTCGTTGTAAGTGCAGATCGTGACCACAATCCGCTCGGAAGCAGATTTCGGAGGACTTGAGGAAAGTTCTTTAGACAACAATTACACCTCGGAAGGAAGGAAACGATAAGACAAAAGCGGAAAGCCGAGAACGGAAAGCGGATTCTTACTCTCACCTCTCCCCACTTGAACAATTTAAAAATTACCTGCAGCGTT
>DOCI01000199.1:2703-3304 GCA_003503535.1 Planctomycetaceae bacterium
AGCGTTTTAGGACATTTCGTGTCCAAGCGACTGCAGCAACCATTTTAAAATGGTCTAATCTCTCACCTGATAGAGCGAATCTTTTGGTTTTAAGCCGCCTGAAACAAGGCACTTCGAAATGTTTTCCGGGAAATCGGCTGGAAAACTCGCGAATCGATTGCGGTCAGGAGGGGTGATGGCTCAGAATCGGCTATGGAACCACAAGAATTACAATCAAAACGCTGGATTGTCGGCCTGCTTTCGCTGTCATTTTTGACAGCGTTTGTCGTCCTCTGGCTGATGGATGACTCAAAACAAGCCATATTGGGGGCAATGATACGCGTTGGCACGATGCTGGGAGCATTCTGGCTCGCCATCCCGGTGATGGTGCGTCATCCCAAAATCCTGAAACGACTTCCATGGCTCCTACTCCTCGCCATGGTCATGCTGATTGCCTTTATTAAACAATTTGTACTAATAATACCCTTGTTTATTGCATTAGCTCTGCTGACAATGTTCGCAGGACGCAAGCCGCCTCAATAAATTTTATGACTGTATTTAAAAAAAATACCTATAAAATAGATATTATGTCTGAATATTCTCGCCCCTGCAGTTTCGATTC
>DOCI01000199.1:3378-3594 GCA_003503535.1 Planctomycetaceae bacterium
CCTGCAGTTTCGATTCTGATGATGAAGGTAAACGACAAAGCACAACATCCCGTCTCTACGAAGAAATGATTCAGTTGATTGAATCGGGAGAGTGGGAAGTTGGTGGTTCGATTCCGAGTGAACGAACCCTGATGCAGCAGTTTCAGGTCAGTCGAATCGCAGTTCGCGAGGCTCTTTCGATGCTCCGAGCGCTGGGAGTTCTCGATATTTCTCATG
>DOCI01000151.1:0-16407 GCA_003503535.1 Planctomycetaceae bacterium
GCCGTCCCCTCGCTGACGCGTCGGGTTAAGATGCTCTCGATATTTCATACGCTGACTTCTCATTCTTTTGAATGAGAGCGTTTTGCAAAACTTCAGAGTGATCAAACTTTACGATCTTTTCAGGCAAAACCCGAGCCATGACTCACTTGAATGTTATGTACAGGTGGTGTCATAACGATTTTATCGACTTGTTTTTCAGATTTCGTCTGGCTTCAATGTCCATCTCTTTCTGAGGAGTCACCTGATCGCATTATGAACTAATGTTGCATAATTCCTACAGTAAATGCATCAGGTGGCAAAGGCGATGACAAAACTATCCCCCCGTGAACTCCTTGAAGAGCTAAAATCTCAACAGACAGATACGTCTGAAGTGACCACCTCACAAGTCAGTCCGTCCTATGATTCCGGAAATTCGGATCATGACGGGGAAGATGATACGGATGTCTCTCTCTTCGATTCCGTTTTCAATACGAATGGTTCCGGGAATCAGAGATCGCCAACAGTTTGCCCACCAGCGGGAAAAGAGAATGAGCGAATTTCCAGTCTATTCAATCGCGTCAATTCTCTGCTCAGTGAAACTGGTTCTGCGCCAACCAAGTTTATACCTCATTCTCCAGAAAGCCTGAATAAGGCCGGTTTGACTGAGGACGAAGTCGAACGACTCATTTTCCGATATCTACTCGCCAAGGGAGTCGCTTCAGGTCGTCAAATTGCCAGTCAGCATAAACTTCCTTTTGCGTTGATCGATCCCCTGTTGAAGAAATGGAAGCACGAGCAACTCGTCGATTTGCGAAACTCGGCTGAGATGGGGGATTACATTTATGCGATTACCACTCAAGGTCGTGAACGCGCCCAGCAGTATTCGGAATCGTGCAGCTATTACGGAGCCGCTCCTGTCAAACTGAAAGACTATCTGCGTGCCATGGAGCTGCAAAGCATTGCCAGGCAAAGTGTTAGTGAAGAGGATTTACGGCGAGCATTTTCTGATTTATTAATCGCTCCGGAGATGCTCGATAAACTCGGGCCAGCCATTAACTCCGGACGAGGGATGTTTCTGTTTGGTGAACCAGGAAATGGGAAAACCAGTATTGCAGAACGAGTCACGTCCTGTTTTGGTTCGACGATCTGGATTCCTCGTGCACTGGGAATTGACGGGGACATCATCCGACTGTTTGACCCGGGTGTGCATGAAGAGGTTGAATTGGATGAGAACGACAGCTTACTCAGCTCAAACAGTATCGATCAGCGATGGGTTCAGATTGTCCGTCCAACCGTCATTGCTGGCGGTGAATTGACAATGAGCGAACTGGAAGTTGTTCAGCACGCCAAAACTGGCATTTGCGAATCTCCCCTGCAACTCAAAAGTAACTGTGGCACCCTTGTGATCGATGACTTTGGGCGACAGCGAATGCCGGTTGATGAATTGCTGAACCGCTGGATTGTTCCTCTGGAAAAACGCTACGACTTTCTGAATTTGCCGAGCGGGAAGAAAATTCAGGTCCCATTCGATCAGCTGATCATCTTCTCGACCAACCTCGAGCCAAAAGATCTGGTCGACGGAGCATTTTTGAGACGAATTCCTTACAAAATTGAAGTGGATGATCCATCTCGAGCTGACTTTATCAAGCTCTTTGAAATCATGGCTCCGAAATACGGCATGACAGTCGATCGAAGTGCCATCGAATATCTGATTGAAACTCACTACGAAAAAGTGAATCGCCCATTCCGAGCCTGCCAGCCGCGAGATTTACTTCTCCAGGTCCGAAATTTCTGCGTTTACAAAAACATGGAAAAGAAGATGACCCCCAAATCTTTTGATTTTGCGGTCGAGAATTACTTCTCCGTCATGTAATTGATCCTTCAATCCTCATGCCTGTAATTCCTCTCAACAACGGATGCTGCCCCCCACTGCAGGAAGAGGTTCTCTTTCTGCAGTCCCGTGTTCAATCTGGGTAAGATAACGCAAGATTTCCGATCTTGACGATTCCAGGGATTGCAACGACTATTCCGGTTGTAAGGCGATCGTATCTTCCTAAACGGCCAGTAGTTACGCAAAATTGATGAATTCGTTCCGGATCGAAAAGAATGCCTCATCGAAGGATTCGTTAGAAGCCGAACCTGATAGTGGATATGTGCGATGAATGCCGGTTGAGAGGGCAGACATTACACCCCTGACCAGGAGTCGCGTGAAGATTTCGTCAGGATATTCAAATTCAATTGATATCACAGCTGTTGCGACTGGGAAGTTGACAATTCGCTGTGTAACTCACTGAACACTCAGTAAATAATTCGGCAGTATTCCGGCAGGGAGGTGGATTATGTCGCGACACTTACGTCTTGCGACCGTAGTAGGAACGATCGCCGTTGTGTTTTCGGCACAGCACTCGGTGTGGGCACAATCTCATCAAAGCACCGCAGGTGTCGTGAGAATCATCAGTCATGAGCAACCCTCACAAAGTGCTCCTGGACTGATTCGTAACGCCACCAGCGCAAAGCCAATCCATTCTGCGAATGTGATTCAGGCAACGCCGGTCTCCAAACATCACAACAATCATCCGTCCCAACTGGGACCTGTCGCTCAGGCTTACCAACCGGGTTATCCTCAGCTGAATGCTCCGCTGTATCCTTCCCCACAGCCGAATACTCCGGTTTACTCGGGCGGGACGATGATTTCCAATCAGGCATTTTCTCCACACGAAATGCTGTACCCACACCAGTACAAATCACTTTACGGCCCTTACTATTACAAAGTGAAGGGATCGTGGTACCTGACTCCTCTCGGCGTTCGTTCACACGACCGCTGGGAACTTCAGGGAACAGAGGTTTCTGTGAAGTACCGATCGCATTACAAGCCGTTCTCGTTCTTCATTCCCCCTTCAACACGTTAGTTGATACCGGGTGTTCAGAAATTTTCTTCATTCCACATTCAGTATGATCCCGCTCATTCAGGACGAACTCATGATCTCCAAATTCAAAAGACTAACTTTGGTCATTGCGATGATCGCGATGTCCTGCAGTGTTGCCAAAGCCGATGTTCCCGAAACGGTTAAGCAGTCGGATTACAAAGCCGGTGCAAATGACTCCACCAGCGTGGATCAGGTCAAGCACGAATGTGCAACCGGAGACTGCACTCCCAACGGTTGTGCATACGGCACTTACAAAAACGACTGCAATTGTGAATATTGTCGAGTCGGTCGGGCTCATAAGGTTCGCTACGGTCACTCCGATGGCATCAGCCTGCGTGGCAGTGGCGGACATATTCATGGTGGACGTGGCGATAATTGCCGTAAGTCTATCTTCGGTCGTCTTTGTGGAGTCCTCAACTACGGAATGGGCTTGAATCGTGAGCCGGGTGCCAGTGGCTGGGGACCGAATGGATGTGGCGGAAAAGGTTGCCCTCCCATTGGCGTTTATCAGATGACCTACCCCGTCAATCCCGACTACTTCGATGGTCGTGATGGCAACGTTCATGCTGCTCAAGGTTACGGCGTTCCCATCGCTGTGCCTTTGGCTCCTGTTGTACGACACCAGTACAACTACAGCTGGGGAGTGCCTGCCAGTCGTATTACACACATTTCTAACCATGCACCACAACAGATGCAGGGACCGAATGCCGTTTACGGTTTTCATGGTTCCCAATATGTTGGACCGGGATCCTATCCTGGTCAGGGTGGAGCCGGTTACGGGCCAGGAACGGGAGCCTACTGCCCACAATGCCAGCAGCAAGCTGCTGGTCAATAAGATGAAGGGGTTGAGTGAATTCAGCCCGCAATACTCAACAATAAGTGCGACTCAGTGATTTTATCCCACTGCTGCACTCAACTCTCAATCTATGACAGATGGTATCCAGACAGGAAAGTCCTATGCGTTTCATAGCTTCACGTGCAATTCAATTATCTCTGGCGTGTGCCTGGGGCCTGGGATTGGCTGCCTGCCTGAGTCATGCTGCTGATCAACCTGCAAAATCACTCAAGCCAATTCCAGAACCAACCGCCATTCCCGAACATTCTGATCATTCAGAAGATGGTCAGGTCATCGAACACTGCCCCTACTGCGAACAGGGTGCAATGGGAGTTGATGGACATTGTCCACACTGCCGAGGTGGTCGCGGTAATCGCGGAGTGCACGCAGGGCATGGCCATAATGGAGTTTACGGCGGACGCAACGGTGTCGGTCGTCAATATCCAGGAGCCAACTGGTGTGCGCCAAGTAAAGTGACATTACAACGAGAGCGAATTCAATATCAGAAATGGTATCCGAACTACTGGTCAGGTTATGGCCCCGGCCCAGCTCCTGCACCACCTTACTACCCCATGGTTTACACCCCAACCGACACCGCTCAGATGGGTTATTACTACCAGCATGCACCATCCTGGACGGCTCAACCCTGGCGAACACCAGGCCCGGCTCATCCCGGTGTCTGGCACAACCGTTACTGCGGACGCTGCCAGGGATATCCCGGTGCGGCTTACCCATCCGGCTACGTTAACGGTGGTTATGGATACGGACAGGATCAGATTATCGAAGTCACACCTGCTGATCCCAATGGCGAGCAGGAAGAGGAAATGGAAGCACCTGTGATTGAACAGGATCCTAACGCCATGAATTTCCCAGGACCAAGCTTCACACCACGAACACCAGTAATTTCCGTTTTGCCAGATGCACCACCTGAAGTGTAACGGAAGTGATCGCGATAAATTAATAACGGACTCCGCCTTGAATTGCGGAGTCCGTTTTTTTGTTAGCAAACCTGCTTAACTACTCGCCTCTTAACGTCGAGAGAATCGGTGTACGAATCGCTTCGACAATTGCAAACAACGCCGAGATTAGTCCTGTCATCAGCACCGCCGCGAGAAGTCCCACTCCGCTCAGCCAGGGGACATCTGCACTTCGCGCCAGGATATTCGGCAGCATTGCCCAGAGGGCCGTCAAGGTTCCGATGAGCAGTCCCGTGATTAGTAAAACGGAATTCTCTGCCAGGACCATCATGGCGACCATGGCTTTGGAAAAGCCAACGGCCCTCATTAGTGCCAGTTCCGACCGACGTTCGAGTACATTTCTGAGCATAACGGTGCCCAATCCAATCGTTCCCAGCAGCAGTCCCAGTCCGCCCAGTGCCTGGAAGGTCGACAAATAGGTATTCTGCACTGCCAGGAAGTTTTCGAGCCGACGGCCGACTGGCTCAGCATCAAATCCGATCGAAACAAGTCGCGTTTCCAAAGTCTGCGTTAAATCTTCCATCTGATCCTGAGGGGCTTCCATCAGGAAATAGTTGTAGCCTTCGATATTCGGGAACAGCTTCAAAAAGTTTTCTTCTGACATCAGCAATACGCCCTGAAAGACACTCCCTCCCAAAGAGCCGACAACTTCCAGAGACTGACTGGCTTCCAGTTCCGGAGGAAGTTCAATCGTACTGCCAATTGCTTTGTGCAAACTGTATTGCAGCGTATTCATATCTCCCAGAACGGGAATGTTCCCGTCTTTGGTTGTGCCTCTTAGTAATTCCCACGGATTTTCGCCCGGAGTATCAGCAAATAGAAACCCGCCCCGTTCGATCATTTCTTCGGTCACTCCCAGAATTTTGGGGAGACGAGTCTGGTATAAATTCAGACAGCTGGCATCTTCTCCCGGACGCACTCGGAACGGCATGATTTTCGATTGGTCGAGCAGCGCTCGAAGTTCAGTATCGTCAGCTTGAATTAAGCCAAGTCTTGTTTGACCTTCCTCGGTCGACAAATCGTAAAGTACTGGTCTTGCAGATTCGGCAACAATTGAAAAGCCGCCATTGCCAGAATTAAAGTCCGGCTCCATCTGTGAAGGTTTTTGACGACCAGCGGCCACTGCAACCACAACAAAAGTTGCGAATGCGACCAGCACGACCGTAATGCTGGAACGCTGTCGCTGACGAGACGGGTTCCTCAACCCGAGTAGAATCGCAGAGGACACTCCTCTGCCCCGTAATGATCGTTGTGTACTGTTCCTGAGCAAAACCACATACAGCAGCAAACTTCCAATCAACGAGAGAAAGCCTCCCGCGAAAAAACTGACGATATGCCAGTTAAAACCACCAAAGGCTTCTGTCTTCGGCGTCACTCCCAGCAGAATTCCCAGGACAAGTCCAATCGCAATCACCAGACAGACAATGCCACTCCAGAGTTTATAACCTCCAGAGGATCGGTTCACCGCAGCCGAGGATTCACTGGAAAGCACACCATGCAATCGATCTTTGGCAGATAGCTTCAACAATTGCCGCAACCCCAGCCACATCCCAGGTAATGCGACGAAGAAGGCAATCGATCCACCAATTGCAAGACTGGCCGGTTGAACATAGACCTGCAGAAAACTGGTCCCAATGGCACCTCGCCACCAGGTTGTTAAGCCGTAAATCATCAATTCCGCGTAGAGAACACCAAGCATCATTCCAATGACAATACCGACGATTGCGACCAGAACTCCTTCAGAAAGCAACAACCTGTGCACGGCTCCTTTTGACATTCCCACTGCGGAATATAACCCGGTTTGTTGAACACGGGTTTCTATGCCGAGGCGGAACAATAAGGAAATGAGTACGGCTGCTGCAGCAATGACGAAGAAGCTGAAGCCGATGAATAAACCTGTAAAGTCCTGTGTCCCCTGAGCCGCCTGCAACCCCTGCTGCTTGACGGGCAAAATTACCATCCCGAATTGCTGAGGCACCAGCGTCTGCACAAATCTTTGCCGGAATCGTGAAACCGTTTCTTCAAGCCCAAGTTCCGGTTTGCTGGCGATGCGGACGGATGTCGTATCGCCATAACGACTCTGCCATAAATCCCGAGCCGTCTTCAGCGGTAGAAAGACCTTCGGTGTCGATTTATAACCGTCCGGCTTCCCTTCACTTCCTTCCCAGTATTCATCATCCCGATCTGTAATACGATCCGTGTTCATCGGGAAGGGCTGCTCCCAGTCATTGAATGTTTTCGCATCGGTTATACCGGGAACAAAGGGAGTAAATCCACGATCATCAGCCAGCGTGTCGGGAATTGGTAAGATGGCAGCGACTTTAAATCGTTCTTCCAGTTCTGGCAATTTACCGCGAGAGCCAACCACATGATATTTCAACAGTATCTCATCACCCGCCTCGACTTGCAGGTCTTTGGCCAGCCAGCTGTTAATGGCAACGTTATTGCCAGACATCGATGTCACCGGATCTCCATTCGTATTGAGCTGTGGTCCAAATGGAGCTGACTGATCAAACGGAATTCCAGCAGCAATGGAATACATCGAAAATAAGTCGGGATTGGATGCATTGGCGATTTCATTTGCCAGATAAACCAGCACAGGGGAAGAGGCCACTTCCATTCCCTGCGCCGTCTTAATCGCCTGATTTGATAACGCCTGCTCCAGAATCATTCGCTCCGATTCCAGTGCAAAATATCCCTGCTCAGGCAGAGTTCGAATCCGGGCATGAAAATCTTCCAGTTCGAGGGACTGTTTCAAAGCTCGATTGGCGAGGACATCCCAGTTGACCGCATTCTGAGGAGTCCTCGTTTGTTTTCCACCACTGATGAGCAGCGCATTCACACGAGCCGGCTTCGCGATCGGATTCCGGGGCGTAACGGGAGCCTCCAACAAATCGAGTTCCTGCTGGAGCCGACTCAGGTTGAGATAGGCGTTGAGCGGAAGTTGCTGATTCGGTTGCAAGGAAAAACGACCGAGCGTTGATGCGGGTTCAACAATAGTTGTCACCGTCATCGAAAAACTGATCACAATTTCATCGACATCCCGTTCCCCCAGCAACGATTCCTGAGGAATCGTCTGAGGCACATCGACATACACAAACAGTTCATCACCTTCCTGAATCTTGAGCTGATCCGCCACCCGACGATTCAGAACCAGACTGTTTTCATCGGGGAGTTTGGCGACATCTCCTTTGAGCATTTTCCACAAACGTTCATCCAGCCCCATCAGATTCACTTGACCGGCTGTCAAAATGGTCGGTTCATCATTGCGGTTCTCGTAGGATTCCTCGGCAGATTCCGAAGTTCGTTCGAACTGCAATGAAGCGGTCAGGAGAATCGCAGGAGCCACTTTTATGGCTCCCCCACCCGGTTGTTTCGACAAGTCCTCAGCAATGTCCGAGGCGATCTCTTCCCGAAAGAATCGAGACCCCGAGAGCGCATAATCAACATTGCCGAGCCGGTCGAGCGTCATCTGTTCGAGACTGAAACGGACGGAGTCACCGACGATCAGTGCACCGCAAATGACAGCCGCACCGACCGCAACACCCAGCAGAACTGCCAGGTTAGTTCGCCAGTAATACCGTAATGTTCTTAAGATCAGCTGGGGGCGATTCATGAAGATCAGTAACCGTCATTCTGGTGAATGTTAAGGATTTATGTGGTAGCAGTTTCAGCCGAACGATCGACAACAACAAGTCGACCTTCTTCCAGCTGATAGCAGACAGGGAAGCGATACGCTAATTCCAGAGAATGCGTCACACACAGGAGCATTGCCCCCTGTTCGCGGCTGATCTCCAGGAGCAAGTCGCCAATGACGGTCGCTGTCTGCGGATCGAGATTTCCCGTCGGTTCATCAGCAAGAATCAACTCGGGTTGATTAATTAACGCTCGACAAACCGCAACGCGTTGTCGTTCACCCCCTGAAAGTTGAGCTGGGCGATGTGTCACACGATCTTTCAACCCCACTCGTTTCAACAATTTGATTGCGAATTTTTCTTTTTCCGGATCGACACCATTTCCCGCCAGGCAAGGCAGCAGAACATTCTCAAGCACATTCAACTGCGGTAAGAGATTATGATCCTGAAATACGAATCCGATGTGAGCATTTCGAAATGATGTCTGGTCCTTTTCGGAAGAGGCAATCATGTCGCGGCCAAGCAATTCAATCGAACCAGCATCGGGGCGATCGAGTGCACTGATCAAATACAAAAGCGTACTCTTGCCAGAACCCGAAGGGCCAATAATACTCGCTGCCGCTCCGGTTTCGAGAGTAAAATCCAGATCCCTTAAAATCGAAACCGCTCGACCAGCCGATTCGTAACTCTTAAACAACTTCCGCACAATCAGTTTTGCGGACGGTTCATTTTTCAAACTCTCATCATTCATGGGACTTCATTCGTTAAAAAGTAGGATAGGTTTCAAGCCTGTCCTGCCGAAGTTCATCGCAAAATCACGTCTGTAAATACGGGGATTCTTCCAGCTTCTCTGCAAAAGGGGAAGCAATTGGAATTGATTCGAGGGTATGATCGGCTCGACACAAACAGCAGGCCGTCTTCATTCGTCCCTGAGCCAGTTTCTTGTCGCCGCAATAAATGCCCATCGACCACGAAACCGATTTTACGCCCAAACGCTCGATATCGACAGTAATCTGCAGAATATCTTCATAGCGAGCCGGGCCAAGATATTGACAATGCGAATTGACTCGCGGCCAGCCAACAATGATGCCATCTTCACGCCGATGCATGATCTTCAAATCGAGCGAACGAAAATACGCGTGCTCGGCTTCTTCCATATAACGATAGTAATTCGAAAAGTGCACGATGCCCGCCATATCGGTTTCAGAAAATGAAACACGACGCTCATGCACAAACTGCGATTGATGCTCGATCACGGAAACTCTCAGACATTCCAGTTAATAAAACGGATGAATTTATGTATTCATCAATTGTAGTCTGATATGATTCCAGTCAACAGGGTGACAGTAAGTACAATGTGCTTAAAGTCAGACTTCTGGGGATGCAAACGCAGTCTATTCAGCACACCACGAAATCCTGAAGCTCATGCTCGGGACATTCTGCGTGCAGTCAGTCGCTGTTCTCATGGAGAATAATTGGATGCAAGAAATTCATATAACATTTTATGATTCAAATTTTGATCCTGATCAATTTGAATTCGCTGGCGAAGAAGCACTGACGTGGTTTCCCGATGCGATCGGCTTTGGTTTTTGCGAAGCCGAATTAGAACTTGTAGTTCTCTGTCCAGTCGATCAACTGGACGATGTGCTCACAAAAGCGGAAACATTTCCGCATGCAAACTTCACATCTGTCGGCTTCCCGGACGATAACGACGAAGTTTTAGAACGACACCCGATTCATCCCGTCCGCTACGTTGTTAACCGATTGAAAGAAAACCTGATCGCCAGTTAAAGTGAGTGACCGTGACACCTATATTCATTGAGCACTGGTCATATCGGGCCGTAAACGAGCTGCTTCGCCCAGATAGATATGACGGATTTCTTTTTGCGATTTCGTCGTATTGACATGAAACAGCACACGAATACAACTCGGCAGCGAATTCGGGACTGCGATTTCCGAAGCACATAACAGAGGGACTTCGTTCATTCCCAAACCCCGGGCGGCTTCAGCCGGGAAGCAGGCCGTTAAATCCGGGGAGGTGGTGAACACCGCGGAAACGATATCATCGAATTCGGTAATCTGATTCGCGTCCAGAATCGCCTGTAGCAACTCGCGAGTTGCTTCCAGAATCGATTCTCGTGTATTTTCAGCCGCAGAAATCGCTCCGCGAATCCCTCTCACCCGCATATCAACCTCGATCAGAGATGCCATTGGACTTATCCGTAGAATGGCTACAGCATAATGAACGGAGAATCGATCATAGAGCAGAGAAACCCTTTTTTCTCAAAAGCCAGTCAGGTCCAACATTTCTGACGAATGAAAACTTCGTTGCATGCCACTGGATTTGCCAGTGCCATCCCGAATAGAGACACTCTTTAAAACTCAATTTCAAGTTTCTGCTCTTCTTTCAGCGTGGTCGAGCGAATTAGAATGGTGTCCTGTACACGGGCTGCTCCTCCGGGTACTTCAACGATCAGCTGGGCATGGCGATTAACCACTGGCAGATAAACAGTTCCGCGTCGATATTCGGGACCGGGAACATTCTGCTTATAGCCATCTGTTCCGACAACCTGGCCAGAAAGATCGGTTGCACGATAGCGTTTGACGCGATCGGGAAGGCGAACAGTAATCACAATTTGATAATCTTCCCCAGGTTTCGGATCATTCGGCTCCGTCCAGGCAGTGAAGCTCCCCTTGGTGAAGATTTTGGCATTCTTCGGCACCAGAAAACTGGCTCCCCCGTTTCCCCCTTTACCACCATCATTGAACAGAGAGTCGACCGAATCCTCAACGCCCGTCACCACCTGATTGGCGGCATTGGGAGACAGTTCCATGTTCATCGCGGTTTCGAGAGATTCAGAGGTCGCGAGATCTCCCGTCGGCATATCGATACGAACATCCAGCACTTCATCGAAGACCATTGCTTCATCATTGGTGGCAATCGAGGATTCGATGTAATTTTCCTGCACGTAATCGGAGAAAAAATACAGCGACATCGCGATCAGTAATAGACCATGAAACAGCAAAGAAATCCCATATCCAGCAGCGACCGCGGAGTGAAACCAGCGTTTGACAGCTTTGAAAATCCCTTTCAGAGAAAAGTCGAACGGTTCGACTGCGTGGGGCGGTGGCTCGTGAGCGATTATTACCTGCACAGGAACCTCCGGTTGCACTTTCTGCCGACGTTGTCGACGGATTTTCTGCGAAGCGACGTCAGGCGTCTGCAGATTCGGCAAGGTTGTCGAATCTGAATTCGACATGAATGCTCCGAAGCAGTGAAATAAAGAAAAGAATCGTCGAACTCTGTAACGCGGAATCAGCCAAAGTTCTACGGGCCTCCTCTGTATGATCGACCGATTGGCCCAAGAAGTCAAATCCCAGAGTTGTCAAATCGACGCCCGCTGATTGATTATATCACTCTATCAGGTTTTAGTAAGGAAAAAACCGGATTGAGGAGATTTCTGGCTTTAAGCAACTGCCTAAGAGAATAATTTCCATTCACTGGAATGACTGCAGTACTCAGTTGATCATGGAATCAAGCAATGACGACGCCTGATCGAATCCACAGTTTTTGTAAATTGTGAACGTGTGGTAGTCCTTACCTTCCTGAAGTTTTGGATCTGGTTGATAAGTTAACGAGTAGGGATCGTTGGCAATCATCTTGGTCGGCTCCCCTTTCAAACCCTCTTTCGCTTCGCTGAAGGGATACAGTGAACTGCCGATTATGATTGGGTTAAATAATGAAATATGAACCGCATGATCCAATTTGCAAGACATTCGATATTGTTCGTTCTCTATCACGGATAAATATTTAGCTCGGGCATTCTTGGAAATTTCGACCACTTCCGGTTTCAGCGATTCCAATCTCAGATGCCCAATCAGTAAACATAATGCCATATTCTTCAAGCGTTGGCCTTCCAGTGTTGGTTTCCCTTCTGGATGATTTTCCAGTCGATGTGCAACTCCATCAAATTTAATTACAGAATCGTGCATAAAGTGAGTAGCACACATGGTCATGTATTCGTCGAGAAGTTCCGAATAGATCTTATATGACTCTTCGAGATGCTGTCTTATTAACATTACAGCCTCATCTTCTTTGAGTGACTTCAGCTTTATTACAATCGACCGAAATCTGCGATTGTGAACAATCAGATTTACATCATGAATAAAGTGTTTCGGATCCATAGGGAATGAATAACTTATCGAACCAGTTCTAATGAATGGTCTTGGCCCCCCTAATGGCCAATAACAATTCGGAGAATGGTATTCATTCAAATCTCCTAATCGATCAAGTGAGTCTTCCAAAGTTTCTGACTTGATGAGATCAATTTCTTTCTCGATTCGCTCCCAATGAGATATGCGAACGATCGGCTGCTTTTCGTTTCCCGATGCTGGCTGTTCTTCTGCGTGGATCACGTTGCAGAAGACCATTCCCATCAGAATAATCACAATAATAAATAATGATCTATGAAACATTAATTTCTCCTGCTTACTTCGTTGGGTTACGCGTTCCGCTAACACAACCTACAAATCCATTCCGCCTTCCTCCCTCAACCTTCCACCTTCTACTGAACAACATCCAACCCGCCCACCGCTTCTTCCTGATCCTGAATATACTCACGGTACTGACGGTCAAGCGTCGGAAACGGAATACCTGTCAATTCGTCGAGGCCCTGGACATTGCCCTGGATGGTTGGGTTGGAGTGATAGATTTGGGCGAGGTAGTGCATCAGGGGGATGCGGTATTTGCCTTTTTGGTAGTGCATGAAGAAGTGGGCGAGGCCGGAGGCCTGGCTGTAGCGTTTTTGGAGTTCGGGGGTGGAGCCGGTTTGATAGGGAATCATGCCGAGCCTGGAGAAGATTTGCAGCGGGACGTAATACTCTTCCTGCAAAACTCGATGCCGGGCCCAGTAAAAGCGGATGAAGCGGGGATCGCCTACGGAATACTCGAAGCCATCGGGCGTTTCGGTGACGGTGAACGATTCCATATAGCAGGCGATGCCTTCGACAATCCAGAAGTTGGCATCGCGACCGACATCGCGCTTCTGCAGATGGCTTTCGTACATCAATTGATGCGTTACTTCGTGAAAGATGGTGGCATCGTTATTGGAATCGGGATCGAAGTAGAAGTAAGAAGTGCGGTCTTCGAGTTGATAGAGTCCGTTGGTCATCGCAATTTGTGGAATTCGGCTGATGAGCCGTTCGACATATTCTTCCTTCTTGCGGAAGTAATGCACTTCATACCGCTGACTGCGGGTTTTCGCGCGGCCGTTGGTGGAATCGAATAACTGACGGATTTGAGCGGGAGAATTGTAAAAAGGGGCAAATGTGGAGATGAAGTAGTCGTAAAATGTTTCCAGCTTGCGCCCGAGTTCGACACCTTCTTCGAGTCCGACATTCGTTTTGATCTGAAAGTGTTCGGTTTCGATATCCCACCCTCGATTGAAATCCTGCCGTAATAACGCCTCTTTCTCAGCCGAAAGCCAGGCATTGCCGAGATTCCGCTCGCCAGCTTCGTAGCGGGCGACATCGTCCTGCTTGATCCAGCCAAAGCGAGGATGATCGACTTCCTTATTACGCAACTTATCCCGCTCGAAGGTCGTCATCCATTCTTCACCCTGCCGAACATATCCCCGCATGAGCCGGGCGGAGGTGTGATCGGAATCGAACTGCAGTAGCAGATTGATCAGCTCAAACGCAAATGTCGGCGAGGTCGTTTGCGAGCGCCTGGCCAGCAGGTAGAGTTTCTGGGCATATTTTTCACAGTCCTGACGAAATTTGACATGCAGATCACGTTCGTCTGGTGGAAGATCGAACCGAATTTCCGGCTTGATTTTCCGGGGCAGGGTATTGAGTTGTTCCTTCTCTCCGGAGAGCAGAGCCAGCTTGAGATCGATTTCCGTGACCAGTTCACGATCTGTCAACCGGGCGGCCTGAACCCGGAGTTCGGTCAAATCGTCGATCAGTTGCTCAGTTTCGGTCTGATAATCCTCATAAGCTCGTTCCAGTCGGCTGTCGGCCTGAACAGATGAAGTGGTCAGGATGAGGGGGAGAATCAGAAAACAGAATTTATTAAGGTGGGAGTGTCTATTCACTGGGCTGCTCTTTATGGACAAATTCGTGAGATTGGACAGGAATTTATAAACTGGAAATGCCGTAATATACTTCAGTGTAAGGTGATACGTAAATTCTTCGCTCCCCCCTCGCTGACGCTTTGGGTTTGGATGGTCACTTGGGTGGCGGGGGCGCTCCGCTTTAGCGGAAGTCCCCGGAAGTTGTGAGTTCGCGGGCTTCTCTTCGAGAGTGCCCCCGCCACCCACGTCAAATTTAGATCAATGATGGTTGATTGCTGGTTAATGTCTTCGCCTGCCAAAAGTCGCCGTGAATTCCGTGCAACCCGCCATTGACCCCATTTTACAATCGCAATAACATTTTGCATTGTTGTTACTTACGGCATCCGTACAGACAAACGGCAAATTCAGTGCCAGTCTGGCGCGACGTTTGCCAGATGGAATGTTATGATGCTGAGTGATCGTGAATGCTGTCATTATGGCAACTTGGAACCATTGTGCCTGAATTTGCCAAATGAGCCAAGGGCATTGTTCACTCCTGGAACCAATCAAGGCGAGCCGGGTCAGTCATGACTCGGGAGCGTTCGGTTCCGGAATCGAGTTTGTATTTACAAGAACTGCACAAGGATCGTGAAAGAACCCGAGTCATGACTGACTCGGCTCGCCTGTCGATGCACCCTCAACCCAATAAGTCAGGAACTTTGACGGCGGATCGTTGAATTCGTCATTTGCGAAGTGTCTGAGGATAGAAGAGTCATGGAATTTCTGGAAAAGCTTGGCGACTGGTTTACAGGCCTGACGTCATTAATCGATTCGTTTATCAAGCGATTTTTCGGCTCCGATAACGACCGGCTGATTCGCAAAATCGGTTTCGTCCGCGATAAGGACGGCAACGATACGATCACTCCCGGCAGTGCTCTCGACCGCATCGATCAGCTCGAACCCGAATACGAGAAACTTTCCGAAGGGGAGTTAAAAGGTCTCACGGAGAAATTCCGCGCCCGCCTGAACGACGGCGAAACAATGGACGACATCCTGCCGGAAGCCTTCGCTGCGGTTCGCGAAGCCGGTAAACGATATCTTAAGATGCGGCATTATCCCGTGCAGATGGTCGGGGGATATGTGCTGCATAAGGGCAATATTGCCGAAATGGTGACCGGGGAAGGAAAGACGCTCGTCTCGACTTTGCCCGCTTATCTAAATGCCCTGGCTGGCAAAGTGCATGTCGTGACGGTCAACGATTATCTGGCCAAACGCGATATGGAATGGATGGGAGCCCTGCATATTGGACTCGGCCTGAACGTCGGAGCGATTCAATCGCAGATGTCGTATCTCGAACGACAGGCCGCCTATGCCTGCGATATCACCTATGGAACCAATAACGAACTCGGCTTCGATTACCTCCGCGATAACATGAAACCCCGAGCTGACATGCAGGTGCAAGGCCCGCTCGATTTCGCCATCGTCGATGAAATCGACAACATTCTGATCGACGAAGCCCGAACTCCGCTCATCATCTCTGGTCCAGCTCACGACAATTTGGAAAAATATCCCCTGGCTCACAAAATTGCCAAGCAACTCAAGCGGGATGAGCATTTCGAAGTCAAGGAAAAGGAACATACCTGTCACCTGACCGATGAGGGAATTCGTCGCGCAGAAGAACTGGCCGGAGTCGATAGTTTCTACACAGCCGGCAATATGGAGTGGCCGCACTTGATCGATAACTCGCTCCGCGCGATCCATCTGTTCAAGAACGATGTGACTTACGTCGTCGAAAATGGCGAAGTCGTGATCGTCGATGAACACACCGGCCGCAAAATGTATGGACGGCAATGGAGCGATGGTCTGCATCAGGCCGTTGAAGCGAAGGAAGGGGTCAAAATCAAAGAGACGACCCAGACGCTGGCGACCATTACACTGCAGAACTTCTTCAAACTCTACGGCAAACTCGGCGGGATGACCGGTACTGCCATGACCGAAGCA
>DOCI01000151.1:16451-18863 GCA_003503535.1 Planctomycetaceae bacterium
TGCCATGACCGAAGCAAACGAGTTCTACAAGATTTATAAGCTCGATGTCATCGCCATCCCGACCAACCGACCAACTCAACGTAAGAATTTTCCGGATGTCATTTTTCAGACAGCCGAAGAAAAATGGAAAGCGGTTTGCGAAGAGATTCGCGATGTCGGCAAAACGGGTCGACCAATTCTCGTTGGTACTGCTTCCATTGAGAACTCGGAACTGATCAGTAAGAAACTCAAAAAATACGGCATTCAGCACGGCGTGCTGAACGCGAAGTATCATGAAAAAGAAGCCGAGATCGTATCACAGGCGGGCCGATTGAACGCGGTCACCATCTCGACCAACATGGCTGGTCGTGGTACCGATATCATCCTGGGCGGTAACCCGGAGCATCTTGCGTGGGAAGAACTTAAAGAGCGATACGGCTCCCGTCTCGATGTCCCCAAATCGGAATGGGATGACACTTCCCGCAAAATTGCCGAACGCGAAGGCATGAAAGAGGAAGCCAAAGTCGTCCGCGACAAAGGCGGCCTGTATGTGATCGGCACCGAACGTCATGAAGCTCGCCGTATCGACCTACAGTTGCGTGGTCGTTCCGGTCGACAGGGCGATCCCGGTTCGAGCCGCTTCTTCATCTCTCTTGAAGATGATCTGATGCGAATTTTCGCGGGCGATTTCGTTCGCAGCCTCCTCGGCTCCCTCGGCATGAAAGATGGCGAAGCGATCGAAAGTCCGATGGTCACCCGTCAAATCGAAAAGGCTCAGAAGAAACGGGAAGAGACGCACTTCGAACAGCGTAAGAATCTGCTCGAATACGACGAAGTGATGGACGAACAACGCAAGCGAGTCTACACCTACCGTCAGCAAATTCTCGATGGGGCGAACTGCCGTCAGTTGATCCTCGATATGATCGAACGTCAGGTAGGACGAGCAGTCGATCACTTCCTCGATAAGGATTACCGCTGGGAAACGATAGCCGCCTGGACGCATCAGAATTTCCTCGTTGAAGTCGAGCCGAGCGAAATTCGAGGCATGGAAGCTGATCAGCTCAAACAGTATCTCAAAGAACAGGCGATGCGTCAGGCAGAGGACGAAATCGTCGAACAGATTGAAGAGTTCCTGCCTGAATCCGCTGAAAATGAAAGGGACTGGAACTGGCTTGGACTGGCTCGCTGGGCCAACAATCGATTCAACATCAATCTGAACGATAAAGAACTCAAAGAGGCCGGTCGCGATAACCTCACCGTGCTGATTTACGATCGTGCTCAAAAGTCTCTCGAAAAACTGGACTTCTCGAATGTCGATCACATGCTCGATGACCAACTCGGCGCGAAGACCGTCAGTGGCTGGTTGAGCCAGCAATATGGCATTCATGTTCCTCCGGAAGAGTTTAAAGATCTGGAGCAGCATCAGGTCGAGGAACTCGTGCTCGATCGGATTATTAAAGATTACCGCAATCGCGAAATCAGTTTCCCGGTTTCCGTCGGCATGTCCCGCTTTATGAGTCGTTCCCGCAACAGCGATCAGTTCGATCGTCAGGGCCTGGCTCGCTGGGCCGAGTCGCGATTCCGCACACACTTCGAAATGGAATCGATCGAAAATAAATCCCGGAACGATCTCGAAGAACTGCTCATCCAGCGCAGCCGGGATTTCTATCCGGGAGAAAAACTGACAGCCGAAGTCGAAGAAAAAATCGGGGCCACCTACAAGTCCACTGGAGAGGACTCCGACTCAGCCGAGCCGAACACACCGGCTCTGCAGGGGATGATTGACTGGGCAAACCAGCAGTTTGAAGCCAGCCTGAATGTCGACGAGTTCACCGGCGTAACAGCCGTCGAAGCTCAGAATCGTCTGCTGCGGGAATTCGATTCGCATTACCGCCCCGAGTTTTCACAGGCCGAGCGTTCGATCCTGCTTGAAGTGCTCGATCATGCCTGGAAAGAGCATCTGTACTTCATGGATCATCTCCGCTCGGGGATTGGTCTGGTCAGTTACGCCCAGAAGGATCCGAAGGTTGAGTACAAACGCGAAGGGATGAAAGCGTTCGAGCAGATGTGGATGCGCGTCGGCGAGCAGGTCACCTCGGCCATCTTCCGCGTCGAAAACGAAAGCCCGGACTTCGTCGGCTCGCTCTGGAATATTTCCTCAGCCACGCACGCGGTTCCCGATGCCTCGATTCCCGAAACCAACGGCACCCACGAATCGAGTAGCCAATCCCAACCTGGCCCCGAACCAGGAGCCCCGGAACAACCGATTGACCCGATCCGCAACTCCGGAGAAAAAGTCGGCCGCAACGACCCCTGCCCCTGCGGCAGCGGCAAAAAATACAAAAAATGCTGCGGAGCGAATGACTGAGTGAAAACCCAAAGCAGGACAGGCTTCCAGCCTGTCTTGAGAAATAGTAGGGTGAAACTATGAGA
>DOCI01000014.1:0-2144 GCA_003503535.1 Planctomycetaceae bacterium
GTCCATTTATTTATTCGCAAACGCAAAGTCCTGGACGGGAAAGCTGCCCCGTTTATCTATTGTGGGGAAGTGGATTTTGAAAGCTGGGAAGGCGAAAAACCAATTTCAGTTGTATGGCGTCTGCAGGAGAGTGTCCCGATAAAACTGTGGAAAACCTTCGATGTTCCATCGGATGGACAGTGACCTGCTTAACAGAATAAACTCATATTTGAACGAAATGGTAGAAGAAAAAGAATAGAAGTGGGGATACGGTCTTTCTCCAATCAGCAATCTATACGGCAAGCGACCTCGGCTATTGTCAGTCGGTCGGATAACAATAGCAGGCACCAGAATTGGACTCGGTGCTGAAATTTCCATGGAACGTTGCTCGGCCCAATCCGGTGATTCTCTTCGTTCGCTGTCAAACAGATGGAGTATGAAACTCGACGGTGTATGACATGAATAAGTATCGCAATATGGCATTTTCGTGTTACGGAAACATTTCACGACAGTTGGAACTGAGCGAGCATTTGAAGGTACTTCGTGAATTCTCTGGCGGCCAGATTCGTGACGACCAGTTTCTCGAAACATTGCAATATCTGGCTCTGAGGTTTGGTCATGGAATGCGTCAGCATTGTCAGCGGCTCGAACAGGCTCTCCAGGCAGAAGACGCTGATGAACGCAATCTCTTGATGAAACAGGAAATCAGGAGCCTGATTGAGTATCTTGATCGGAATCATCGAGAGGAATTCAGCAATGCGATCTCCATCTGGAAATATCGAAATGCCGACCGAGAGCAAATTGTGGCAGCGACTGCATTTCGAGAAAGTGGTGATCATGGGCCTCCTGATCCTGTTTTATTTCTGGTCATGCACGCCTTCTCGGGTTTGGCTGGAACTGCATGGCTGGAATTCCCAGAGCGGGATGGAACTGCACACCTTTGCCTATTACCCTGTGCATATCGTGGCGGAGCATTCACCCTGGTGGGGTGAATACATGGCCAATCAATATTTTTATTACCTGAAGTCCTGGGCTTGATCTCCAGTCCATTGAATCCGATGAGCAAGCATCTGACAGAACACATGCAAATGATTGCCAGAACAGAGGATGTGGACGCATTTACCAACCTGCTCCGATTTTACTGTGGACTCAGCTTTAGTCCGGGGCGGATCGTGCAGGAGTTTGAAAACGCAGGCGTCTCACGCAAAGAATATGCCCGACTACGGGCTCAAATTCCAATCCAGGAAATCGTTCCGATTGAGATATCCCAGAATTGTTCCTGATGCAATGAGCAGCATTCTCCAAAGATCTGTGCTGGCAACCTTTCTGCTGATGAGCGTAAGTGGCTGTGGTGGATCATCACCGCAGTCCCCTGCTCTGCCTGAGAATGTCCGAACGATTTTCCATGTCGAGAATGTCCATTTTGTCGACCTGAAGTCATTTGCCCTGGATCATCTGGATCAGGATCCGGATTTGACGGCTGAAGAGCTCGAAGTTCTCTACACAGACCTCATCGATCAGGTCATTGATTATCAACTTCATCAGCGGACGATCCTTGAACAACTTCTCCAGGAACACCACATTGTGGTCCTCTACTATGAAGGTCTCACTCTCGATCCCCAAGAGCAAAACAATTACTTCGAGGCGGTCGAAATGTACTGGCAGCTCCGCGAGCAGCAATTGGGGAAAGCTTCCGGGAATTCCGAACGGGATGTGATGCGTTCTTTCCCCGAGCTGGCTTTAACCGTTGGCAATCCCGGCGTGCTGCTAAAGACCGGGCTCCTGCGGTCAGTGGAACCGACTGAAGACGCAAACCTCCTGGCCGCAGACAATCCTATGATCACGGGTAAGTTCCAGGTGGATCATGTGGCCCGGGAAGCTCGTGAATCGTTCATGATTCAACAGATCCTCAAATCCAACGATCAAGCCATGATTCTTGTCTGCGGTCGTGGGCACGAATTTCAGGACAATGTTCCGGACGGCGTGAAGATCGTCCGGATTCCGGTGCCATATCTCTCCGAAACGATTTCGGATTCTCCGTAATTGATCTGCTCGGTGTGCATGTTCAATCAGAGAAATCTACTAACATCAGTCGAGATTGGTCAGTTGTAATGCATGTTGATCGATGCTGAGAAAGAGCATGGTCGTCCTCCTGTGAGAAAGAG
>DOCI01000014.1:2216-11739 GCA_003503535.1 Planctomycetaceae bacterium
TGATTCCCCAGCCATAGGAAAATCACAATTTCTACTCAAAGCAACTCTTTCATCGATATCAAAGGGTTTTGTTTACGCCTCGTGGATTACATGATTTATTAATTGTACAAGTAGTAAGCTCGAGATAATGTTTAATAGTTAAATTTCCCATAGCTCAATATTCGTCGGACACCTTTACTCATTGTTCAGACTTCCAGTCTGTAATCCCAGCCCGAAAAGTTCGACGAGTGTAGGCATCCGCGTTACCATGCACCGGAGAATGTGATGAAGCGAGAGACACTGTCAGGAAGGGGAGAAGCTTGTTTCCGACGGTTCTGCAAAAATGGATTCGCAGTAACTTTTCGCGATGCGGTGAAATGGGACAGGTATAATTGTAACTGGAGTTCTTCGCGGACAATAGATCTATCCATTCAGGTGAATGCTTTCGTGCGTTTATCCACTCAGATTTTGTGTGCGTTGGTCTTTCTTCAATGCATTGGATGTGGGCCACAATCGAAACGTTCTTCAGAGGATTCGAGCCAAGTCGATCTCCCTGGCCTACAGTTATCTTCTCAGGCGTCACTGGAAGCCGAAGCACACGACCCCAAATTTGACTGGAGTAAGATCACCAAGCCAGGAGACATCACTCAGGAAATCCTACCCTACTTCCACAAAAATTCATTGGATTTGGGAACCACGAAAATCTCCACCAGTGGAGCGGTCAAGTTAGTCAAAGCCGAAATCGAATCCGGGAATCTACTACTCACCCTCCAGATGAATCAGCCCGAGCAACGAGTCCGCTTCGAGGGTTTGAATGGCTCTCTCGGAACATATTATCCCAAAGGTAAAAGCAGGCGGCCCGTGTCGATACGAGGAACGTCTCATGAGGAGCGATTTATTCTTGCCGGTGTTTTGCAGTTCGGCGTCCGCCACCCTCATCCAGAGAGTATTCAGATCGCCGCAATCAAACAGCCTACACTGAAAGAATCATTTCGTGAATCCAAGGAGATGATGCAAAAGTTTCGCGAAGAGGAGGCTGAGATGCGGGCTCGCAATCCAGCCGTTGTTCAGGTGGTTCAGAACAAGAAGGCAATGGGATTACTGCCTGGACCGGAAACGGGTTATACGCCGCGTTCACTGGAGTTTGCCCGGTTGGCAGTTGCTGTTTCATCAATGTATAAGATGCCCGGCCGTGACACTTTTCGCCCGGAGGGCAGAGCAAAGCTGGAAGCTGCTCAGGCCGCATCGGCTTATCCCGATTCGAAATTGCAAGAGTATGCCAACAAGATGCTCGAACGCTTGAAAGCGGATCAGAACATCGACGTGCAAGCGGTGCGTCAACAACTGATCACCAGAGCGAACAGTCTTGCTCAGAAGAAACTCGGATATGGCTCCGTCAAAGGTACTTACACCGACTCCGATGGTAGCACAAAAAATGTATATGCCAGCGGTAACGAACCGGACCTCGCGGCTCAACAGGAGGCCCAAAATCTATACTCTTTGGCCAAGGGCAGTGACGATGCCATACGAGATTATGTCAAGCAGCAGCGGGATCAGAACACTTTCTCTGATTTGTTATTTGGCGATGGAATCAGCAACCGACTTGAAGATCTGAGCAGAAACATCTTTATTGACTCCCACAAGATCCTGAAGGAGGAAGCTAAGACAGTTGCTGGCCCAATGTCGGAAGCGTGTTTAATCAGTTTACTTCGACCCGACCCAACAACCCCCCAGTTACGCAACGTCAGTGGTAAGAAGTTGTCGGACGTGGTCATCAATGTGAGTTGGGGTTTCACTCGCTCGGAAAAACTTAAGACCTATGGCTATAACCAGTTTATTTTTATTCCCATCTGGAAGCCCAACGAGGAAGTGGAACTCCCAAAGTTCCAGCTAAAGGAGCCATCCGTCTTGCATGCTCAAATTAATGTATATGCCAACGAAGCCAGCAGCGAGGATCATGTCTTTTCACTCGTCGACCCGAGCAACCCGCCCAATAACAAACCAGGTACAATTATAATTTGGGAGCACAGGGGATTTGCCTCAATAGGCAAACCACGCTACGACGGTGTGGCATGGGCTGAAGTCGATGGGAAACGCATTGATTGGAAGTCTGTCGAACAGCCTCTGGAAGTGAGCGTAGAACCCGGTAAACACAAGGTCGTTGTTCACTCGAGGGAAAAGAGACAGAAGACGCGGATCGTTTATGAGGGGACGATCTCGGTAGACGGCGAAGGACGGGAACGGATTGAAATCACATTCCTGCAATAAAAATTCACTCCGATGGAAATGGGAGGAGTGCTTTGCTCCCTCCAGTACGACGAATGTGATCTGTGATCCAGAATTCGATACAAAGAAAATAACAAAGTTGATAGAAAATATCAGCTCACGGTTTAAGGCTTCCTCGCTGAGAAGCCCATTTACTTGATGCGATCGCACATGGATCCGAACTGCAGTCTTCTTGATCTGCTCAAGCCACCTTCCGCTCAAACGACTTGATCAATCCGCCGACGTATTTCCTCACTTCAATTTGATCGATGGGAATTGTCTCCACTTAATCAGGTTCCTCCCGAATCGATGGCAGGTGGTCACGCTCCATGTGGCTTCTTTTTGTGTTGTAATAACTCGTAAATTCGTCCGTCAGATAGTCAAGATGCTTCTTGCCGAACACGATAAACTTATTGAGACACTCCAGCTTGATCGTCTCGATAAACCGCTCGCATCGACCGTTCAGGTTCGGGGACGCTTTCGGTAACGGATTCGTTTTCATCCCCCCTGCTTCGACAGTTTCACGAAACTTTTTAGTGTACTTCGTATCTCCGTCGTGGATTAGGATCGCAGGACGTTTTTCGCAATCACAGGTCTCCTCGGCAAACTTTTTCGTTTGCCTGCACACCCAGGCCGAATTCGGCCGATAAGTCGATTCGGTTACGATCGCTTCACGTGTTTGCAGATTCTAAAACACCATCACATAGATATCCCGCAGCCCGCGTGCGGTCATGGACTTGACCGAGAAAAAGTCGCTGGCCCACAGCGTTTCTCCATGTCGGTTCAAAAACTCTGTCCACGAATCTGAAGTCCGATCTGGGCCCGGCTGAATCTCTTCCTCCTTGAGAATATTGCGAACCGTTTGGCGACTGATATTCTTAATTCCGAGCTTCCGCAGTTCTCCGATAATTCTCGTGTACTGGAATGAGTAACGATCTTCCACTGCGAATCATATGGCCTTGCATTTCAACAGGCATTAAAGCACCATTGAACATATGTTACGAATCCGCTCAGATGTTTTTGCATCCAAGGTTAACGGTGCCGATTCCAGGTAGGACGTCTTGGCAGCTAATGTCAGATTCGATTGATGAAGTCTTTGCGTTGGGAGAATCACTGATGAGACGGCCAGTTCTGTATGTTGCTGTTTGTGCTGTTTTGATGTGTGGCTTTCAAAGTCCTTCAGGCGACCGCAAGAATCCTCCCAGAAGATCGACCACGGGCTCTGAGCGAGCGAGGAATCGCTCCCTGAAAGATGCTTCCACTGCTGCCAAAAAGCCCGCAGAAGTTAGTGATGAATCGTCTCCATTGACTAAGGAAGCCCTACTCGAAAAGTTGGCTAAGCTCAACTCTGAATTCAATGCTCAAGATCAGGCAATGCGGATGAATCCGAGTCAGGAATTATTCGTAGAATTACTGCAACTCAAAGAAAACATCCTGACAATACAGGCCGAACTTCATGGAGCCACTTCTTCCGAGGTCATTGAAGCCCTGGAATGGCTTGCTGAGGTGACCTTCAGGATGAAGGATCTGGATCGTTCGGAACAGTATCAGCAAAGACTCCTCGATATCCTTAAACAGAAGTACGGCAAAACAGATTATCGCGTGATCGACGCTCAGTGGTTACTTAATACAACCATGTTTTTATTGGCGATGACACCAGAGCAAATGAAACAATTTGATAATGCTCAAGAACAAGAGAAACTGGCATTTGAATCGCATCAGGCTGTTTTGTATGTACAGGCTGTAGGGTTTTATCAAAATGCGGCCCAGTTCTATCGCATTACGTTTGGGACTGAACATCCTTATTATGCGACTACTCTGAATAATATTGCTGATCTTTATCGTATGATGGGTAGACACCACCATGCGGAATCGCTTTTTCGAGAGTCTCTGGCGATCAGGAAGACTGTCCTAGGAGAGCAGCATCCGGATTACGCTATCTGTCTGAATAATCTGGCTGTATTGTACGAAGCGATGGGGGATTTCAATCTGGCTGAACCGCTTTACCAGCAAACTTTGGAAACCTGGAAGACTACACTGGGGGAGCAGCATCCCAAATACGCGATCTGCCTGAACAATCTGGCACTGTTATGCGATAAGATGGGGGAATACAACCAAGCTGAACAGTACTACCAGCAGGCCCTGGCGATCTGGGAGCCTACCCTTAGGGGGCAGGATATTAATTACGCGATCTGCCTGAACAATCTAGCTCTACTGTACGATAAGATGAGGCAATACACCAAGGCTGAACAGCTTTATCAAGAGTCCCTGGCAATCATCAAAAATTTGCGTGGGGAGCATCATCCAGATTACGCAACCTCCCTGAACAATCTGGCCGGAGTGTATCGTTTGATGGGGGAATACGCTCTGGCCGAACCTCTCTTACGGCAGTCCTTGGGCATCAGTAAGACTACTTTGGGGGAGCAGCATCCAGATTACGCGAACTCTTTGAACAATTTAGCAATGTTATACGAAGCAATGCGGGAATATGCTCAGGCCGTATCGCACTATCGGCAGTCCCTGGCGATTATCAAGCAGGTCATGGGGGAGCAGCATCCAGACTATGCGACCTTCCTGAACAATCTTGCCAGCTTATACAATGCTATGGGAGAGTTTGCCCAAGCCGAGCCACTTTTCAGGCAGGCTCTCCAGGTCCAGACAGCGAATCTGCAACAGCTCTCAGTTACCCAGGGAGAAGCCCGTTCGCTCGTCTATCAAAATGCATTGGGAGACTTTCATTCATTGCTGGCCTGTTCTCGGCATCTCAATATTCCAGACTTGACGATTCTGTATGACGCGATTACAGAGAGCCAAGGGGTGATCAGCCAGGTCCTGATCGACCGACATACGCTCGTTCTGGACAACCCGGCCGCACTTGAGAAGCAGCAAGAACTCCGGCAGCTTCAGCGGGAACTGGCGACTCTGGTACTGACCGTTCCGCAGCCTGAGCAGATTGAGCCCCGTCAGCAACGACTGGGGCAACTCAATCGGCAGAAGGAAGAGCTGGAGCAGGAACTGGCCCGCTTAAGTGAACCGTTCCGGCGAGAACTGGAAGTCCAGAAAACAGGTCTAGCTGAACTTCAGCGGGAATTGAACGAACAACAGGCTCTGGTGCATCTGATTATGGGCGTAGGTTACAACGCGGAAACGAAAGAATCGATTCCAATTATTGATGCCTTTATCGTGCGTCGGGATTCGCTCGACTGGGTCCAGATTCCTCAAGGGGAATCCTTAGGGATACTGGCCTTCACTTGGCGAGCCGCGTTGATCAATGGAGACTCTGAAGTCGCTCATCAGCTCGGAGTCAAGCTCCGCGAGCAACTCTGGCAGCCAATCGAAAATAAGCTACAGGGCGTGGAGACACTCCATTTTGTTCTCGATGGTGAGCTCTCCTTCTTACCGTATGCGGCTCTGCCGGGTCGCAAGCCGGGGACGATCCTGCTGGAAGATTACCAACTGGCCACTGTGAGCCATCCCCGCGAACTGTATCGGCAGTTAACCGACGAGTCTGACAGCCCGCAGGGTCCCCAGTTTCTGGCGATGGGAGCGGTCGATTACGATGGCAGGTCCCAGCCTGCTACTCCGGAACTCTTAGCAACCACAAGTTTCCACCGGGCACCTGTGGTCGATCGGGGGGCAACGCTCTTCTGGAACAAGCTGCCGGGCACCGGAAAGGAAGTTGAGCGACTTACGGAACTGTGGACGGAAGATGATCGGGAACAGATTCTGATTGGCCCCCAGGCCAGTGAGTCCGAACTGCGGGGGCTGATCCCGGGACAGGCTTATATCCATCTGGCAACACATGGTTTTTTTGCGGATGAGAGGTTCCGCTCGTACCTAGGACACGATCAAGCGAATGAGCAGCTCTTCTCTCCTGAGAAGTTTCTAGGAGACAATCCGCTCTCGGGACGAGGTCCAACTGTTACTGAACGTAATCCCCTGCTGCTGACCGGGATCGTCTGTGCTGGAGCCAATCGGCCTGCCGAAACAGACGATTTAGGATTACCCGTCGGCGATGATGGCATCATGACTGCACAGGAAATTGTCAATCTCGATTTACGAGGTACCGAACTGGTGGTCCTATCAGCGTGCGAAACAGGGCTGGGCAAAGTCGGTGGCGGCGAAGGCGTGTATGGTCTGCAGCGTGCCTTCCAACTTGCCGGAGCCCGCAATGTCCTGGGGAGTCTCTGGTCGGTGGATGATGCCGCTACGGCTGCTTTGATGAAACTGTTCTACACTAAACTCTGGAACGAGAAGCTCCCTCCGATCGAAGCGATCCGTCAGGCCCAACTGGAAATCTACCGCGATCCGGGCCTGATCGAAAAGCTGACCGGCCAGCGTGCTCCGTTGTTCAAGGCGGAAGAGAATTTAACGCGTGGAGATCTTAAGTTGAATGCGAATGCAAACAAACAGACTTCTCAACGCCGTACACCAGCCAGACTCTGGGCGGCCTGGACACTGCAAGGCAGCGGGATTTGAAATATCAGCGATGGAGGCAGCTATTAATGAAGATCGTAATGGTCAGTTGTCGTGCATGCTGATCGATACCGAGAAAGAGCATGGTCGTCCTCCTTTAAGAAAGAGTAAGAGTGTGTGATTCCCCAGTGATAGGAAAATCATAATTGCCACTCAAAGCAACTCTTTCATCGATATCAAAGGACTGGCAGCTCCGCGAGCAGCAATTGATGAATACTCACGGGAATTCCGAACGGGATGTGATGCGTTCTTTGCCCGAGCTGGCTTTTACCGTAAGCCGCCTCCTTGTCTTGCAGCAAATTGGAAATCCACATAATCTCTTCAGAAAGTTCATTGGAACCGAAACGCTCTTCAGGCTCATATAGGTGTATCACTCATGGCTGCTTCGACGTCAATTCTCGCGGATAAACTGCACGAGTACCCCAAACAAGATGTGATCGACGGAACTGGCGGAGAATCGGTTTCGATTCTCGATGACTGCCTCAACAGCCACGACGGGGTGTTGCAGCTGGTGCACCGTTACGCGGGCCGGACATTTTGTACGCCAGGTAAACGCCTTCGCCTTGATGCGAAATCGTACTATCCGGACTATATGAACGGTACGGGGCTCGATGAACTCTGGATGTGCTGCACCGTTCCCATCGTCACAGGTGTTATCGATACGCGTACGAATAAGGCACCGTTTCGCGAAGGTGAATCGCACGTCCTCACTCCGAACGGGCAAGTCATCTCGCTGCAGGACTTGATTGTCGCCAATCCGGAAGCTGTCATGGGTGAGAAGATGACGACCTTTTCGAAATCGCTGTTCGGCGATCCGACCTGGCCGATTGTGTCAAAGAAGTTCGACAATCTGAATCCGATTCCGCATCATCTTCACTGGTCAAAGTGGGAAGTCTATGACATCAATTCTTTCGACAATCCTGGAGTCAGTCCGTCGCATTATCACACCACCGCAATGGGACTATACCCGTTCGTGACGAAGGACCAGTTTCTTGCCTGCATGAAGCGTTTCGGACAGAGGGAGTATAACGGGGTTCGGCATTTGTCGCCGCATGTGATGATGCAAATTGATAACGGATTCGTGATGCCGAACGGTGTGCTGCACTCGCCGACGGACCTTTGCACACACGAGCTGCACGTCACTATGGATGAACACTTCCTGGCTGAGGACCTGACGCTTGACGGACGTATCGGAGCAGCGGACGCGTTTTACGCCTGTCGGGAAGAGGACTATCCAAAGGATAAGCACGAAGATTGGGAGTACCTGGTTGAAAAGTTCGACTTCGAAGCGAACCAGGATCCGGACTTCGTCCTGAAGAATTCGCGTCCGGCAATCACCGCGGAAGAATTTGAAGGTGAAGGCGTTGACGCAAAGTGGATCGTTTACGGTGATCTCCTCGGTGATCAGAAGTGCTCGATTCTCCGACTCACCTTGCAGCCTGGCGGTAAGACTAATTTTTGCCCGGAGAGTCCCGCACTGTTTCACACGAACGGCGGAAGCGGACGAGTTGGAAAACTCGAAGTGCGATATCACCAGGGTATGGTTCTTGGCGAGATCTATCCCGAGATTGGATTCATCACTCAGACCGCACTTGCGAACGGCGGTGTGGAAATCGAGAACACAGGACATGAACCTCTCGTGTTGACCTTCGACTTCCCGCAGTACGCACATTCCCATACGCCTGGTGTTGCCATTAAGAAGTAGTCGGTCGATGTCGGTAATCTGTATAGTCACTGCAAAACTTGAAGCGGAGAATCTGGTATCGTCTTTGGTGTCGTTGCTAGTGATTTCCTGCTTCGAAACGGTGATGGTGTCAGAAATTGTACATGCACCACGAGAACGCTCTCGCGAGAGTGTTCTCGTGGTGCTGCTCGGGTTAACACGATTTGGCCCCCCTCCGGTACAACGAATGTGTTCTATGAACCAGAATAGGATAGCAAGAGAATATTAAACTGAGTGAGAATTACAATCTAACGGTTGAAGGCTTAGTGACCGGCTAATTGTAGCGGAACAAAGCTCAAAACATCGATCTGGCTGATTGAAAAATCTGATCGTAAACGTACTTCAGTCTTCTCAATCTGCTTAAGCCACCATCCGCTCAAACGACTTGATCAATCCCCCGACAATCTCCTCACCTCAATCTGGTCGACGGAAATTGTCGCAACGCTACCAGGCTCTTCTCGAATCGGTGGCAAATGTTTCCGTTCCTGCCGTAACAACGAAAAGACCCTGCCGGATACGACGGCAGGGTCAAAAACATTCACTTGATTCAGCTTCGCACGCTGGCGAAATTTATTTTAAGTCTTTCAATTTCGTTCGCGTTGTTCTGGAGGAGCAAACAAATCGACTTGAGTCGATCGATGCCACTGCCCATGGTCAGGCAGAATGTATGTTAGTGGCAACCGCCGCCACGACAGCTTCGGCAGCTGTTACAGCTGCGGCATGAGCGACAGCTTCGACAGCTACGGCATGAGCTGCAGCAGCGGCCTTGTGGGGCTTGTTTGTCAGATCGCAATTTGCTGACTTCTTTGACCAGTTTGATTCCCGTTGTTTTTGTGAAAGTATTCATCGTTCGTTTCGCTTTCGTGGTGGACTGAATAAGTGAGTTTGTTTTGACATTCCATCATGTCTCATACTCTTACAGCGAAAGAGGAACGGTTGCGGGGACAGCATCTTCCCCATTTTTTGAGAAATTTCAGGATTCTGGACGATTTCCGTCTTCTTCAGTCGCCACTTTCACTGAAAAACAAGGGTGAAACTTGAAATGGAGATCAGGCGTGAAGCTTGTCCGGATTCCGGTGC
>DOCI01000215.1:0-1105 GCA_003503535.1 Planctomycetaceae bacterium
ACTCTTCCGGGTATGATCCTTGCTTACGGAACGTGTCTGTCCTGTAGAATCAGGGTGTGTGGGAACGTTCCTGTCAGTATCGATCACATCTTTCGGCTCGGGGTTTCATGTCGCTACTTACAGATTCCATCAATGATATTCGCGATCGCCTGCAGGCGGGGGAATCGCTCTTGTTTCTTCAGACCGATGACGAGCCTCGCTGGATTGAGGCGCTGACCAGTTTTGCTCATGGCGAAGGAAAACGGCTCGTCATCTGGTCGCTGAGCGAAGGTCTGCATTGTGAGGCTGCGGGATCACATCCTGACTTGCAGGATCCGGTTGCATTTCTTGATGCGATTCCAACACTGCCAGAGAATTCGATTGTCCTCGCCAAAGACCTCCATCACTTTGTGAACGATGCCCCGGTGATTCGACGTTTGCTCGATCAGAGCCAACGCATATCGGCGACTCCGCTGTTAGCCATGGGACCGGAATTTGAACTTCCCAATACTCTGGCCAAAGCCACAACACTGATGCATATGCCTTTGCCGGATTTTCAGGAAGTCGAGGACTGTTTACGGGACGCGATGGCCCGACAATCTGAAGAGATATCAATCTCTGAGGAGTATTCTCAGAGGATGATTAAAGCGGTGATTGGCCTGTCGCTTCACCAGGCTCGTCGGGCGTTTAATCGCGTGCTGGCAGGGCGGACGGATCTGGGTGAAGAGGCGATGACACAACTGGTCGCCGAAAAGAAACAATTGCTGCAGGGATCGGATCTGCTCGAATTTCACGATCTCGATGAAACGGCCGATGACATCGGCGGCTTGAATGAACTGAAGGACTGGATCACCCGGCGAGCCAAAGCGTTCAGTCCCGAAGCTCAGAAGAAGCAGGTCGGGCAGCCGAAGGGAGTGCTGCTACTTGGTGTGCAGGGTTGCGGGAAAAGTCTGTCTGCTCGCGTGATTGCCCGTCAGTTAAGCTTTCCATTGATCCGGCTTGATTTCGGAAATCTGCTTCATGCAGGGCGGGGAACATCCGAGCAGAATCTGCGTGAAGTGTTGCGGATGATGGACAGTATCGCCCCGGCTGTGTTGTGGATTGAAGAACTGGATAAAGGATTTGA
>DOCI01000215.1:1224-2288 GCA_003503535.1 Planctomycetaceae bacterium
GGGCTGGAATCGGAAAGCGGAGATAAAGATGCCGCGTTGATGCGCATGTTCGGTTTGTTCCTGACTTGGATGCAGGAGCACAAATCGCCAATCTTTGTGGTGGCGACAGCGAACGCGATTGAAAGTCTGCCTCCGGAATTGTTGAGGCGTGGTCGTTTCGATGAGTTGTTTTTTATTGATCTACCGAATTTTCACGAGCGGAAACATATCTATCAGATTCATCTGTCGAAGCGAAATTGCGATCCCGCAGAATTCGATCTGGAAGAACTGGCTGACAAAACCGAAGGCTACAGCGGCTCGGAAATCGAACAGATTGTGAATTCAGCCGTGATCGATGCTTTCACGCGTGACCGTACGCCAAATCAGAAAGACATTCTCGACACCGCCGATTCGATCGTGCCGTTGTCGATTACGATGGAAGAAAAAATCTTCAATCTCCGCGAATGGGCCCGCTCGCGCTGTCGGCCTGCGACTCCCGACAGTCGCGTTTTCCGCATGATTGAAGATGAACATCGCAAGGGAGAACTGGTCAAGGAAGAGGACGAGTTTCCGGATCCGTGGATCGAACATTTGCAAGCCGGCGATTTGAGTCGGGGCGTGCTGGAATTTGTACGAGCGTCCGACTTCGTCGTCTTCTCGAAACTCCAGGATGTATTATCCAAAACGATTGAAGTGAAAGGCAACAGCAGTCTGGTGCTGGAGTCGGATACGAATTGTGTAGTCTGGCAGGGACTTGAGAAAGCACTGGCTGAGGGAATCGCAAAATATATTAACAGCAAACGCCTCTTTCTGAATCCGGTCGAGGTTTCGTATTATCAGAAACTCGGCAAAGTTTTAAAGCTGCCCGTGCTGCGGGAGCTTCGGGAAAAACGCTTGCCACGTGAGGTTTGGTTCCCCTGTGTGTTGCGGATCATGCCGCCGCAGGAAGGGAGTGGTCGGTTGAGAAGCGTGACGGTCATTGAGGAAGCGTAGTCTGCCAGGCGAGCCCTCGCAGTGATGCGAGGGGTGCGATCGATTTATATCGAAGCACAATCTCTTGACAATACCCGAGCCATGACTGGCTC
>DOCI01000215.1:2352-4111 GCA_003503535.1 Planctomycetaceae bacterium
ATGACTGGCTCGGCTCGCCTTTGCTCATGATGTTGCGAATGAGAACAATGGCTCCAGCGTGCCCGTTTCATTTCTTGCAAACGGCATCCACAACAGGGCGACATCGGCGACGTTGATATCTGACTTGCGTGGGCGAACGGGGTAGCTTTTCAGTTTGAGTTGTTCGGGGTTGATTCGCTTTTCCAGTTGATCGACCTCGGCATCGAACTCTGCTTCGAGTTGATGATACTTTTCCTGTTCCTGCTCCATTTTTTGCTTAGCGGTCTCGATTTCTCCTTTTTCTTTAACGACCCGTCCTGCACTTCGCATCGCGGTTGCTCCTTTGGAGACGTTTGTACGCGAGGCAATCTTCCGGCCCAGCAAGGCTCCCAGAATTGATTGGCCGATCGAGACAAACGAGAGATACGATTGCTCTTTGTATTGGGCTTCCTCTTTCTTAACTCGCTCTTCTGCTCGAACGACACGATCCCGGGCAGTCTGGAATTTGGATTTGTATTTCGCTTTCAGTTTTTCGATTTCCAGATCGTTCAAATCCCGCAATTCCTGTGCGACCCGTAACCGGAAGCCGGATTCGGACTCCCTGGGAGTCGAATAGACCTTTTCGTCTTCCGAAGTCCACAAGGGGAGAGTGACATCACGATAGATGTAGTCGCGCAGTTGTTTTCGCCAGGAACGGAAGTTGTTGTACTTCGTTAAGTCCTGAGAGATTTCCGCATAGAGGGCGACGCTGTCGGCAGAGGAGTCGAATTCGAGATCGGGTGACCAATGAATATCGCATTCGTCCCACACATCAATTGTATTCTCGACGTATTCGGGTACGACCAGAGCCGCTTCTTTCCAGAGATCGACATCGGCTTTGGAATCGACGTAATGGACTTTGGCCATGCCGAGCAAACCGGGCTGATAAATCAGCTTGGCATGTGGCGGCAAAGGTTTGGCGACGGCCAGATATCGTTGGGTGATGGAATCGGAAATACTGGGAGCGAGACTGACAGACATTGCCTCGACTGAAGTCGGGGTTGCTGGATGAGCTGATGTGTGAGATTTCTCTGTGGGCGAGGGCAGTGCGGCGGCTTTGCGTTCGCTCATCAGTTCCGAGATTTGCTGGCGGGTGAGTGGGCCGCGTAAATAGGAAAGTGCCCAGCGGGTCTGGAAGACGACCGGGTGATCTTCGTGCACATTGTGCAGCAGGAATTTTCGGCTGCCGAGCCCGGAAAGGATTTGCCCCATTTCGCCCCGGTCAAATGATGTTCCCGTAGAACCGGCAACGCTTTCGAGGCCATCGAGGACGCGAGCTTTGTCCCGCTCGGTTTGTAATCGTCCCAGAAACCAGGTGCCCGTGTTGGAGAGACCTTTATAATCGAGATCGACCGGATTTTGAGTGGCGAGCACGATGCCGACACCGTAGGCGCGGGCCTGTTTGAGCATGGTCAGCATCGGCAATTTGCTGGGAGGATTGGCGGTCGGCGGGAAGTAGCCGAAGACTTCGTCCATGTAGAGTATCGCCCGCAGCGATGTCGTACCCGGCTGGCTTCGCATCCACGAGAGTAACTCGTTGAGCAGAATCGTCACGAAAAACATGCGTTCGGAATCGGACAGATGGGCAATCGACATGATCGAAATTCGTGGCTTGCCCGATTTTGTGACCAGCATACGTTCGATATTGAGGGGCTCTCCCTGCATCCAGCTGGCAAAGCCGGGGGAGGCGAGGAGGTTGTTGACTTTGACGGCAAAGCCGAAGCGATCTTTTTCCGGAAAG
>DOCI01000215.1:4229-5247 GCA_003503535.1 Planctomycetaceae bacterium
AGGTGTCGAGATCCATGAAGCCGACTTTCTGGAAAGGGGGCTGTTGAATCTCGCGGATAATTTCCGGAATCGTCATGTTCCGTCCCTGTTGCCAGGCGACGGTGAGGATGTTCGAGAGGAGAATATGTTCGCGGGAGCTGATCGGATCGGCATCGATTTGCAATAAAGCAAGCAGACTCGATACGGCTGACATCACTCGATCGCGAAAGGCATCGCCATCGTTGAGGATTTTTTCGTTGGGAGCAGCAAATGACTGCACGACAGAAATCGGCAAGCCGGCATCGCTTCCCGGAGTGTAGATCGCCAGATCGCACGAGTCCCGAAACATGGCGACGCGTTCGGGCTGCTGATCCCACTCGGCCAGACCTTCTTTCCATTTTTTGGCGGTCGCTTCGGCAAACTCGGCTGTTGTCTGACCTTTACGACGAGCTTCGCCCGCATCGACCCACGGTTCGAATTCTTCGCCCGTCATGCCGGGGAAAGTGAGTAATAGATTTCCCAGGTCCCCTTTGGGATCAATTGCAATGACGGGAATGTTATCAATCGCAGCCTCTTCAAGCAGCGAGAGACAAAGCCCGGTTTTTCCACTTCCGGTCATTCCGACGCAGACGGCATGGGTCGTCAGGTCTTTGCTGTCATACAGTACGATATCATCGATCAGCTTGTCGGCAGTCAGATCAAATTCCCGACCCAGATAAAAGACACCCAGCTTTTCATAATTCGGTAAGGTCATGATGTCTGCTCTTAGTAGTTGAACTGAAGGTCAGGCAGTGCCTGACTAAATTGACTGTTTTTCAGAAAATGAAATCGGAAAATTGGTGATAATGTCGAGAGTGAACCAGCAATCGGTTATGCTGAAGAGATTGAATGATCATCAACCAGAAAAGTGTAGATATGACCGACTCTCATCCCGAGAATGAAAATGATAACGAATCGTCTCAGCCGATGCATGCCGAGTTTCGTCATCAGGCTGTGACGGCTCGTGTGAGTGAAGATGCAACCTTTGGCGTTTTCGCCA
>DOCI01000215.1:5308-5917 GCA_003503535.1 Planctomycetaceae bacterium
TGCTGCCATTATATTGAGTGGCAATTACGAATTTGTCATCGACTTTATCCTGCGAATGGGGAAGCCCGACCGTGTCATGGCTCGCTTGATACTTCCTGTGCCCGTAGTCAGCCAGTTTGTCAACACATTGCGGGATAGCCTGCAGAATTATGAAACACAGTTCGGCTCTCTGCCCGAAATCCCGCTTCCCAGGAATCGTCCGGTAACCCCAGATTCTCAGGAATCAGCGGCACCTGGCGGATTTGTTGGCTCGATTGGCCCTGAGGGAGCGGTGCACTCGAATGCGACGGAAGGGGGAGCGAGCAATCGAAAGGCTCCCCCCATCGAGGAGATTTATGACGATTTGAAACTGGACGATCATCTATTCGGAGGGACTTATGCGAATGCCGTTTTGATTCGTCATTCGCCGACAGAGTTCTGTTTCGATTTCGTCGCCAATATTTTTCCGCGATCCACCGTCAATGCACGCGTCTTCATGGCGATCCCGCAAGTCAAGCCGCTGTTGAATTCGCTTTCGCATTCGTTTGATCAATTTCGAAAACGCCAAACACCACCGCCCAATAAAGAGAATTAAGGAAAATGGAACCGGGTGGCTGGGGTCGAAGCGAA
>DOCI01000215.1:6115-6453 GCA_003503535.1 Planctomycetaceae bacterium
CCCCCAACCTATTGTGAACTGACATGGTCCCCTATCATCCCCCCAAGCATTTTGAAAAGAAGATTCCCGCTGGGGATGATCGCACCCGGCTGGTTTGTAATCAGTGCGAATGGGTGCATTACGAGAATCCGAAAATCATTGTTGGACTTGTTCCGATTTATAAGGGCAAAATTCTGCTTTGCAATCGGGCGATCGAGCCTCGACAAGGTTATTGGACGATTCCTGCGGGTTTTATGGAGTTAAAAGAAACTGCGGAAAAAGGGGCGAAGCGGGAAGCCTGGGAAGAAGCACGCGTGCAGGTGGAGATCAATGCATTACTGGGTGTCTATTCGATTCCC
>DOCI01000215.1:6626-7019 GCA_003503535.1 Planctomycetaceae bacterium
GTGTCTATTCGATTCCCCGTGCCGGCCAGGTGCATTTGATTTATCGAGCGGTCATGGATAAACCCGAATTTGCAGCAGGCCCGGAAAGCCATGATGTGCAGTTGTTCGCCTGGGAAGACATTCCCTGGGATGACTTGGCGTTTCTGTCGAATCACTGGGCGCTCCATCATTATTATGAATCCCGAGATTGGGATCATTTTGCTCCCTTTGGTGTGCCGGATGAAGATGTGGACGAGGTTTCCGGGCGTAACACATGAACCCTTTTCAGCATGATGACCGGCTTTCCATTGATGAGATGCAGTTTTCAATAAGAATCCAAGCACGAAGCGCAGGCGAGAGTGTTTACCGGGCCTGACTGACTCACTCACTCACTCACTCGCTTGCGCTTCGTGC
>DOCI01000215.1:7229-7585 GCA_003503535.1 Planctomycetaceae bacterium
GCTTGCGCTTCGTGCTTGTATTGTTAGTGACTGTGTTGAGCTGGTTGTCGCTGAAAATTCTCGTGCAGAATCGCTGAAATGCATGCAGAGCTAAGAATTCTGCCAGTCGTCTCAATACTTTTCGAGGGGGGATTGACTTGAAAAAGAGTTTGAATTTTTCTTGACAAGGTTCTGTTTCTGGTATTTCCGTTCAGTCATGAGTTGCCTCTCTTTCGAGTCATTCCGATTTCAGGGGCTGAAAATCCCGCATAACTGGCCCGGAAAGTGTACGTTAGATCATGTCTCATTGTTAAGATGTAACGATTAGTACGATATTGCAGAGATAATTCTGTGGAAACCATTTTGAGGGGGTTAAC
>DOCI01000215.1:7678-10028 GCA_003503535.1 Planctomycetaceae bacterium
TCAATTGACATCATCCTTTTTCAGGGGCGTGGCCGATAAATCTAACTGAAAGAGTTGCCCCATTCGCGCTCGTCACAGGAATTATTCCTGGTTCAGTCGTTTTGTGGCAGATCCTCCTGCATGAGATCAGATCCTCGCAGGCGGGGATCTGTGTTGCAGGAGTGTATACCTGCCCTCGTCTGCCACAAACATTCCCAAGGGAGAACAAGGAGAGACATGATGTTACTGACCCCCAAGAGCTGGAAGGTTCTAAGCGCCTTCCTCATCGCAGCTGGAATGTCTTTTGGCACAACCAGCTCAGCACAAGCAGGCGACTGCTGTTATGATTCTTGCTGTGAACCAGACTGTGTCTTCGACTCAGCTGGCGATCGTCTTTGCGGACGATTAAAATCTATGTGTGGTTTGTGGAGCTGCGGCGACAGCTGCGTCGACGATTGCTGCATCGATGATTGCTGCATCGACGACAGCTGCTGTGACGATGGTTGCACAGGCTGCTGTGAAGAAGAGAGCCCATGGACTTTCGGTGGCTGGACTCAGCTCGGCTACCATACGAAGAACAACTCGTTGTTCAACAATGATCAGGATCGCTTCAATTCACACCAGAACTGGCTGTATGTTGAGAAAACAGCAGACGGTTCTTGCGGTTGGGACTGGGGTGGACGCTTCGATATCATGTATGGTACCGACGCTAACGACACTCAGGCTTTCGGTAATGCCAACGCTCGTTGGGATTTCGATGGCGGAAACAACATCACCAATGGTTACGGTTGGGCATTGCCACAGGCCTACCTGGAAGTTGCTAATGGCGACTGGTCGATTATCGCTGGTCACTTCTACACCCTTCTGGGATACGAAGTTGTGACTGCTCCCGATAACTTCTTCTACAGCCACGCTTTCACGATGTACAACTCGGAAGCGTTTACTCACACTGGTGTTCTGGCAACACACGCTGCCAGCGACAATGTGACAAACTACTACGGTTGGACACTCGGCTGGGATACTGGTTTCGATCAGAATGCTGGCGGAAGCAGCTTCCTGGGTGGATCTAGCATCGCTCTGAATGATAGCACTTCTTTGACCTACATCACCACTTTCGGTGACCTGGGTGCAAACGGTACTGGCTACACTCACAGCCTGGTTCTGGACAAAACCTTCGGTTGCGAAGGCGAGTGGAACTATGTTGCTCAGTCTGACTATGTCGACGCAACTGCTTACGATCCATACGGTATCGCAGGAACTGCAACTGAAGCTTACGGCTTGAATCAGTACCTGATCTACAACATGTCCGACAAAATCGGTGTTGGTTCACGATTCGAATGGTGGCGTACTGCTGGCGAAGATACATACTCACTCACAATGGGTACTAATATCAGACCAACAGACAACATCGTCATTCGTCCAGAGATTCGTTACTACTTCGGCGAACCAGCTGCAGCAGCTGCGATCAACGCAGCTTCTGGAAGCAACACCTTCGACAGCTTCATCTTCGGAGTTGACGCTATCCTGACCTTCTAGTCCAGATAGCTTCAGCCAAAGCTGAACGAAGAATAAAAGATCCCTCGCCGCCGACCTCGGACTTCCGAAGTCGGCGGCGATTTTTTTTGCGCTGGGATCATGTTAGAGTAAGAGCGTTGAATGTTGAGAGTTGAAAGTTGAAGGATTCATTTGAATTGAGTCATTATCACTTTGGACATGTACTCTGTTAACATTCAACCTTAAACTCTCAACACTCAACCAATAACACAAGGCCTGACCGTTGAAATTTGAACAGCTGACCCTGCCGAACGGATTATCGATTGTCGGCGAGATCAATCCGAATGTGCAAAGTGTCGCCTTTGGCTTTTTCGTCCGTGTTGGCTCCCGGGATGAAACTGATGAAGTCAGCGGTGTGAGTCACTTCCTCGAACATATGGTGTTCAAAGGAACCGAAAATTACACGCCGATGGACGTGAATCGCATTTTCGATGAGGTCGGTGCGAAATACAATGCCTCGACCAGCGAAGAGGTGACTCTGTTTTATGCAGCGGTTCTGCCCGAATATCTGGCTCAAACTTTCGAACTGGTCTCTTCAATTCTCTATCCGTCGCTGCGAACGGATGACTTCGACATGGAGAAGAACGTCATTCTTGAAGAAATCGGCATGTATGATGACATGCCCGCTTTCTCCGCCTACGAAAAACTGATGCAGACGCACTTTGCCGGTCATCCGCTTTCCCGCAGTATTCTGGGAACGGTTGAGAGCATCACTGCGTTAACGGCTGATCAGATGCGGGCCTATCACAAGTCCAATTATCTTTCTGGAAACATCACGCTGGCGCTAGCCGGGAATGTCGACTGGTCGACTGTGGTC
>DOCI01000215.1:10174-10926 GCA_003503535.1 Planctomycetaceae bacterium
GGTCGAACTGGCAGAAGAACATTGTGCCCACTGGCCATCAGGCATGACGGAGCGACCGACTCAGGAAGCCGTTCCTGCGGGCGGATTGGCGGTGATGACGAAGGAGAGTTCAAATCAGGAGCATGTCGCACAAATGACTCCTGCTCCGACGTCGCAAAGTGATTTGCGATTTGCGGCGGATATCCTTTCCGTGATTGTTGGCGATGATGCGAATAGCCGGCTCTATTGGGAATTGATTGAACCGGGGCATGCCGAAGCCGCAGAACTGAGTTACAACGAATACGATGGCTCAGGAACTTATATGACTTTTCTGACCTGCCATCCGGATGACGTCGAGAAAAATATGGCGGTCATGGCTCGGATTTTTGAGGATGTCAACAAAAATGGAGTGACAAGTGAAGAACTCGAGCAGGCCAAAAACAAAGTTGCTTCCCGTATTGTATTACGCAGCGAACGTCCGATGGGACGGCTCTCTTCCCTGGGGAGTAATTGGGTCTATCGCCAAGAATATCGCTCGGTGGAAGATGACCTGAACACTCTGCAGTCGTTGACATTAGATGATATCAATGCCCTCCTGAAAGCTTACCCACTCGGACACACCACTACGGTTGCCATCGGCCCTCGCGAATCAATTACCCTGAATTCATAATGAAACGGTAGGATAATTGATATTCACAAGTACCAAGCTGGGCGGTATGTCCCTGAGCATTGTGAAGGGAAGGTATTTAACGATCACCACGCCCATCACTTCG
>DOCI01000215.1:11024-13573 GCA_003503535.1 Planctomycetaceae bacterium
CACGCCCATCACTTCGTTCTGGGTCGTGCCACCCTATCCACTTAAATTTTAGTACAAAGAAAATTTATCATGGCTGCAAAACAGGACTTATTCACCTCGATCGGATTGTTAATCCTGCGTGTGGGGGCAGGAAGCATGATGCTTACTCACGGGATTCCGAAACTCCTGGCCTTCACAACACTATCAAAGACATTTAAAGATCCACTCGGGATCGGTCCTTTTTTTAGCCTGTTAGGAGCTGTCGGGGCTGAGGTTTTCTGCTCCGGTCTCGTGATTCTCGGCCTGTTCACACCGGTGGCCGCCATTCCGCTGGCGTTTACGATGTTTATCGCTCTGTTTGTTGTTCATGGTGCGGATGCCTGGGAAGTGAAAGAAAAAGCGGCGATTTATCTGGTGATGTTCACCACTTTAATCTTCACCGGCGGCGGACGTATTGCACTCTATCCGCTGTTCCAGTCGATGTTCCGTAAGCGAAAGCCGAAGGCTGATAAGGAATAAAGATCAATTGAAATCTGTTGCACGAAGAGGAATTAATCTTCCTCTTCGTACTGCACTTCCACCAGCTTTTCTGCTTGAGCCAGGGAATTGATTTCGGCAATCACGGTTTCAGCATCGGTATTCAAGCCCATGACCGCTCGGGGTGTGCCGTTGAATTCCAGGTTTCTGAGAAACAGCCACTGACTTCCACCCACCCGGCAGCGGGCGGCAAAGGCGATTGGAGGTGCGAGAACTTCTCGGGCTTCGGTAATCGTTAACTGCGACCAGTCGCAGGCTTTACCCCGGCGAGTGGGTGACCAGTCGAGCCAGAGTGGCATGCAGAGATTTTGCCGTCCAGTTTGCTCGAGGAGGATTGATTCCTCGGTGCAGTTCAGTTTGCCATCTGCTCTGTGGATCACCTCTTCAGGAATCGCCAGTGGGATCAGTCGCACATCCCGTTTTTGTTGACGAAGTTTCCAGGCACGCGAATGAGTTTCCTGTTTGCCTTTCCAGGAATGATCGAGAGGCAATTCCCAGCGAATCTGAACGGTCGCATCTGTTTTTGTCGTGACAGAATCACTGAATAGAGCAACCTGATCGTTTCGGGACAGAAAAATTTGCCGATCGATAATCGCATGTTCTGTTTCGTTGCGAAGCTCGATGAAGTCGCCGGCTTCGTCGTTGTACCAGCAGAGGGAATTCCATTCCGATTCCAACTCGCAAATCTGCCCGTCAATGGTCAGTTCGGTTTTCCAGACGCCGTTCAGGAGAGGCAATCCGAGTGTTGAAAACTCGATTTGTGGGCTATTTGAGCCATAGGCAATGGTGAGATGATCTGCTCCCGGATACCAGTTGCAGCGGAGAGAAGCCAGTTTCGCCCAGTCGGATTGAGTTGCTGCGGTTAAATCTTCGTCCGCCTTGGAGCGTTTTGACTTTGCGGATGTTGTCGATGCAGAATCTACCGACTGTAATGTTTGACGAATCCAGTTGGGACGTTTTTTAGCATTCAGATTTCGTAGTGAGTCGGCCAGAGTTGCAGGCCAGAATTGAGCGGTCCCGTTAGCCAGTGCCAGTTCTCCCTGGCTGGAGGTCAGACTGGCTGTCCGTTGCAGGAGGTCTTCCCAGCGATCCTGAGACTTTCTGCTCAGCCAGCTTTTTTCAATCCACTGACTCGCCATGTTGCCTCGCTGAAATGAGGCCATCCACAGTGGAAGTTCTTTCAGCAGGTTTGCGTGGGGAGTCCCATCGTTATCGGTATAAGCATCAAGTTCTTCGGCATAGCCGGACTGACCATCGCGTCTTAACGTGCGGGATCCCGCCTGATGCTGCAGGGCGATACCTAAAATTAATCGAGACTCCGCTTTGAGTAACAGGGACTCCAGAGGTGAAAGTCGATCGCTTTCTGGCATCCCGTCGGTCTGTTCGATGAGGGATTGATAAGCCACTAATCGCTGATAGAACGCCAGGCACTGTTCTGTAGAGAGTTCTCGACTGCAACACAGATACAGTCCTGCTTCAACGACGATGTCTGCAATCTTTAAGTCCAGCCAGGAGGTGACCGGGAGCACCAGTAATGCATCAATCAATTCCGCCAGAGTTTGCCGCAGCGTTTTCGACTTTGTTTCGCTGGTCGGTTTTGACAGTAGGAAATCCAGAATCGGTAAGCACGGATGCTGTTCATTTCCTGGAATCGTCAGAAGATTTTGTAGACTCTGGAGAAATGAGATTCTCTGAGCTTTAATGGCAGAGCCTTTTCCGCGACATCCGCCAAAGGCGAGCAATCCTGCCAGTTCGTCAGCCTTCTGTTTTTTCGTCAGCTTTTCGATCTGCGAACGAATTGACTTTTCCCATTTCAAATTTGCTGCCCAATTCAAATTTGTTTGGGGATTCGCTGATTTTTGCTCAGGCTTGGAAGTGAGATTCGTAGCTGCCATCGATGGGTCAATCGTGAAAAGAAACACAATAAGAATTCGCGCGGTACAATTTCAGCCGGAACCGCCTCTGTCATTTACGAAAACAGTATTAATCGGAAGATTTTGACGAGCGGGTTATTCGACTGGGGGCAGAAGTTT
>DOCI01000215.1:13711-14630 GCA_003503535.1 Planctomycetaceae bacterium
CTGGGCTTTCCAAAAATCATACGACCCGCACTGTTTTGCAATACGCTGGTCACTTCAACATCGACTTCCTGTCCAACAAGATCCTTGCCCTGTTCGCAAACGACCATCGTGCCGTCGTCGAGATACCCGACCCCCTGACCATACGATTCCCCTTCTTTCATAAGCTGAATCCGTACATGTTCGCCCGGAATGTATTTTGGCTTGAGGGCATTGGAAACATCGTTCAGGTTAACAACATCAACATTCTGAACGCTGGCAATTTTATTAATATTGACGTCGTTCGTAACAATTCGGCCACTGACTGCAATTGCGACATCGATGAGCAGTTGATCGTGCGAAGACGATTTCGTTTTTCCGCGAGTGGTGCTCGTGTTGTGAATGCGGATCTCGGCATGAGGATGTTGCTGGATACGGCTGAGTACATCGAGCCCGCGCCGTCCGCGGCCGCGTCGGACTTTGTCGCCACTGTCCGCGATTCGCTGTAGATCTTCGAGAACGAAATCAGGTACGAGCAGTTGCGAGTCGATGACATGCGTTTCGACGAGTTCTGCAATTCGACCGTCAATCAGTGCATGACTGTCAACAACCAGTGGTCGTCCCCCTTTGAGTTCGCGAGAGAACTCGACATACGGGATGATGAATCGGAAGTCATCTTTGGTCTGCATCAGGAATGAAATGCAGAAGTAGGGGAGGGTGAGCACGACGACCATCGTAAACATATTGTAATAGCCACGCCCCTGGGCGGCGAAGGCCTGCTCGAACATCGGTTCGACGGCCTGGATCAATAAGTAACTGAGCAAAACACCAATCAGCAGGCCAAAGTAAAGAGCGGAGAGGTCTTCAATTCGTTTTCGACGAATGAGCACATCGACCACAATCACACCGACGGCGATGGCCATCAAGCCGAAGAATGTGGGTT
>DOCI01000215.1:14729-18471 GCA_003503535.1 Planctomycetaceae bacterium
CCTAATCCATCCGTCTGGCTGACAAAAGTTGCAAAGGCACCTGCCGCGATGCAGATAAAAACCGCTCGAATAATTCCCAAAAGCATTGGAACTTCACCTGTCTATCTATGAGATTCCGATCAACACCGTTGCATGCGGTCGTAAGATCGGTTTCCTGGTTTATTAATAAATTGGGAAAACCTGGAGACTCGCCAGTTCCTTCTTCATCGCGAGTGTGCGGTGAGTAATTTCTCACTGACCCAGATCGATTCCTGTGCCAGTCATCATACGACGTCACTTGTCAATTTTCTACGCACGGAAATCATTGTTCTGAGAGACTTTTTCATGAATTTCAACCTCATTCGGTATAACTACGGGGTTGAACGTTCGTTTGGAAACCTATTTGTTATTGCAGACAAGTCGACTGGTTGTGGAATCCTGAATTCACAATCCGTTACTGACCACGATAATGAGTTTATGCAAAAGAGCCTGTTCCAAACCTTCTGCAATTCCGAAAAGTCGACGAATGAATTTTCAATACGATCAGTTATTCAGAGTATGCCTGATGTGTGGAGGTCTGTTCTTCTGGGGAGTTCAGGCGGAGGCTCACGATGCTCCCGGGCAACCTGCTCACACGCATTCGTCAGGAAATTCCTCTGCCAGTCGGGTCACGATGGCTGAAAAAGGGGAATATCGAATTGTGACCAGCAATGGCTTGCCCGATCATCAACCGGGGCAGTTTCCGCGGCGGGGGAATCCCAATCGGGTTTCTCCACAGCAGTATCAATTTCGAATGCCACTCCATCCTGAGCAGGCACGCACAGTCACGCCTGTGGGAATGAATCGATTTGGAGTTGCGTGGAATGGAGTCCCTTTTGACCCCGGGGCAGCGGAGTTCTGGAATCGGGATCGACGTTCTGGATGGCAATACGAAGCGAATTCCGGAAAAATCAATCTGGGACTCGATGAGCATCATGCCCACGTCCAGCCTGACGGGGGCTACCATTACCATGGTTTACCGACAGGGCTGGTGGAGATTCGAGAAGAAAGTTCGAGTCAAAACGATCCCATCCTGATTGGTTATGCAGCCGATGGCTTCCCGATTTATAGCTCTGAGGGATACCGGAATCCTCAGGATCCGTCTTCTGGGTTAAAGACGATGAAGTCGAGCTATCGCGTTAAATCGGGGCAACGGCCCGGTGGTCCTGGAAAATCTTACGATGGAACGTTCGTCGAAGACTACGAATTTGTTGAAGGGAGCGGCGATCTCGACAAGTGCAATGGGCGGGAAGGTGTCACGCCGGAGTACCCAGACGGAATTTATCACTATTACGTGACGGAGGATTTTCCGTTTATTCCACGGTATTTCAGGGGAGAACCCGATGAAAGTTTTGCTAAAAAGCGTTCCGGTCCACCTGCTGGAGGGCCAGGCCGCAGACCTCCGTTCCCGCCGCGATAGAATTTCCTTTTTGACAGAGTGAAATCATAATCCGACGCGTCAGCGAGGGGCCAGTGTGGAATTCATCATCAGCTCCATCTTGTTTTTATGCAGACGGTAGTCTATGAAGCGGCGGCCGTCTCCAAGGTAGCAGGGTCCGCACAGTGGGCCCTGCCACAGAGAATATGATTTCGTTTTAAAGATCAATGGGATCTTGCAAAACACTTGTCAGAAGGCCGACTTTTTCTCGACGAACAGAGTTTGAACCTATACAGTATATTCCGTTTTAACTCACGAAGAACTTGAAAGAGTACGAATGAGATGCAGGGGAAAGAATGATGCTAAGAAAAACTATGTTAATAGCGGTCACGCTTTGTTCAGGACTGTTCAGCACTGCTGTTTTTGCCGAAAAAATGCCGGAAATCCAGCCGTCAAATGTTTATGCGGTTGGCTGCGTGAATTGCAGCAGGAGCTTGTATGTCTGGACAAAACACGAAGACTTGCAGTCCGCCTGCGAAGCGGCTTATAAGGCTGAAAAACTTTATGTGGATTTACTCTTCGCAGTTCCTGATGCCGTATTTCCTAAAGGAAAACGCTGGAGAATCGATCCAGAAACATAATATCAAATCGTCGTTCGTATGCGTAATACTAAAATCGAGGAAGCCGAGTGGGAGCTTCAAGACAAGATCTACAATCACTCGGAAGTCACAGAGGTCGCAAATAAAAAACGAGAAGCAGGATTTGAAGTCCTGCTTCTCGAACATTATGGCACGCCTGGGGAAGTGATCTCAAAATCGGAGTAACTTCCTGATCAGTTGTCAGATTGTTGTCATGCTGCAATTAATTGGCCCAAGCGGGAGCATCTGAGTCTTGGGCGGATTTTTTCTCCTCCGTCTTGGGCATGGCTTCTTCTTGTCCAGAGGCCAAATGGAGAGAACCCGAAGGCTCTGCAATAGGCTTATTTAAAGGAGCAGAAAAGGCCACCGACTGCGGGATTTGCAATGACGGAGAAGCGGCTTTAATCTTCTTGCCCTCTTTAAGCTCCTTGTTAATCGAACCACCCTGATAAGGGCCTACTCCCAGTATGAAGTAATTACTGTCATCAGATTCGGCCAGTGACATTCCGCCGGCTCCCAGCGGGATACGTGTTTTAGCGTCGTAGGCGACCAAGCCAATTTTTGCGATTCCCTTTTGATTATTGCGTTCCATGAGACGCATTTCGGGTAGGCTGAGCATTCCCGGCAAGACGATTTCCGGAATTCCGACATATGCTTCCTGAGAATGCGTTCCGACGGCTCCGGCTCGGGCTTCTACGACCAGATCGGCCTCTTCTTCTTTGGAGACCAACCGGGCTCCCCCACGCAATAATCGATGCCGTATCGATGAAATGACATAACTTTTATCTACGCAGTCAATATATTTATCATTTAGAAAGACATTGCGATTGGCAAACGGCCTGAAATCGACTTTATCGAGTGATTGATCGACCGCATTCGAGACCAGCATCTGCTCCTTGGCGGAACGAGGCGTGTTGGTTGTCTTGGTTGAAGTGCAGCCGACTGTCAGGCAGACTAGAGTGAGCAGAAATAATCGATACATATCGTTATGTCTTTGTATGTAGAAGAGGATTGGAGGCTGGCGCGGGGAATCAATCAGGCGTGAGAACATGCCCGTATGGTCTATGTAGCGAAAACATCCCCTTTGTGTCAAAAAATCTTTTCGTATGTTTCTCAATGCAGATCTTACAATGAAACTTGGTGATTTATGGACTCGATTATGCAATCTTCAAGATTTCAGGCACTCCCGCAGCCGCAATCCCAGATTTCATTTCGCGTGGATGGGGTTGAGAAAATCCGCTGGAACTTTGGGACGGAATCGAGGCGACCATATTTCTTTCCATTCTGCGGTCCATCCAATGAGCCATTGACACGCATGGGGCATCCTGGTGCTCCGAATCACGATCATCATCAATCGATCTGGTTTGCCCATCATAAAGTTCAGGGAATTGACTTCTGGTCGAATAACGGCACCGCTGATATTCGCCAGAAAGAGTGGCTTTGCTATCGCGATGGAGCGGATGAAGCCATCATGGCGGTGAATCTCGACTGGCACGACGGGCATAATCCTCAGCCATTGATGACCCAGGAATTGGTCGCAGGATTTCGATTGCACGAGTCGGGTGGGACAATTCTCGAACTGCAATCGACATTCATCCCGACCTCAAAAGAATTGGAACTGGGGCAGACGAACTTCGGGTTTCTCGCCATCAGGCTGACGAAAACCATCTCGGCTTACTTTGGGAATGGTTTAATCACGGATAATCAG
>DOCI01000215.1:18581-27543 GCA_003503535.1 Planctomycetaceae bacterium
CGAATCACTGGGTTGACTATTCCGGGAGTGTTTTAACGGGACTCGGGAAAAGTCGTCGGGAAATTCAAGAAGGGATCACCTGTATCAATCATCAAGCCAATCCGAACTCGTCACCTGGCTGGCATGTTCGGGAAGATGGCTGGATGGGGCCATCTGCCTGTCGAGAGCAATCGTTACTCATTTCCCAGGAAAAGCCGCTACGGCTGAGATATTTATTGTTCGGGCATGCCGGTCTGGTTGACATTTCCGTGAATAATGAATTGGCAGATAAATTTAATCGTCTTCCTGACTGGATTGTGAGGCGTTCGTCTGTTAAACATCAGGAATGGGAAGTGTTCCGTTAAACATTTTGAGGGTCGTGCAACCGATAGTGTTGTGTACCTGACTCGCAAAACCGCTTTGAATTCATTAACGGACTGGGTCATAAACGTCGAAAAGTGTTTTTGAAGTTTGATCTAAGATTTGTTTAAGAAAAAACAGGCCTGTTTCGTTGACAAGGTTTAGCGAGACTAGTACTATCCCCGCTTCCCCATTCGGGAAGACGTGGGAAACTGCTTAAGTTGATCGATTTTTCGATGGACAGCGGTAGCGTTCCCTCCGCACGGCATCTGGTTGCTCGTGTGTTGATATGATTTTTTACATTCGCGTTCATGGCAAAAAAGGGGTGGCGGAGTGTCCGCAGGATCTCAGGAAAAAATCCGTATTCGGATGGAGGCTTACGATCATTCAGTGCTGGATCAGTCCGCGTCTGATATCGTCGATACAGCCAAGCGTACAGGGGCGATCGTTCACGGTCCAATTCCATTGCCAACGCGAGTTGAGCGGTATACGGTCTTGCGTAGCCCGCATATCGATAAAAAGTCTCGTGAGCAGTTCGAGATTCGAACTCACAAGCGAGTAATTGATATTGTGCAGCCGACAGGTAAAACAATTGACGCTTTGAATAAGTTGTCGTTGCCGGCTGGCGTGGATATCAAGATTAAAGCGACTGCCTAGTGGCAAGGGCCCTTTCGGGTTGTGTTGCCCGGGAAAAGTGGGGTTGGCGAATCTGTTTTCGTTAATTTCTATTGGCTCGCAGTGGCCGTGCAGGTCATCGAACTATTTGTTGGTAATTATTGTGATTTCGGTTCGCGCCCGTTTTTCGGGCGTACTGATTCGGGGAAGATGAGACATGCCAGTAGGGCTGCTCGGACGAAAAATCGGAATGACTCAGGTCTATATAGAGGCTGGCGTGGTTGTGCCTGTCACTGTGTTGGAGTTGGGTCCATGTCCTGTGATGCAGGTTCGTACTGTTGAGCGGGATGGTTATGAGGCAGTGCAGCTTGGCTTTGGCGATAAGCCTCGCCGTTTGGCGACGAAAGCTGAGCGTGGTCATGTTGCGGGGATTAACAGCAAGCGTCGTCGGTCTCGGGCAGAGGCTGGTGTTGAGTTGCTGGCCAAAGCGGATTGCGAGCCTCAGCGGTATGTTCGCGAGTTTCGCACAGAGGGTGAAGATCACGGGTTGGATGTTGGTCAGGTTTTGACAGTATCGCATTTCGCAGAGGTTTCGCACGTTGATGTCATTGGTACATCAAAGGGTCGCGGTACTGCGGGGGTGATGAAGCGTCACAACTTTGCTGGTCAGCGGGCAACTCACGGTGTAAAAAAGGTTCACCGTCATGGTGGATCCATTGGTCAGAGTGCTGATCCAAGTCGAGTTCTTAAGGGGACGAAGATGGCTGGTCAGTATGGTAACTGCCAGATCACAATGCGGAATTTGAAGGTAATTCGTGTTGTTGAAGAAGAGGGGTTACTGCTCGTTAAGGGTGCAGTGCCTGGTGTGACGGGCGGTTATGTGATTGTTCGCCAAACAAACAAGATGGGTTAATTCCGAGCTTTGTTCTCGGAAATTGTTAATACAGCGGTGCTGCCGTAGGGTGGTCGGAGTTAGTGGAAATGATTTCATTGCCAATTTATAATCAGCAAGGTTCAGAGGTTGGGACTTACGAGTTCGATCCTGCAGAGCTTGCTGCCGGTGTGAATAAGCAATTGCTTCACGATGTTGTCGTGATGTATGAGGCAAATCGCCGCGTCGGAACCTCCGCTACGAAATCTCGCGGGATGGTCAGCGGCTCGACGAAGAAAATGTATCGCCAGAAGGGGACTGGTAATGCCCGTGCGGGTAGCAAGCGGTCTCCAATTCGACGGGGTGGTGGGCACACATTTGCCAAAACAACCCGCGACTGGAGCTATCGTCTTCCTAAAAAGGCGATTCGCCTGGCAACTCGAATGGCGTTGTTGAGTAAATTTGAAGACGAGCAGGTTCGTTTGGTTGATGATATTCAGTTTGATTCTCCGAAGACGAAGTCAGTCGTGACGATGCTCTCCGGGTTGGGTCTGGAGCCATCGAAAACACTTGTGACGACTCAGGATTACAATGTAAATTTCTGGAAGTCGGCTCGGAATATTGCTGGTCTGCGAGTCAGTCCGGCTGCAGGGTTGAATGCTTATGATCTGCTGCATCAGCGTATGCTGGTGGTGACAACGTCGGCATTGGATTCCTTGCGAAATGTAGAGTCAGAGAAATAGTTGACGAGTCAGGTTGAGTCCTTTCATCGTTTGTATCGAGTTTTAGATTGTTTGTGAGTTTAAGGGGTTGGGTATGTCTGTGGAATCAGGTTCGGGCTTGAATCTCGAGCCCTATCAGATTGTTCTCAAGCCGTTGGTGACGGAAAAAAGCACGCACTTTGCGGAACGAGACAATGTCTACGCCTTCAAGGTTCATGCACAGTGCAATAAAACTCAGATCCGCAAGGCGGTTGAGTCGCTTTGGGATGTTAAGGTGACTAAGGTTCGGACTCAGAATCGTAAGGGCAAGCCTCGTCGAACAAAATCGGGGATGGTTCATACGCAAAACTGGAAGAAGGCGATTGTGGAGCTCGATTCAGAGCATCGGATTTCTTTCTTCTAGGCAAGCCTTGCGTTTTGTTGTTCAGCTGTGTGTTTGAGATATTGAATTCAGAAAGTCGATCATGGGTATTCGACAATATAAACCGACAAGTCCAGGCCGCCGAAATGCGTCCGTTAGTGACTTTGCGGATATTACGGACAAAAAGAAGAAGCCAGAGAAGTCTCTGCTCAAGCGGCTGAAAAAGCACTCGGGTCGAAACAATCAGGGCAAAATTACAGTTCGTCACCGTGGTGGCGGGCATCGTAAGATGTATCGTGTGATTGATTTCAAGCGACGCACTGATGGTGTGACTGCTGAAGTGATTTCAGTCGAGTACGATCCCAACCGAACCTGCCGTATTGCGTTATTGCAGTATGAGGGCGGAGAAAAGACATACATTCTGGCTCCAGTTGGCCTTAAAGCTGGCGATAAGCTGGAAAATGGTCCGAAGGCTGATCCGAAAATGGGGAACTGTCTGCCATTGGCAAACATTCCTGCGGGTTCAGAAATTCATGCCATCGAGATGCAACCAGGTCGCGGGGCACAATTGTGCCGAAGTGCTGGTGGTGTTGCGGTGATGAATGCGACTGAAGGCGGATGGGCACAGATTACTTTGCCATCCGGTGAAGTTCGGCGATTGCCAAGTTCCTGCCGTGCGACAATTGGCCAGCTCGGCAATACAGAGCACAGTAAGATCAAGCTGGGTAAGGCTGGTCGTAAACGATGGAAGGGGCGTCGTCCTCACGTTCGCGGTACGGTCATGAACCCGGTTGCTCACCCGATGGGTGGTGGTGAAGGTCGAAACTCTGGGGGGCGTCATCCTTGTAGTCCAACTGGAAAGTTGGCAAAGGGGGGTCGTACCAGGAAGCGTAAAAAGGCATCAACGAAGGCGATTATTCGTCGGCGTAAGTCAAGACGTTATGGTCAGCTGAAGTAAGCAATCGGTCGTTGGGACTGGTTATTGAAGTTAAGAGATTATTCGGAGTTAGGGTTAAGTTATGGGGCGTTCCCTCAAAAAGGGTCCTTATGTGGATCATAACCTGTTGGATAAAATTGCACGTCTGGATGAGGCCGGCAAGAAGACGCCGATCAAAACCTGGGCGCGTAATTCAACGATTGCTCCCGAGTTTATCGGTCATACTTTTCTCGTCCATAATGGCCGTGCTCATCTGAATGTCTATGTGACAGAAGAGATGGTCGGTCATAAGTTGGGTGAGTTTTCATTGACGCGAACGTTCCGAGGCCATGGGGCTAAGGGTAAGCGATAATTTCAACTGCCACTGCGGTCGTTGAAGGTTATGAAAGACATTGTTTGGCTGGCACTCTGAATGAGTGCAACAGGTATCGAGAATAGTTATGTCTAAAGTCAAAGCATCACATATGTACGCTCGGATCTCACCGACCAAGGTCCGACATTTTACAGCCTTAGTCAAAGGGATGACGGCTAGCCAGGGCTTGGAGCAACTGCGTTTCCTTCCGAATCGTGGCGCAAAAATGCTGGAAAAAGTCCTTCAGAGTGCTGTTGCCAACGCAGAAGATCGTGGAGCACGTAGCCCGGCTACATTGAAGATTACAGAAGCCCGTGTCGATATGGGGCCTAGTTTTAAGCGAGTCTGGCCTCGTGGTCGCGGTCGGGCAGATATGTTGCAGAAGAAGTTTGCCCACATTCATGTGGCATTGGATGCACCTGAATTATCATAAATAGAAGCCGACTGAACTTCGGCTAGAGACGTATTCAAGACAGGTCACAGTTATGGGACAAAAAACACGGCCAACAGGATTTCGAGTCGGTATTGTGGAAGACTGGCGTAGTCGCTGGTATGCTTCCAAGCGAGAATTCGGTACTCTGCTGGTGGAAGATGTGAAAATTCGCAACTTTGTGAAAACCCGCTATGGATTTGCCGGGATCGCAAAAGTTGAAATCGAACGCACACGAGATCATGTGAATGTCAATCTGCACTCGGCTCGGCCAGGTGTAATCATTGGGCGAAAAGGCCAGGAAATCGATCGCCTTAAGGCGGAACTCGAAGAGCTGACCGGTCGCCGGATGGAAATCAAGATTGTCGAAGTGAATAATGCCTCCAAGAGCGCCATTCTCGTTGCTGAAGATATTGCTCAGCAATTGCAAAAGCGAGGAAGCTTCCGCAGAGCCCTCAAGCGTCAGCTTGATCAGGTAATGGAAGCAGGAGCTTACGGAGTAAAAATCGAACTAGCTGGTCGCTTGGGCGGCGCAGAAATGTCACGTAAGGAAAAAGGAATCCGCGGATCGATTCCACTTTCCACTCTCCAGAGGCACGTTGATTACGGTCACACGACTGCAAAAACTGCCCAGGGGATTATTGGCATTAAGGTATGGGTTGACCGCGGTAACTATTCAGACGAGGAGTCTAACAATGGCGCTGATGCCCAAGCGGGTCAAGCATCGAAAAAGCCAAAGAGGTCGCATAAAAGGTAATGCGACTCGCGGCAATACTCTGGCATTCGGTGACTGGGGATTACAGTCACTTGAGCCAGGGACGATCACCGGAAAAACTATTGAAGCGTGCCGAATTGCGGCTATGCAGTACATTCGCGGTGAAGGAAAGCTCTACATTCGAGTCTTCCCTCACAAACCAGTCACCGCCCGCCCACTCGAAACTCGAATGGGTAAGGGTAAAGGGGAACCGGATCGCTGGGTTGCTGTGATTAAGCCAGGCACGGTTTTATTTGAAATTGCAGGAGCATCACACGATGCTGCCCGAGACTGTTTTGCACGTGTTGCACATAAACTGCCGATGAAGGTTCGTTTATTGCAGCGTACGCATGGAACACATTAATAACCGAATATGTCAGCGGAAGTGGTCGAATCGTCGGCCACTGTAGAGAGATTTGACAATGTCAAAAGCTTCTGAATTACGCGAACAGAACGATGAGCAATTAGGCTTTTCGTTGAAAGAAACGCAGAAAGAGTTTTTTCAGTTGCAGTTTAAAGCTGTCACTGAGAAGCTCGATACGCCTAGCCGTAAAAAAGAGTTACGCCGTGAGATTGCACGGATCAAGACGATTCAAAACGAGCGACTCGCTGCAGTTGAATCGAATGATTCATAATTGTTGAGAACAACCAAAGCGGCTTAATCCGCTACCCTGTGACGGACAGAATCTGGAATGAAGAAGAAACTGATCGGCATTGTTGCCAGTGACAAAATGAACAAGACGCGCCGCGTCGAAGTGAAACGACTGTTTCAGCATCCACGATATGGCAAAATTGTCAGTCGAAAGACAGTCTGTCATGTTCACGACGAGAACAACGAATCTAAAGAAGGAGATAAGGTTGAGATTATTGAATCTCGCCCTCTCTCCCGATTGAAGCGTTGGGACCTGGTGCGGATTGTTGAAGTCATGACTGATCCCATGGCTGCTCGTATTGATGATCCCATGACTGCGGAAAATGTGTCGGACGAGTAAGTATTCTCCGCGTTAGTATTCAAATAAGCTGCGAATTGATTGAAGAGTCGATCCCATGATTCAGATGCAAACCGTTGTGGAAGTCGCTGATAATACCGGTGCAAAAATTGCCCGTTGTATTCGCGTCCTAGGTGGCACAGGCCGGCGTACTGCTAAAATCGGTGATGTGATTATCGTCAGTATTCAAAAGACACTGCCCGGTAGCCCTGTCAAAAAAGGCCAGGTTGCCCGAGCAGTTATTGTCCGAACACGACAGAAAACTCGCCGTGATGATGGCAGTTATGTACGTTTCGATAAAAATGCTGTCGTCCTTGTTGACAAGGATGGCAATCCACGGGGCACTCGTATTTTCGGGGCAGTTGCCCGTGAATTGCGGGAAGCTCGTTTTATGAAAATTGTTTCCCTGGCACGAGACGTATTTTAGCCAGTCGAAGCTAATTCCATTGGAGACGAGTGGGTCTCAAAGATATAAAAAAATATTGTCACAGCAATGTGATTTCAGATACTGGATGTGCATCGTCTTCCCTGGTGAAGATGATCAACTGCGAAGACTATTAGTTGTAAGACTGTGCAGAAGCCATGAAAATAAAAAAGGGTGACCAAGTCGTTGTAATCACTGGAGAGAATGCCTCAAGCACTCCTCATCTGGTTTTACAAGTGCTCAAAGGCGGCCAGAAAATGGTTGTCCAGGGAGTCAATCAGGTCTATAAGCATGTCAAGCGGGGACACCCAAAGTCACCTTCGGGTGGACGACTCCAGATGGAAATGCCCATCCAGAGCAGTAATGTGATGTACTATTGCGAGTCCTGTTCAAAGCCTGCTCGGCTGGGGCTTCGATATACAGAAGAGGGTTCGAAAGAGCGGTTCTGCAAAAAGTGCGGGACTGCCTGTGGGACGATCAGCCCACCACGTGAAAAATACGCAACAAGCAAATAATCCAATTCAATACCGTGATCCTGACAGTATGGTCAGAATGAGGAGTGGTCAATCGTGACCCGGTTATTAGAGAAATACAATACTGAAATTGTTCCTGCGATGCAGGAAGAGTTTGGACGTAAGAATGTTCACTCACTTCCCAAGCTTCAGAAAATTGTTCTGAATATGGGGCTTGGAAAAGCGATTCAAGATCGGAAACGACTTGAAGAAGCTGTGCAGCATTTGACCGTTATTGCAGGGCAGAAGCCACAAATTACTCGTGCGAAGAAGTCGGTTGCCGGCTTTAAGTTGCGTGAGGGGATGGAAATCGGCTGCTGTGTGACACTGCGTGGACAACGCATGTACGAATTCCTGGACCGTCTAATTACGTTGGCTTTACCACGGGTTCGCGACTTTCGCGGAGTCAAAGCCAATGCATTTGATGGCAATGGAAATTATTCTCTCGGGCTTTCTGAGCAGATGGTTTTTCCAGAAGTTGATGCCGACAATGCCAAGTACATTCAAGGTTTGAATGTTACGATTGTCACCTCTGCGACAAACAATGATGAAGCGAAAGTCATGCTGACCAAGTTTGGATTTCCATTCCGTAAGCCTGGCACAAATAACTAATAATAAGTTTCGAGTCATTGGATACCTACATGGTAAACTGTGGCTCACCAAATCGTGAGAACACGATTTGCGTATTTACGAACCCTGTTAAGATTCAGTTTGGGAACAATGCAACCATGATGACCGACCCGGTTGCCGATATGTTGACACGAATTCGCAATTCCGTTGCGATCGAACGTCCAATTGTTGATATACCAGATTCTAAGCTCAAGCGAGGCATTGCCGACGTTTTGAAGCGAGAAGGGTATATCTGGAATTATGAAATCATCGAACAGGTTCCTCAAGGAATCTTGCGCGTTCAACTCAAGTATGGTCCGAATGGCGAACAAGTCATTCAGAAAATTGTGCGATCCAGCAAGCCAGGACGCCGTCGCTATTCTGGAGTCAAAGAGACTCCTGAGGTGATGCAGGGCATGGGGATTTGCATCCTGACTACGAGCCAGGGCGTGTTGAGTAACCGAGAAGCCAAAGCCAAGGGTATTGGCGGCGAAATTCTCTGCACAGTATGGTAACATTTCGAGCTGACATGGTTTCATGCAGCTTCAGTTGAAAGTTTTGGCAGAATGTCTCGAATTGGCAGAAAACCTGTTCCAATCCCGGCCAACGTGGAAGTGAGCCTCTCCGGTCGCACTTTGACGGTTAAAGGCCCTGTGGGTACTTTAACCCTGGAACATCATCCGGGCGTATCCATTGAAATCGGAACGGATCCGGCTCAAATTGTTGTTAATCGTCCAGATGACGCCCGTCAAAGTCGTGCTCTGCATGGTCTGACACGCAGTCTGGTCAACAATATGGCCCTGGGTGTTGTGACTCCATTCGAAAAACGCCTGGAAGTGGTTGGTGTTGGATATCAAGCCTCCATGAATGGGAAAGAGCTTTCTCTTCAGGTTGGATTTGCGAATACGATTAAATTGAAGATTCCCGATGGAGTGACTTGCGAGTTGCCATCTGGTACTCTGATTATTCTTAAGAGTGCGGACAAGCACGCCGTGGGGCAGTTTGCTGCAAATATTCGCCAGGTACGACCACCAGAGCCTTACAAAG
>DOCI01000215.1:27653-32218 GCA_003503535.1 Planctomycetaceae bacterium
CCTTACAAAGGTAAGGGTGTGCGTTATCAGGGTGAGCAAATTCGCCGTAAAGCTGGTAAAGCTTTCGCGAAATAATGGGGATTAAAATCGGCTTAAGCCGATTATTTCGAGCCGTGTCCTATTGCCAGAAGTCATTAGGTTCACATGCTCTTGAAAATAAATGAATTTCTCTGGCTTCCAGCAAGAAATCATTCAGCAATCACGATACTATCTGGCGTCACTGGCACAGATATTTTGGCACAGTAAATATAAGCTTTGAGGAAGTTGGCGATCGGCCATGAAAGTTCAAAAACGAGTCACAAATCGACGGAATCGTCGTGCTTTCCGCGTCCGTAATCGAGTTCGCTCAATTGGGAAACTGCGATTGTCAGTCTTTCGCAGCAACTGCCATATGTACGCTCAGATCATTGATGATGCCGCTGGGAACACGGTTGTTTCTGCAAGTACCATCGAGACTGCAATTGCAGGCCCCAGCAAGTATGCCGGTAATATTGAAGGTGCTACAAAAGTGGGACAACTGCTTGCAGAACGAGCAAAAGAAAAAGGGATCGACGCGGTTGCGTTTGATCGCGGCAGTTATAAGTACCATGGTCGCGTAAAAGCACTTGCTGATGCGGCCCGTGAAGGCGGATTGAACTTCTAAGGTATTTCTGCCCGTCGATAACAAGATGGGCTTTTGAAGACAACAAATTGATCATATTGAAGAATTGGGAGTGAAGCGTTGGCTACGGAAACCAAATCAGACTCACAGGAACAAGTCGTACAAATCCGACGTTGTGCCTGCGTAGTGAAAGGAGGACGGCGGTTCAGCTTTGCAGCCATGGTCGTTGTCGGAAATCATAAAGGCGAAGTCGGCTGGGGTTACGGTAAAGGGAACGAAGTTCCCACCTCCGTAGAAAAAGCAGTCAAGGATTGCAATCATCATAAGATTCGCGTGAATCTGAATGGCGATACAATTCCTCATCAGATTGAAGGTCGCTTCGGTTCTGCCCGTGTTCTACTCCTGCCTGCCAATCCTGGTACAGGTATTATTGCGGGAGCCAGTGTGCGTGCGGTTGTTGAATCCGTCGGTATTAAAGATATTCTGACCAAGGTTCGAGGATCCACCAATCCGATCAATGTGGTTAAGGCAACTTTTGATGCTTTGTCTAAGTTGCGTAACCGGGATGATTTTGCTCGCTTGCGTGGTGTAGACGTTTAATTTCGTCAGAGACTCCGGTATTGGATTTTGTTACCGGTTATCAATGAGCCAAATGTTTCGCAGTTTTTGCGATTGAAGATAAATAGACACTGAGAGACGAGACCGTATGATACGAGTCGTCTCGACATACGGGAAAGTTACTCCCATGATTATCGATGATGTCCATCGCGGCATACACAAGCGTAAAAAACGTAAACGAATTGGTCGTGGCGTAGGTTCAGGACATGGCAAGACTTCAGGTCGTGGCCATAAAGGTTATGGATCTCGTGCTGGCTCCAGTACTCGCCGTGGGTTTGAAGGTGGTCAGACACCAATCTTCATGCGAGTTGCCAAACGTGGTTTTAACAATCGCGCCTTTGCCGATGTCGTCGCGATTATCAATCTTTACGATCTGGAAAAGCATTTCCAGGACGGCGAAGATGTGACACCTGAAGCATTAAAGAAAAAAGGTTTGGTTCACGGCAATTTCGATGCCGTGAAACTGCTGGGGAATGGCGAGTTGACGAAGAAGTTGAACGTCAAATTGCACCGGTTCTCTGCCTCAGCGGAAGAGAAAGTGACTTCGATTGGCGGAAAAGTTGAACCGATTGTTTAGTCACAATCAGTATGAGATTAAGTACATGCCTTTCCAGATCGGGAAGGCATTTTTTTTGAACTGATAACGTTCGATTTCGTTTTGATGGCTTAAAACCGACCCGTTTTGGGCCTATTCGACGCTACTTTTATCAAAGAGCATTCGTTTCATCCCATTTCTTTAGGTGATGGGCTTGCGAAAATAGCAAAGATGAACGAAAACTCTCATACCCATAATTAGCGGGACTTGCTAAAACTCCCAATTGGAGTCTTCGGCAATCAGGCCGATCTGATTTAAAATGAATACTATGCGTGGATTGGATCCACGTGAAGTTCCTACTCTCAATTTGTATAAGCTCTCGTAAGACTCAGGATTATCGTCGATGTTTGGAAAGCTGATCACGATGTTTCGCATTCCCGAATTGCGAAACAAAATTTTGCTGACTGTCGGATTGCTGGCGGTTTACCGGCTTGGTTTTTGGATTCCACTGCCGTTCATCGATCAGGAATTATTCCGCATGCAGATGGAAAAGCTGCAGCAGGGTGGTTCCGGGTTTGGCCAAGTGATTCAAATGGTTTCTCTGTTCTCAGCATCTAACCTGGGGAACTCGACCATCTTCGGTCTGGGAATCATGCCATACATTTCTGCCTCGATTATCTTCCAGCTGATGGGGTCGGTGTATCCGCCGCTTGAGGCGCTTCAGAAAGAAGGGGAGTCTGGTCGTAAGAAAATCAATGAATACACCCGTTACGCGACGGTTGTGATTTGCCTGCTGCAAAGTTTCTTCTGGATTCGGGCGATCTCGGCCGGTTTTGGAGCAGACGAAGCAGGCTTGATTATGAAAGAGTATGACTGGTGGCTCGTGCACATCATGGGTGCTCTGATTATGACTGCAGGGACAATTTTCCTGATGTGGCTGGGTGAGCAGATTGATGAATACGGAATTGGTAACGGGATCAGTTTGCTAATCATGGCGGGGATTCTGGCACAGATGCCGACCTCGATGTGGGAGTTTCTGCAGCCAGCCTTTGAGAATGGGATTCGAGCCGGTTCCGAGACGGGAATCGATCGTTTGATTCTGTTGCTGGCCTTGTTCATTGGTGTCGTTGTCGGAGTGATTGCGATGACGCAGGGACAGCGTAAAATTCCGATTCAAAGTGCGAAGCATGTTCGTGGCCGCCGTGTGATGGGTGGGCAGCGACAGTATCTGCCACTGAAAGTGAATCAGGCTGGTGTGATGCCCATCATTTTTGCATCGAGCCTGCTGATGTTCCCTTACTTCCTGTTTTCACAGGCAGCGAATATCTTTACGGATTCGCTGACATTGAAAACTCTGGCCAATGCATTCGGGCAGGGTCGCGGTTTCCTATATAATCTATGCTATGTCGCTCTGATTTACTTCTTCTGTTACTTCTGGACCGCCATTACGTTCAACCCGAAAGATATGGCCAATAACCTGAAGGATTACGGCAGCTTCATTCCTGGGTATCGTCCGGGGACACGAACGGCGACTTATCTTGAGCAGGTGATGGTGCGAATCACTTTTGTCGGAGCTGGATTCCTGGCAGTTGTGGCGATCATCCCGACGATTGTTGCTCGCTGGATGAATATCCCGTTTATGCTGGCCAGCTTCTACGGGGGGACAGGTCTGTTGATTGTGGTTTCAGTTGCCCTGGATCTGGTTCAGAAAATTGACAGTCATCTGGTCATGAGAAACTACACCGGGATGCTGGAGTCAGACGATAATTAGGCTTTGAGTCTGCGGAAGAATTACTTTGAATGGGTGAGGGCTATTATTGGCCTTCACCCTTTTCTTATTTGTGTGAAATGAAACAATGGGCCTGAGGCAAGTCTTCTTAATTCTGTAGGTTGGGTTACGCTTCGCTATCCTAACCTGCTTAAATGAGTTCAATAATTTTGTGCTGTTTGTTAGCGGGATAGTCTGAGTGATAATATTAAAAAGTCGTCGTGAAATTGAGAAAATGCGAGAAGCGGGGCACCTCGTTTCTGAAGCTCATCAGTTGATTTCTTCTATGATCATGCCGGGAATCAGCACCGCTGAGATCGACCAGGCGGTTGAGCAGTTGTTTGCTGATCGAGATGCCATCCCCCTGTTCAAAGGTGTTCCCGGGCCGGTTCCGTTTCCGTCCGTGTGTTGCATGTCCGTAAACGAAGAAATCGTCCATGGAATTCCCAGCACCAGGAAACTGGTGGAGGGGGATATCATCAGCGTCGATACCGGTTGCAAAGTTAAAGGCTGGTGCGGCGACTCGGCCTGGACATATGCCGTTGGTCAAGTCGATGAGCAAAAACAGTTGATTTTGCAGGTTGGCGAGCAGACACTCGATTTAGCGGTTGAGCAAATGGGCAAATGCCGCTGGTGGAGCGAAGTGGCGCGCCAGATGGAAGAGTTTGTTGATCAGCACGGATTCAGTTCTGTTGAGGACTTTGTTGGCCACGGTATTGGCCGGGATATGCATGAGGATCCTCAGGTGCCGCATTATGTCGATAAAGAAACACTCGAAAAAGATTTTGAATTGAAGCCAGGTCTGGTGATTGCCGTCGAGCCGATGGTCAATGCAGGCACAAATCAATTGTATATACGGAATGATCACTGGACAGTCTCGACGAAAGATGGTTTACCAAGTGTTCACTTTGAGCACACCATTGCAATGACGAAAGACGGTCCGGAAATTCTCACTCCCAGACTTGAAAAAGTCTGAAGCATGCGATTGATGCCGCGTTCCTAATGAAAACTGAAATATCATCAAACCCGGTTGGCTGGGTCGC
>DOCI01000215.1:32445-32595 GCA_003503535.1 Planctomycetaceae bacterium
AAGCGGAACGCCCCCGCCACCCAGAAGCGGTGTGCCACCCGAAGTGGAGAAACATCTCTCGTTTCCGCCTCGCTGACCAGCGTTTTGCATAAAATAGCATAAAAGATTTGACGATGAGAGTTTAACCGAATTGCTAATCGTTAGCCGTCC
>DOCI01000023.1:0-2854 GCA_003503535.1 Planctomycetaceae bacterium
TATTTTTTAATTTGGGACGTTCAATAAATCGCCGAACCATCCTTCGTGGGGCAGGCGTTTCGATGGCTTTGCCCTGGCTGACAGCGATGGAACGGGCCTGCGCGAGCACTCCTGCTCCGAAGCAACCCAAACGGTTCGTCGCGATGACACTCGGCCTCGGCCTCATCGGCGATAACCTGAATCCTCAGCAGGCAGGCAGCGATTATGAATTGAGTCCTTATCTGCAGGAAGTGGCTGGTCTGAAGGATCGGTTCACTGTCATCTCAGGAACTTCGCATCCAGAAGTCGGCGGTGGACACCGGGCAGAAGCCAGCATTCTGACAGCCAATCCAGCCGGGGCTTCGGGGAAAGCTCGAAATACGATCTCACTCGACCAGTACATGGCTAAGTATCTGGGGGCAGAAACACGATATCCCTCATTGGTTCTCAGTAGTAGCGGAAGTGATAGCCCTTCCTATACGGAAAGTGGGGCAATGATTCCAGCTGAGGATTCCCCCTCTAAACTGTTCCGCCAACTCTTTATTAACGACTCCGCAACCGACCGCAAACAGCAGGCCGAGCGGGCGATTCAAGGCCAGAGCATTATGGATCTGGTCGCAGAAGATACGAAGCGACTGAGCAGAAAACTTGGGACAGGCGACAAAAAAAGGCTCGATTCCTACCTGACCAGCGTACGCGACCTCGAAAATCGATTGGCTGAATCGGAAGCCTGGGCGAATCGTCCAAAACCGCATGTCGACATGCCGATTCCTAAAGATATCGGTGACCGAAACGATTTCATCGGTCGTCAACGTTTGATGAACGATATGATTCGTCTCGCGTTTCAAACCGATTCGACCCGCTTTGTTACTTACCATTTGGGAGGTTCAGGGGGCGTGGTGCCATTGCCGGGCGTGACGGAAGGCTATCATGGCTTAAGCCATCACGGTCTCGATGAAGAAAAACTCGATCAACTGGCGATTGTCGAGAAGGGAATTATTTCCGCCTGGGGACAATTCCTCAGTGAACTAAACGGAATTGAGGAGCAGGGACGTCCGCTGCTCGATCAGACCACCGTCTTCCTGACGAGTAATCTGGGGAATTCTTCAAATCACAGCAACAAAAATATGCCAGTGCTTCTGGCTGGGGGAGACTTCAAGCACGGGCAGCATCTCGCATTCGATCAGAAGAAAAATTATCCGTTGCCGAATCTTTACGTCAGTATTCTGCAGCAACTGGGGATGCCAGTTGGTGAATTTTTCTCCAGCACAGGCACGATGAAAGATCTCGATTGGAAGCAGGCCAGCGCCTGATTCAGCGTCTGACTGATCATAAATCATTTCAAGATAATTAGTTAATGCCCGATCGTGGATTTCCACGCTTGGGCATTTTTTCTTAGGAGAGCTGTTTTCGATCTTCATAATTGCTTGCAAGTGGTCTCTCGCCGCTTTGCGTTCGTCGGTTTATGTCTGTATAACTTGAGCAGAGAATTACAGGCATTAATGGTGAAAGTCCTCCCGGATGCAATCTTCAGTATCCGAATAGCGCTCATGGACAGATCAACAATATGTCTCAAGCTGGTGAATTGAGTTGAACTCAATTCTTATACGATTTGAATTTAAGATTATAGAGATTCCACCTCGAAAAGGTTCCACCATGAGTTCTGTAGAGAGTTTTCCAATTGATTTCAGCGAATTTCAACCCCTTCCGCTCGATCCTGGCGCGACCAAACTGACTGCAGATCAAAAGAAAACTCTGGAAGCGAATATCAAATTTTGTCGGGATGTCATCGTTTTCTTCACCGCCATTGCCGATGCCAAAGGCCTGGGTGGTCACACAGGTGGCCCTTACGATACCGTTCCAGAAGTGATGATTGCCTACAGCTTCATGCTTCACTCTCAGGAATCTGGTAAAAACAATGTGCTGCCGATCTTCTTTGACGAAGCTGGTCACCGTGTTGCGACTCAATATCTGATGGCGGTTATCGAAGGAAATCTGCCTGTCGAAAAACTGCTGCATTATCGTGAATACAACGAACATCTGCCCGGCCATCCGGAACGCGATTTTACTCCAGGCGTGAAGTTTTCTTCAGGACGCTTGGGACACATGTGGCCGTATGTGAACGGTGTGGCTCTGGCAAATCCTGATAAAAAAGTCTTCATGTTCGGGTCGGATGGCTCGCAGATGGAAGGCAACGATGCCGAAGCTGCACGTCTGGCCGTGGCTCAGAAAATCGATCTGAAGCTGATCATCGATGACAACGATGTGACCATTGCCGGGTTCCCTTCCGATTATCTTCCGGGTTTCGATGTCGGACGCACTCTCGAAGGGCATGGCATCCCGACCAATACCGGGCAAGGCGAAAATCTGGATGAGTTGTACGCTCGCATGTGCGGTGCCTTCAATTCCAATGGGCCGATGGCACTGATTAACAAGCGTAAAATGTGTCCCGGCATCGAAGGTCTCGAAGGTTCGAATCATGGTCATGATGTCATTAAGACCTCTCTGGCTATTGAGCATTTGAACAAGCAGGGACGGCCGGAAGCGGCCAAATATCTGGAAAATGTCGAGAAACTTCCCGGCGGACCTGATTATCAGGGTTCTAGCGGGGCTGGTAAAAATCGCAGTTTGTTCGGGAAATTCATGAATGAAATTCTCGACGGCATGTCTGAAGAAGATCGTATCGCAAGTGTTCGCGTGTTTGACTGCGATCTCGAAGGGTCCTGTGGTCTGGATTCCATCCGTAAAGAGCATCCTGAAGTGTTCGTGCGTGGCGGAATTATGGAGCGTGGTAACTACTCAGCCGCGGCTGGATTCGGATACGAAAAAGGCAAGCAGGGGATTTACGCGACATTCTCTGCATTTCTGGAGATGT
>DOCI01000023.1:2981-10840 GCA_003503535.1 Planctomycetaceae bacterium
CTCTGCATTTCTGGAGATGATTGTTTCTGAAATCACGATGGCTCGACTGAACAAGTCGAACGTGCTGGCTCATTTCTCGCACTCAGGTTGTGACGATATGGCCGATAACACCTGTCACTTCGGAATCAACAGTTTCTTTGCTCACAACGGCTTGCCCGATGATGGTCACGATAATACACGTCTGTATTTCCCAGCCGACCAGCATCAGTTCAAAGCCTGCCTGAACAAGATTTATCACGATCCCGGTTTGCGATTCCTCTTCTCGACTCGTTCTGCCGTTCCCGATCTGCTCGACGATAACGGCCATGCGATTTATGGCGAGAACTACACGTTCACTCCTGGGAAAGACGAAGTGATCCGGGAAGGTTCTGCTGGATATATTGTCAGCTTCGGAGAAACGGTATACCGTGCTCTCGATGCGGTTATCACTCTCAAAGCGGATGGTTTGGATGTTGGTCTGATCAATAAACCAACTTTGAACGTGTTTGATCCGGAAATGATGAAGAAACTCGCGTCCGCGAAATTCGTGCTGGTCGCCGAAGGATTCAATGTGAACACCGGACTTGGTTGCCGATTTGGATCGGAACTTCTCAAATACGGTTTCCAGGGCAAATACAACAACATCGGCACAAATAAAGAAGGTTCCGGCGGTTTGTGGCAGCAGATGGGCTATCAGGGACTCGATCCTCAGGGGATTGCCCAGTCGGTTCGAAAATTGGTGTGAGTTTTTATTTATTTCGTTCCCAAGGTTCCCTTTGGGAACGAACTCTCGCAAAGCTCTGCTTCGGCTTAGTTGGCGAACATTATCCAAATGACTTGAAGCAGAGCTTCAAACCCTGATATTCCCAAGGTCTTCCTTGGGAGCAAGTTCAAATTGGTGTGAGTGAATTTATTGAGAATTTACCAGCACGAATCGCAAGCATGTATATTAATGATTGCTGATTTCACACACTCGCTTGTGCTTCGTGGTTTGTATTGTGAAATTCTCTCGAGAAATCTGATTTTTCCATTCAAGCATTACTGGGTTTTGACGTATAGCTGGTAAACGAAATTCGACAAGACAACTTTGAATAAGCGACCTGCGGAAAGTAATGACTCTGCGATGAATTTAAATTTGGGCAAAATCAGGCTGCATGCCCCGCATTCATTGTTGTACCGCATGAAGGCTGGCTGGTTGGTGCTGGGTATTTTTCTGGCAATCTGTTCATCGTTCTCTTCAATCGCCTGTGCTGCAGAACAGGCTGACGTTCAAATCGACATCGGGTTGCAGAATACCTACAAAATTGGCTGCTGGACACAAGCAAAGGTTCAGGCAAAGCTCGAAGCGAATCGCAATTATCGCACGGAAATTCGCGTGCTTGATGCTGATGGGAATTATGCGGGGTATTCCAGTCCAGTCACATCGGCCTCTGCAGCCGGAGACTATGTTGGTTACGTCGATGTGATTGTGAATCGCATCCAAAGTGATTTTCGGATTCTGATTTTCGAAGCGACTGAAGGAACATCAGAAGCGACTGCATCCACCTCTGAAAAAATGATCTTTGATCAAATTCAGCCTGCCGGAACGGTGATCGAACTGACACAGCATCAGCCCTGGCTGGTGACGATTGGTCGAGTTGAGGGAATCGAAACTACTGCTGAGTTTGTCAAAGATCTGCAAATTACGACGTTATCATCCATTGAAGAGTTGCCGCAGAACCCGCTGGCGATGGCTGGTATTGATGTTGTGCTTTTTGGTCACTCGAACGAATCGATGGAGTCGATTTCGCAGATCATTTCCTGGGTTCAAGTGGGAGGCAAGCTGGTTATTTTTCCGGATCAGGAAGCCGAGAAATTTCTGGAGAGTTCCTTAGCATTCAAACTTCCAATCAGCTTTGAGCGGACCGCTCAGGTGCGGGATTTGAGTCGTGTGGAAAGTTTTGTGGGAGAAGCGAGCAGGCTGCGTACACGGAATCCGTTGACAATACCCCGCATCGTCTCCGTAAATGGAACAACTCTGGTTGGCGGTTTGACAGGACCTCTGGTCATTAAGTCGCCCTGGGGAATGGGGGAACTGACATTTTGTGCCTTGAGTCTCAATGAAGATACATTTCAGAACTGGGAAGCTCTACCGCAACTGTATCGAATCCTGGCAGATCTGCCGGGGCTGAATGAATCGCGTAATGATTCGTCATCAAATTTGCTGACTCAAACCGGTTTAAGCGATTTCAAAACGCAATGGGATGCCGGGTTATCGGATTTTGGATTACTCGCCCCGAATGTCTGGATCCCTCTGAGCCTGCTGCTGGCAACCGCATTTATTGTCGGGCCGATTGATTATTTTCTGGTGCGTCACATTCTGAAAAAACCGTGGCTGACCTGGTGCACATTTCCAACTCTGGTGGTTATTTCGGTCATCTGGGGCTTGCGATCGACAGATCGTCAGGCGGTCAATGCGGCTTCTGCTGCGGAAGAGAAGCCGGGGGCAATCCGATATAATCAGGCGCTCGTCGTCGATTATGCTGAGACTACTCGTTCTGAAAGGCACCGTCAGTTCACAAAAATGCTCATTCCTGAAACCGGACGATATGACATTTCTGTAAAATCCGAGTTGCCTTTTTCCATGCCTGATCATGTGGAACTGACGACGACATCCTCGGTTCCAGAAGCGACTTATCGGGGATATTACCGCAATGCGAGTGCTCATCTTGATCAGACCTCCTATCAAATCCAACCGCAGCTCGGAAAGGTACTTCGTGCTCCTGCTCACGAGCAATCGACGCTCCTTCTGGAAGCTGCCGGGATGTCTCTGATTGATCCTGATCATGATGAACTGGAGACAACGTTTGCAGTCACCAGTCAATTGAGCAGCAATTCCAGTATGCAGGTCAAAGGGACCATTCAGCACGCTTTGTCTGGAGAATTAACGGACTGGTTTCTGGCCTATGACAAGTTGATTTATTTTGTCGATGAGGATCATGAGCAAGCATCGCTGGCACCGGGGGAAGTATTGGAGTTTCCAAGTCGATCGATTCGTCAACGGGAACTTTCTGCTCAATTGACCGGCACAACTCAGTCATTGGTCAAACGAAAAACAGGCGTTGGTGAGAAGCTGATGATCAGACGAGTCGATTACGATCTGTTTTCGCCTGATCTGGATTACATTTTGACCATCATGACCTTTCACGATTTGGTCGGTGGCAAAGATTACACGAAATTAACGAATATTGAATTCAGCAACTGGGATTTGTCTCCCTTGCTCGCACTCGATCAGGCAGTCTTGATTGGCCGGGTTGAAACGGAACAACCAGCACCAGTCGTTAAGGATGAAACCGTTTCTGCAAATAGAACAGTCACATTTGTGCGACTGATTATGCCGGTCGATCGCAATCGAAGCGAGATTCAACGATTACCGCAATACGATAAATAAGCATCTTAGTAAATTAGGAGCTCGAAAGAGTTCTGACTGGATAGACCGCTGTGATTGAAACGATCAAATTGACGAAGAAGTACGGCGATTTGATCGCCGTGAATGAGATCAGCCTGAAATTGGTTGAGGGTGATGTATTCGGGTTCATCGGACCGAATGGTTCCGGGAAAACGACCACAATGCGCATGATCGCCACTCTGCTCAATCCCGACTACGGCGAAGCGTATGTGTGTGGTCAGTCGATTTATACGCATACCGAAGAAATTCGTCGCCTTGTCGGATTCATGCCGGACTTCTTCGGCGTGTATGACGATATGACGGTTCTCGAATACCTCGAGTTTTTCGCAGCTACTTATCGCATCAATGGGCCGAGCCGACGGAAAATTTGTGAGGAAAAACTCGAACTGGTCGACATGTCCTTCAAGCGTGATGCGATGGTCAGTCAGCTCTCCCGAGGTCAGACACAGCGAATCGGACTGGCGCGAGTGATGTTGCACGATCCTCAGGTTCTACTGCTTGATGAACCAGCCAGTGGTCTGGATCCGCGTGCTCGCATTGAAATCCGAAACCTGCTGCGACGTCTCGGAGCGATGAATAAAACGGTGATCGTTTCCAGTCATATTTTGCCGGAACTGGCAGATGTTTGTACGCGAGTTGGAATGATTGAGAAAGGCGAGTTGATTATCGACGGTTACGTCGGTGAAGTGATGAAAAAGGCTCGACAGGCGATTGTATTGCACATTCGCGTCACGGAAAATGCAGAAAAGGCTGCTCAGTTGCTTGAACAGTGCGATGAAGTCGATCATGTCTCGATGCAGGGAGATATGATTCTGGCAAAGTTGCATCCGGGCACAATGGATTATTCCAACTTACCGATGGCATTATTTGAAGCGGGCTATCGATTAACATTGTTCCGTGAAGAAGAAGTCAATCTCGAAACAGCCTTCATGGAATTGACGAAAGGGAAGCAACAGTAATTGTTGCTTGCAGATCATGGCGTTTGAATTGAATAATCGCTGGGCATTGGTGACGGGGGCTTCGAGTGGAATCGGAGCAGAGTTTGCCCGTCAACTGGCAGCCTGCGGCACTCATCTGGTGATGACTGCTCGCCGGGTCGAGTTACTGAATGAACTGGCCGCAGAGCTTCAAACAAAACACAACATTCAAACACGGGTTATTCCAGCCGACTTAAGTCAGGCTGATGAGATTGATCAACTGCTTGAAAAGATCCATTCCGAAAATCTTCAGATCGATCTGGTCATCAATAATGCTGGTTTCGGAAGTGTGACAAATCCTGAAATGGCAGATCAGGAGCATCTGTTGAAGATGGTCGATGTGAATGTGCGAGCAGTCACGCAAATCTCGTATGCGTTTTTGACGGAAATGCTCAAGCGTAACAGTGGCACCATTCTGAATGTCTCGTCCGTCGTGGGCTTTCAACCAGTGACTTACATGGGCGTTTATGCAGCTACTAAAGCGTTTGTCTTGAGTTTGAGCGAAGCGTTATCTGCGGAAATCGGATCTTCGAAGGTGCAGGTCATCACATTGTGCCCGGCGACTACCCGTACGGATTTTTTCGATTCGGCCGGAGCCAAAGGCTGGCTGAATCGTTTTCCCGGCCTGACTCCAGAATACGTTGTGCGAAAAGCAATTCTGGCGATCCGCAAACAACAACGGCTCTGTGTGCCCGGTTGGAATTATCAATTGATGACGTTCCTGCCGCGAATCATGCCCCGTGGACTGAACCTGTTCATCTCAAAAATGCTATTCAAGCAGACTATTGTGGAAAAACAGCAGGGACAGCAAAACGTTGAAGGGCATTAAGCGAGATCAGTCCCCCCCGCCGATGTCGAGCAGGTAAACATCCTGAACGAGTCGTTCCTCATTGATGTTGTGACTTTGAAGATGTTCACTCCAGTCGGCCAGCTCCTGTTTGAGAGCCAGGGCATGTTTCTGGAATGAGCGGGATGTGCTCAGGCGATCGCTGATTTCCTGCAACTGATCGCAGAGAGAGCGTTGTTCGTTTCTCAAATTCTGTACTTCGGAATCGGCTTCCGGTCGAACAAGCAGAACTTCCTGCATGTAGCCACCGTTGCAACGCAAGTCAAATTCTCTCGGAATCGTACGCAGTAATGCTTCAACGATTGCGGAAAGCCATTTGCGATTCTGCTCGTTCGATTCTTCATCGAGTACATCTCGCAAATCTCCCAGCAGGATATATTCCAGCTCGCTGAGTTGTTGAAGCGAGAGGTGATTAAAGGGGACTTCCGCTGGCTTCATAATTGGTCTCCTCACCTTGAACATGATCAGAATAGATACGATTCATTCGAGCAACACGAAAGGAAGATTCATTTTGCTCAGAGAATTGGATTCTGTCAAAACAATTTTCAGAGGCTTTTTAAAACAGCAAATGCCGCAAAGGCTCCATGTTCCCATGAACACATATTACCAACAATGTCTATTTTCCCAATTCTGCTGAGTTTTAGAATTATTCCTATTGATATGAGTCGGGTTGTTGTTAATCTGCAACGGTTGTTTTTCATGTTGATTTTTTTCAACATGTCCAACAAATGGGATCCCACTGCAGAAGTGTGTGGTTTTTGCTGGCCAAAGCAGAAATCGCTATAAGTCTGAGTTTTTTATTCTCTGATCAGGAATACAAAAAATCAGCAAATTCCAGGCTCACTGGGCGAGACCGTTCGGTCTCATACACAAATTTAAAAAATGTTTAAAAAATCTAAGGAACTCTAATTATGCTACGCGCATTGTTGAATGACGAAAGCGGTTTCATCGTATCCGCTGAACTCGTACTGATCGCGACCATTCTGGTCATCGGCCTGATTGTCGGCTTGAGCTCAATCCAACACGCTGTTGTTGCTGAATTGAACGACGTTGGCGATGCCATCGGTTCTGCTAACCAGTCATACTGGTACAGCGGATTCTCTGCTGAAAAAAGCTTTGGTGGTGGTCTGAAGGCTTATACCCGAGGTTCTGCTTTCCAGGATACTATCGACGACTGTGACAATGATCAGTGCGACATCGCTTGCGATGTTCCTGTCAACGAAGGTCCAAAACGAATTTAATTAGGTCACCGTTTGGACTTGTAATTTGTTAACTCAGTATACAAGTTGATAACGAGATCAATCAGCCGGCAGGTTACACTTGGTAACCTGCCGGTTTTTTTGTAGTCGGTTCAATAGTGATATCTGTTTTGATCGCTACATTCCTGCTCATAGCTGCATTCGGTCGTCTTGAGAAAGTGCTGTTCCTTTGTAATAGAGCTTCCGATAATAGTTTTGGTATTTGAATTCTCCCCTGCATTCAGTACCAACAACATCGACAGACCCGCTGAGTTTAAGGTCAAATACGCCGCCATCGCTCCCCCTCAAAGCGATGGCGGCGTTGTTTTTTGGGTAGAACATCGAAGCTGTTATGCAAAGCATTTTGATTTCTGAATTTATCTGTAGTGGAGCACTCACAGGGATTTCACTTCCGGAATCACTGGCCCGGGAAGGTCTGGGTATGTTGCGGGCCGTTTGTGCTGATGCGGTCAACTCATCAAAATTCAAAGTGTATACGACGATTGATCATCGATTGAAATTGAATATTTCGGAAGTGCACTGCATAGAAGTTTTCTCTGAAGATGATGAGTGGTTGCAGTTTCAGAAACTGGCAAAACTTTGCGATCTTACTCTCGTGATCGCACCCGAGTTCAACAAGATTCTGCTGGATCGTGTGCAATGGTTGGACGACAACAGTTGTCGCCATTGTTTATCGGATCCGCATTTTATTGAACGGACTTCGAATAAACTGGAATTTGCAAACTGGGCTGTTCCTGAAAACATTCCTACTCCACGCACACTGGGGATTGATCTTCATGAGATCTCACTGAAGCATGAACATGCCATGGGGTTTCATTATCCATTGATCATAAAACCTCAGTGGGGAGCGGGTGCGATGGCAACTGCACTGCTATTGAGTGATGAAGATTTCAGTCAGTTCCGTAATGAGAACCTTCAATCGGAATATGGTCCATTTCTCATTCAACCTTATTACGAGGGAATTCCGCTTTCACTCTCGTGCATCAGGAATCCTGCCAATCAGTCAATCACCTGGACTCCTCTTGGCCGGCAGGAGTTCAATGGTTTGAGATATTTGGGCGGGACGATTCCCTTCGCGTGTGAAGTTGAAAAATCAGCATTCGATATTGCTGAAAAGGTTGTCAGACAGCACCCCGGCATGAATGGTTGGATAGGCTTTGACTTCCTTTTCTGCCATGATCGAGACGAGCCAATGGTTTTATTGGAAGTCAATCCCCGATTGACGACGAGCTATCTGGGCTATCGACAATTGACGCAATCGAATCTGGCCGCAATTATGTTAGGATGTGAGTGCGATTCTCCCATTGAGTGGTCGAATCAGCCCGTTCAATTTCGACTCGAATCCTGAA
>DOCI01000023.1:11014-11706 GCA_003503535.1 Planctomycetaceae bacterium
AATAACCGATTAACCTTAAACTTAATTCATCGATGTCTTATCAGGTACGTAGTGATCTTGAAATCTTTCGGCTCGAAGGTGAGCCTGTGCCATCCTGGGTGGTGCGGGATCCCCTTTCGGGCGCGTGCTACCGCTTTGGAGCAGAAGAACATTTTCTGCTGGAATCTCTCCAGACCGAATCGACTCTTACAGAGATAATCACTCAATTTCGCAGGAAATTTTCCGGGCGAATGCTTTCTCGCGGAGAGCTTCTGGAAATTCTGGGAAGTTGGATTCGGCAGAATCTTGTGTTGACCGATCAGCCTGCTCCTGAGTCTCCGCGATCAAATGTCTTTGGCGTTCTTGCTCGCTCGAATCCTCTTGTGATTCGCTTTCGAGGCTGGAACCCTCAGAAATTTCTGGAGGCGACAGAATTCTGGGTTCGTCCTTTTTTCTCGTGGACATTTTTATTGGCCTCATCGCTACTCATTTGCTGGGCCTTTCTAATTGCGATGCAATCCTTCGGTAAAATTGGAATGGAGCTGAGCGAACTCCCCTTACTCTTTGAGCCCAGACATTGGCTTTTGGCCATTGGAATACTGAGTCTGACGAAAGTTTTCCATGAGTTGGGTCATGCCTACAGTTGTCGGCGATTTGGCGGTTCGTGCACCGAAATGGGAGTCATGTTTCTGGCATTTATTCCTTGCCTGCCG
>DOCI01000023.1:11826-13898 GCA_003503535.1 Planctomycetaceae bacterium
CGATGCCTGGACCTTCCCCCGCCGCTCTCAGCGAATAGCCGTCAGTGCGGCCGGAATATTAGTTGATCTGTGGTTCGCCTCGGCTGCTTTTCTCCTCTGGTCGATTAGTCAACCAGGTTTGTTTCATTCTCTCTGCTTACTGGTTGCCATTGCTGGATCTGTCAATTCGCTGCTGCTCAATGGCAATCCACTCATGAGGTATGACGGTTATTTCTTACTGAGTGATCTAACTGGAATTGCGAATTTACGAGCAGAAGCGATGCAGCAGTCGCGCAGAGTGTTGTGGCGATTTCTGTTCGGACCTGACATTTTACAACGTCCCCAACGATTTTCAGCGACTTTAGCCAGTTACGGCTTTGCGGCCAGTCTCTACTTATGGCTTGTGATTGGATTGATATTGATGGGTGTTTACCTGGCGTTGAAACCTTGGGGATTACAATCGCTCAGTTTGATTTTGGCCGTTATGGTTGTTCCTGCCACTCTGTTATCGGGAGTAATGACATTGCAAAATCAGGCTCAGCGAGAGCGTAAACTGCGTCGTGGAAGTTTGGGACGTAAATTCCTGGCCGGGGGATCTCTGGCGTTGATGTTCCTGTTTCTTCTCTGGTATCCCTTTCCTTGCTGGATTTCATCAACTGGCTGTGTCCGTCCAGTTCAAAGCCAAATCATTATTGCTCCCGAAACAGGAATATTGATCCGTACGATTGCTGAAAAACAATTGGTCCACTCTGGAGATGTTGTACTGAAAATGTCGCAGCGGGATCTTGATCAGCGAATTGCAGTCCTGGAGACCAGTCAAAAGAAGCTGGACTCTCGTGAACAGGCGATACGACGGATGCAGACGCAAGTCTCTGATGCGTCGGCTGCACTCTCGCTGACGCAGGAATTGCAACTCGCCACGCAGGAGCAAATCAATCAGGCACTCTCGAAACAGGACGAATTTTCAATTGCATCTCAACTCGAAGGGATTTGTTTGAGGGCTTCAGTAAATCCTATGCAGCAACCGTATCAATCTGATAATCCACTTGATTCCCGAAATCTGGGACAGGCAGTTACAGTCGGTCAACCTCTGGCAATGATTGCCGCTACCGAGAACTCCGAAATACTGGTCAGTATTCCAGAGTATTGGGCCAGAGAAATCCAGACGGGCCGGCAAGTTGCAGTGTATGTTCCTGAATTATGTGGCCATTATTTAACCGGTCGAATTACACAAATTGCCACGTCAGCTCAGAGAAACCGGGACTCGGTATCTGACTTTCCTGAATATGCTATGTTGAGTCAATTTCGAAAATCGGAACCGGGAGTCAATTATCAATCGGAACTATTTGCTGTTGTCTCACTCGATCAGACTCCTGATTTCCCAATGAATTATTTTCAGATTGCCCCCGTCAGAATCGAAGTCACATCCGCTTCGCTCGTCACCCGTATCTCCGACTTTCTCAACCGCACGTTTACTGGTGTTTACTGAACATTTGGCTGAGTTGATTGCAATTCTCAGTTCTTCAATACTTCCCTGGGAAACTTTCCTGAGAATTCTCTGCAGGCTTTTCTTTCAGGTTTTGATGAGTATTATCGCCGGTTATGAAATTACGTCTGACAAATGTGGAATTGCCGGTTCTGGAAGGCGAAGAGGCTCTGCCAGAGCAGATTTGCGCGCGCTTAAATATTCCGGATTCGGATTTGGGACCCTGGCGGATTCTTCGGAAAAGTCTGGATGCACGGAATCGTTACAGCCTGCAGTTTGTGTATTCGGTTGCCGTTGAACTCAGGAGTGATCAGGTTCCCGAAAAACTGATTCAGCTGCCGGGGGTTGCAGCTTTTGAGCCGAAGGATTTCGATGATCCTCCACCCGGGAATCAGTCACTGGAGAATCGTCCAGTTGTTGTCGGTTCGGGACCGGCTGGCCTGCTGGCGGCTTATTATCTGGCGAAACGTGGCTATCGTCCGTTGGTTGTCGAACGTGGACAGCCTGTCAAAGAACGTGTGCCTGCCATTCGGGATTTCGATCGGGGTGGAAAATTTCAGGAGCAGAATAACTACCTCTTCGGAGAAGGAGGAGCAGGCTGTTTCAG
>DOCI01000023.1:14006-17408 GCA_003503535.1 Planctomycetaceae bacterium
GAAGGAGGAGCAGGCTGTTTCAGTGATGGTAAGTTGACCTGCAGAATGACGGGGGCTGATGTCGACTGGGTTCTGGAAGCCTTTGTCGATTGCGGGGGGCGGGATTCAATTCTCTACGAACAGCGACCCCATTTGGGGAGCAATAAATTACCGATGATCTGTCGGAATTTTCGCCGCAAGATTGAAGCTGCGGGGGGAGAGTATCTGTTTGATTGTTGCGTCGAGGGTTTGATTGTTCGTGATGGACAAATCGTCGGGCTGCAAACTTCTTCCGGAGAAATCGCGACGCGTCATGTCATTCTGGGCATCGGGCATAGTGCACGTGATACTTACGAGATGTTGCATGAACTTGGTGTGCCGATGATTCAGAAACCGTTCCAGTTGGGGCTGAGAATCGAACAATCTCAGGAACAGATTAATGCCCACAAATATGGTCATTCCGAATACGAACAGATTTTGGGAGCAGCGGACTACACGATCGTAGCAAAAGGGCAGAGGGATCTGTATTCCTTCTGTATGTGTGCAGGGGGATTTGTCATCCCATCCGTCTCTGAACCGGGCATGTTCTGCACGAATGGGATGAGTCGTTCCCGCCACGATACGCCATATGCGAACAGCGGATTGATGGTGACACTCGAACCTCATGAATTTGGCAGTCCTCATCCGCTGGCAGGGATGGAATTGCAGCGTCAATTTGAACGAATCGCTTATGAATTGGGGCGAGCCGATTACCTATGTCCGATTCAATCGGCTGAAAGTTTTCTGAATCCTGGTTCATCTTCACCATCACTTCCCTCTTCTTATGAACGCGGCGTTGTGCTGGCGGATTTACATGCGGTGTTGCCGGATGCAGTATCGAAGGCGATTGAGATCGGTTTACCACTGATGGATCAGAAATGGCGGGGTGATTTTTTGAAGAACGCGACTCTGGTTGGACCAGAAATGCGGGGGAGTGCACCAGTGCGTATCGATCGTGACTTAAAATCGCGGCAAACTCAAGGATTTCAAGGCCTGTATCCTGTCGGAGAGGGAGCCGGCTATGCTGGGGGAATCATTACTGCAGCGGTGGATGGGTTACGGTCTGCGCGGGAAATCGTTCTTGAATTTGCTGCAATCGGCCATTAGGATCAAAATCACGACTTGTTCTTGATGGTTTCAAGTGCAAAAATATCTTGGGTGAACGCGAACGTATACAGAGAACTCAGCAGACTGTCACGATAATCATGTCTAAAACCAGTTTATGGGTCTGGCCGTTTGAACTGATTGAAAAAATCGGTGAAGGCGGAATGGGTGTTGTCTATCGGGCAAGGTACGTCAAAGACGACCGCATGTTCGCAGTCAAACTGATTCCCGAAGAAATTACCAATCCGACTCTTCTGGCTCGATTTGAACGCGAAATTCAAGTCCTCAAGAAATTGCGCCATCCGAATATTGTCCGCGCTTTCGGAGGTGTCTGCGAGGATAAACAACGCTTTTACGCAATGGAACTTGTCGAAGGCGGAACTCTCTGGGACAAAATTCAGAAAGCTGGCTATCTCGACTGGCAGAAAATTACCGATTATGGCCAACAGATGTGTGCAGCTCTGGCATATGCCCACAACCAGAAAATAGTTCACCGGGATATCAAGCCAAACAATTTTCTAATCACAAAAGCCGGACAGATTAAGCTGAGTGATTTCGGTCTGGTTAGCGTGATGTCAGAAGCCAAATTAACGGCTGATGGGCGGACCATGGGCACTGTCCAGTATATGTCTCCCGAGCAGATTCGTGGAAAACCTCCACTGACTCAAGCAAGTGACTTATATTCCCTTGGCTGTGTCTTTTATGAAATGCTCACAGGACAGCCACCATTTACTGGCGAGAGTCCTGGTCAGATTCTTCATGCCCATTTGACCGAGCCGGTTCAGCCGATTTCAAAAGTCAATCGGGAATGCCCGGCTTCTCTGGAGCGATTGGTGCTTCAGCTTCTGGAAAAAGATATTCAACATCGGCCCGGCTCTGCCATGGAAGTGGCAGAGGAGCTTTCACGAATTCGAATTTCCCCCCAACTCGTCGATACTAAGTTATCATCTGGGTCAGGAACGAAAGTCGCAGCGAAGCTGGATAATTTTGAAGCCAGTAAAGAATTGAAGTCGACTTACCGGATCTTCGAACAATCACTGAAGGTTTTTTGGATCGCTCTGTGTGCCTCGATTATACTCCTGGCTGCTGTCTGGGCGGTCTCTTTGTTTCAGTCTGATCCGGGAACGAATCTGTGGATTGAAGCTTTGCAGTCTGCACCGAACGAAGATGTTCAAATCGCAGCGGCTCATTCCCTGGCGCGATTATCTGAAGGCGACAGTAGCCTGCTGGACTATCTGATTGAAACCGCTGAAAACGAAAACGCAACTCCGGCATCCCGGGTTGCTTCGCTGGATGCACTAGCCACTCAACCAGCACAGGCCAATCAGTATCGTTCAAGAATCAATAAACTCGCTAAATCCGATCCCAACCAGAATATTCGATTGGCTGCGATGGAATGCCTCAAAGTGCTTGAGTGAGTTGAGTCAGCACGATGAGCCTGGATGAACCTTGCAATTTTAAATCCTTAGGATGATACGTTTTGAATTTTTTCGCTCACGGAATTGCGTTTCTCGATAATCCTTATTTTGTTGCAGGGACCGCAACTCCAGATTGGCTCAGCGTGGCAGATCGTCCCGTCCGTATTCGGGCACGGTTGATCGATCGTTATAACGAAGATCAAAATCGCTCATCCTCAATTTCCATTGCGACCACGGAAGAAACTTCGTTTATCAGCGGAGCCAGGCAGCACCTGATGGACGATGACTGGTTTCATAATCAGCGGGCGTTTCTGGAAATCAGTATGCAACTGGGGAAAATGTTTCGGGAAGCTCTGGGGCCGGATGATAATTTTCGGGCAGGCTTTTTAGGACATATCGTGACCGAAATGTTGCTCGATCGTGTACTGATCGAGCAGCGTCCTCAACTTCTGGATCGCTATTACGAAGCGCTGGAGGAACTGGATTACGATTTTGTTCAGGAAACGGTCTGCAAAATTGCCACGCGCCCGACCGATCGTCTCTCCGCTTTGCTGCCGCGATTTGTTCAGGAGGGGTTTCTGTATGACTATCTCAATGAAAAGAAACTTCTGTTTCGCTTGAATCAAGTGATGAGACGCGTCAAACTTCCTATGTTATCTGACGATTTCGAGAATGTGCTCGCTCGGTCCTATCGCATCGTTGAACAACGACATCGCGAAATGCTGCCAGTGCACGTCCTCGGTACACTCGATACCAATTCTCCTGGTGAGTCTGTCTGACTTAGAACTCTTAACAAAACTAGAAATTGAATTCGTTATAAATGTTTTAAAAGCCCGGGTGGCGGGGGCGCTCTCAAAGAGAA
>DOCI01000023.1:17473-19612 GCA_003503535.1 Planctomycetaceae bacterium
GGCGGGGGCGCTCTCAAAGAGAATCCCCCGAATCTTAAAACTTACGGGGACTTCCGCTATCGCGGAACGCCCCCGCCACCCGAGATCATTTTAACTGAAATAAGGTTTGTTTGCGGTTCTAAGATTGCATCTTCTTATGAAGTTGGCCTAAGGAGATTCTCGTTTTGTTCTACGCACTTATTTAATTTAACACTGAGGACGACACCATGAAATATGGCATGAATCTACTCCTGTGGACTGCCGGAGTGACCGAAGACCATTTCTCTCTGCTCGATGATATCAAGAGCTGGGGCTACGATGGCGTTGAACTGCCGATGTTTGATTTCGATCTGGGGATGAACCAGAAAATTGGTGAGAAGCTGAAATCAACAGGACTGGGAGCGACGGCGGTTACAGTGTGCACGCCCGAAGAAAATCCGATCTCACCCGATGCTGCGATTCGTCAGGCTGGACTGGAAAGACTCAAGCGAGCAATCGATGCCTGTCAGGCTGCTGGTGCAGAAAAACTTTGCGGGCCGATTCACTCTGCTCTGGGAGAATTTACCGGTTCTGGACGAACGGAAGACGAATGGAAATGGGCTCAGGAAATTCTAACTCAAGCAGCAGATCATGCGAAACAGGCTGACGTGACTCTGGTCTGCGAATACCTGAACCGATTTGAATGTTACTTCCTGAACTGTGCAGAAGATTGCTCGCGCTTCACACGTGAAGTGAATCATCCGAATCTCAAAATGATGTACGACACCTTCCATGCAAACATCGAAGAAAAATCAATCACGGGTGCTGTCGAAGCCTGTCAGGACCAAATGGTCCATGTGCACATTTCCGAGAATGATCGCTCCACTCCCGGAGAAGGGGGCGTGAACTGGGACGAATCATTCGCGGCTTTGAAGAAGGTCAATTACGACGGCTGGTTCGTCATCGAAGCCTTCGGCCTGGCATTGCCAGAACTGGCAGCCGCGACTCGCATCTGGCGTCGCATGTATCCCAGCGAAGAACATCTGGCCAAAGAAGGCCTCGCCTTCATGAAGAGCCGCTGGGAAAATAGCTAAAGACGAGACAGATGCAGGTTGGCTTAGCGCAGCGTAACCCAACAAGCTCTGTAAAACACAAGGATGAAATGAGTGAAGAAGCGTTGGGTTACGCGTTCTGCTAACCCAACGCTTCTGACTTATTGTGTCTTTTTCTGAGATGTCGATTTCCAACCCGAGGAAGACCAATCGAATTCCGGCTTCGATTCCCGCCAGGTCACGATCTTGGGAGATGCTGTTTTCGCTTCAGTCTCCGTATTGGACAGAAACTCTGGAGCAGTCTCAGAATTTTCAGTCGTCGCAATCACTTCAGCGGAAACTGGGATAATGTCCGGGACTGGGAATTTATTTTCAGTTTCAGGACTCTTTTGAGCAACAGGTGTTTTTGCTGCCAGCAAAAAGGGTGCAGAAGCGTCTTCCCCAACAATTCGTGCAGGAGTCATTGCAGTTGCGAGTTCGACCGATCTTTTTTGTTCTGGTAAATTTGCATCTGCAGTCATCAAGGCTGGTTTGGATGTGAGTGCCAGAATTCGTTGATCTGCAAGTTTAGCATCTTCAGAATAAGGATATGCTTTTTTCAGGTCTTCGTAGGCGAGCCGAGCGCAGTCTTTATTCCCTTGCTTCTCAAGGCCTTCTGCCTTAAGCAGCATTTGTTTCATGGATGGAGTCGCTGAAATTTCGGGCGTGCGCGAGGACGACACGAAGGAATGAGAATTTGTGGTTGCACAACCCATCGCCAGTGGTAACAGGAACATGCCTGACAGGAATGAGATTTTTAGCGGATTGGGCATGGATCAACTGCCTTGAACGTAAATAGGTCGGAACCAGTTCGTTCCGTGCAAAACGGACTCTCTACGAATTAAATCGACTTTAACGATCAGGCAGATTGAGTCGAATTTAGCAGTTTTGTAATCACTGCCAGGAAAACAGGTGTACATTCGCTGATTACGGCTGGTTGTGAACTCCTGTTTGTCTTCATTAATGGCATTTATACGCAAACAGCCGGTTGGACATATTGTCCTTCCGGCTGTGCAAGACAGATGTTGTCTCGTTTGGATTATCGGCAACCACCACCGCGGCATGAGCGGCAGCTGTTACAGCTACGGCA
>DOCI01000144.1:0-2831 GCA_003503535.1 Planctomycetaceae bacterium
CACCACATTGTTTCATAGAATATTACCCATTGATTACCTTGGTGACCTGGGGTGCTTCCAGTGGCTTTCAAACTGGGGTGTAAACGCGCTCTTTCTTATTAGGATCCGTATAAAACCATGTCGAATTAAAAAAGAAGGGACCAACCTAAAACAGGTGGTCCCTTCTTGTTATGCATCATCCAGACGCTTACGTCGTCGTCATGACGAAGAGTTCAAGTTGTTATTAACACTTAGCGATCTGCAGGAGCAAACTCTAACAGGGCAGTCTGATGACGACCATGCGACTGCCCGTGGTCGAGCAGAATGCTCTCTAGATGGCTTCGTCGCCGGTTTCTCCGGTGCGGATGCGGATAACCTGTTCGACGTCGGAGACGAAGATTTTTCCGTCGCCGATATTTCCGGTGCGGGCGGCATCAGAAATGACCTGGATCGCTTTGTCGGTTACGTCATCGGAAACAACGATTTCCAGTTTGACTTTCGGCATGAAGTCGACAACGTATTCGGCTCCACGGTAAGTTTCTTTGTGGCCTTTCTGACGACCAAAGCCGCGAACTTCGGCAACGGTCATTCCTTCGATCTGGGCTGAGACCAGCGCAGATTTGACATCTTCAAGTTTGAAGTGCCGGATAATGGCTTCAATTTTTTTCATTGTGAATTCCCAGTAGTTTGAGCGGTTTATTCAGACTTGGACAAACAAGTTTGGTGGTAGTTGAACTCTTATAATAATCATAAAACCGTTGGGATCAAACCAAAGGGACTTGATCCCAACGGCACTCAAAAGAGCATTAAGCGGATTCCAGGCTTTGCAGGTAAGGATAGGCCGCCATGCCATGCTCGGTAATGTCCAGTCCACGCAATTCTTCTTCTTCGGAAACTCGAAGTCCGACAGTCATTTTGATAACCAGGAAGATGATCAAGGAGGCACCGAAGGACCAGGCGAAGAAGGCTCCAATACCGATCAACTGTGTGATCAACTGAGAAACTCCACCACCGAAGAACAATCCATTTGTTCCATTGATGATTTCTTCAGCAAACAGGCCTGCGGACAAGGTTCCCCATGCTCCACAAACACCGTGTACTGAGATCGCCCCGACGGGATCGTCGATTTTCAGTTTGTCGAAGAACAACACTGAAAGAACACAGACGACACCACCAATTAATCCAATGATCAGGGCAGAGATCAGGCCAACATCGTAACAAGGAGCGGTGATGGAAACCAATCCAGCCAATGCACCATTCAGTGCGAAACTCACATCTGGTTTGCCGAACATGATCCAGGAAAGAACCATTGCGGAAACACATCCACCGACAGCAGACAGGTTGGTCGTGACAGCAACGCGTGCAAAGTTACCACCATCCAAAGATGTTGTTGAACCTGGGTTAAATCCGAACCAGCCCAACCATAAGATGAACACACCAAGAGCAGCCAGCGGAATCGAGTGACCCATGATTGGTGTCACTGTTCCGTCTGCTGCATATTTGCCTTTACGAGCACCAATGACGATGGCACCAGCCAGGGCTGCCCATCCACCGCAAGAGTGAACGACAGTAGAACCAGCGAAGTCGATAAAGCCTTTGTCTTCCAACCAGCCACTACCGTTGTAAAGACTTCCCCATGCCCAGCCACCGCTGATCGGGTAAACAATGACTGTGATACCAATTGTGTACAGCAGGTAAGATGTGAACTTGGTTCGTTCAGCCATGGCACCTGAAACGATGGTAGCAGCAGTTGCGGCAAAGACCGTCTGGAAGATCAGGAAAGCAAATTCCCAGTTGTCCAGAACTCCATCGACCATACCGTCGACGAAAAAGTCGGTTGTACCAATCCAGCCTGTTGGTGAAGCACCAAACATGAGTCCGAAACCGACTGCCCAGAAAGAGATTGAACCGATACTGAAGTCCATCAGGTTCTTCATAATGATGTTCACACAGTTTTTAGAGCGTGTGAAACCTGCTTCAACCAGGGCGAAACCTGCTTGCATGAAGAAGACCAGGAAGGCTGCGATGCAAGTCCAGAGCAGGTCCGTTTCTGTTCTGACGGCTCCAACGGCCTCATCCACAGATTCCAGCGTTACCGGTTCTTCAGCTTCTTCTTCGACAACTTCTTCTGCTTCTTCAACAACGACTTCCTCTTCTGCGGGCTCGGTTGTCGTCCCTTCGGGAGCCGGCTGGAAGGCGTAGGTGGTTGATGTGTAGGTCAAACATCCAATCAACAGCAGCATTAGCAGCGATGATTTCATTAATAAAGGGATGTTATCGAACGCGGGTAACATTCTCGGAAAATTCATTCGTTCTCTTTCTCACTAACTAAGCTGATAAACTACAAATAGCGACTGTCGCTATACTTATTCCCGGTGGCAAAACTCAATGGATTCATAGAAATCAGGAGTGCTTGCCGTGTGGTTTGAGATTTCCCAATGAAATCTCTAGATGGAGCGTACATCAACACGGTGTCGATATTTGTAACTTATGCAATTGCTGCGCCAATTAGCAAAAGCGAGAGGCTTGAGTCCGTTAAACCCCTACGTACGTAGTGTTTCAACAAAATTAAAACATGTTTTTCGATGGTTTGCATCAACGGCGAGCATGATTTGTCAGCAGGTTGCACATCTTTGATGCACTTTGTGCGGATGTATCTGCTAAACATTGGAATTTCTGAAATGGCCTGGACACTTAGCATAAGTAGTTGCTTATGTGGTATCCGCGGGTGAAATCGGGCTAGCTCTGTTTTGAATCTTTCAATAGGCTTCGCCTGAAAGTCAATCTGCAATGCCTCCCAAAGTTGATTGGGGCATTAGTGACGAATCAATTTACTGTCTGAATTCCCTTTG
>DOCI01000144.1:2909-11798 GCA_003503535.1 Planctomycetaceae bacterium
AACAGCCATGTCCGAAAAGCATCCGACCAGCCTTGGCGAGGTTTATACCCAGCATCACGAACGCGGCGAGCGACTTGGGAAGTCATTTATCGAAGACATTCGAGCGGAATGGTTCTGCAAATGGATTGGAACCGGCAAAACGATTCTGGATCTTGGCGGACGAGATGGCACATTAACTCGCCATTTTGCACCGGGAAATCAGGTCGTTATTGGCGATATTGACACCTCCGCGATGGCGATTGCCGAGCGGGAGTTGGGAGTCGATACGATTGAGGTCAATCTTAATGAAGCTCTTCCCTTTGAAGATTCGAGCTTTGATGTAATCGTTCTGGCGGAAGTTCTTGAACATCTGCCCTATCCGAAAATCACATTCGGCGAGATTCAGCGAATTCTCAAACCGGGTGGAATGCTCGTTGGAAGTATTCCGTTGGCTTATCACCTGAAAGATCGCTGGCAGGTTGTCCGTGGTCGAAAATTATGGATGAACGGCGATCCGACTCACGTGCAATTCTTCAAATACGATGATCTACTTGCATTCTTCAAAGAGTATCTGGACATCGAGCAGGTCGTTTCCGTCAAAGGGGGCAAGAAAGCCGAGTGGTTCCCAAAACTCTTCGCCCGCGACGTTGCTTTCTGCTGCAGAAAAGCTGCTTGATCCGGATTGTTTGCGAAAGTATTCCCACCCCGGGTCAATGCACACTCGCTTGCGCTTCTTGCTTGTAATGATCAGCACGAAGATGCTTCACATTGATTGAATCGGCGGGCCGAGCCAGTGATGGCTCGGGTTTTATCATGATGATTGTGGTCGATTAATTACAGGTTTTTTGAAATCTTGTCGGCCAAGCTCAATAAATTTTGTGGCACCTCATTCTCCAGTTGCCAGGCTTCTGCCCAGGAAACGGCCAGTACTCCTACGATTTGATCATTTTGATTGGAAATCGGACAGGACAGAGAACAGCGGGCACCGAAGCGCTCTAACCAACCTGCAGATTTTCTAAGATCCCCAGATTGCTCTTCGACACGGGCTAAGGCCGGGCGTTGATTGACAACCGCATTGACGATGCCAAGTTGAGTCTGCTCGAGAGGAACCTTGAGTGTTGCTGCTTGAAACTCATCTGCGACCTGAGCGTCAAATCCATTTGCGCAGCCAAAGCACATCAGATGTAAATCGGTTTCGGTCTTTTTCCATAGACCAACTGCCCAGGCAGCGGTCTGATCAACCAGATCATTTGCATCGTTGCTGGATCTCAATTCTCTGGTTTCCGGAGTGCTCAATAACTGTGCAAGCTTTCGAGCCAGGGCGTCGATATTCGATGAGTCGGTCATAGTGGATGGAAATTGCTTTCGTTTTCACCAGTGATTTCGGAAATGACTATCTTGACATACCATTAAACAGGATTTCAATCGCTTTGGACCAATCCAGTAAGGCTTGTCGGTATTTTTTGGCATTCATGGCTGTTTCGGCTTGCTGGACGGTCGCTTCGTATGTGGACCAGTTGCATTTCCACTCGCCAGCTTTGGCGGTCGCAGCAAGCTTTATCGCTGATTCTCGAAGTTTGTCGGCAGTGGAAAGTGACATGCGAATGGCAGCGGTTCGATAAGGTCGAAAGAATACCGTTGAGGAAGCATCCTCTGGAGAATCCAGATCGTTCTCAGTCTCTTCGTAACGGTGACGTTGTCGACCAATTAAAAATCCCCACAGGAGTAGACCTGATGCCAGAAATCCAAGCATCGCTGCCGGGATGGCCAATTGGTAATACGAGAGCACGCCTGCTCCTAATCCACAAATTAATGTAGCCAGGAACAGCAATGGTTGTGCCCATTTTGAATGAACAGCAGCCTGATGATACTCCGCAGTGGCAGGTAAGTTCACGACACCATCCTGTTTGCTGATACGCACGATGATCACTGTGCAGTTATCTCCACCTCCACGCATGTTTGCCAGATTTACGAGTAGTTTGGCGGCTTCACTTGGTGGCATATTTTTGGCATAAACACCGATTTCAATATCACTCAGGTATTTGGTCAGACCATCAGAACAGAGCACGAAGACATCGCCCGGCAGATATTGAAACGGTCCCTCGATATCGACACGCACCGTCGGGTCGGGGCCCAGGCAGCGGGTCAGGACATGGCCATATTTTTCCGCATCGACATTCTCGAGCTGAGCATTTCTTCTTTGCCTCAGTTTCTGTTCCCAGGCAACGGTGTGGTCAAATGAGAGTTGATCAATTCGTTCATCGCGAACACGATAAACGCGACTGTCACCAACATGGCCAACCAAATATCCATCGGCACAGATGACCAATGACGAACAGGTTGTGCCCATACGTTTGAAGTCGCGATTGTGATTTCCAATTTCGTAAATCGCACTGTTGGCTTCCCGCATTGCTTCATGCAAAGCATCGGCTGGTTGTTCGTGAGCCGACTTGAAGTACACGTGAGGAAGGGTATCAATGGCAGTTTTACTGGCCAGTTCTCCGACTTCATGCCCCCCCATCCCATCGGCAACAGCAAACAGATGACCGCGTGAATACCATTGGCTATCGTCGGGACAAAGAGTCAGCGAGTAGCAGTCCTCATTGTTAAGTCGCTTCATCCCGGTATCGGAACGTGAGGCATACTGAAATTTCGGGGTCCATTGCATAACGATTATCAACTCAAAAGACGGGAATCGTCTGAAGTATTTTATTGTTGGTCCTTGTGCTCACCAGGAAATGAAGAGCACATGCCGAGAGAAATGCCGTTTGATGATTCCATAATAAAGTCTATGAAGATTCTATGAGCCAGAGCCAGTCTGAAAGGGGGGGCTTGTATTTGTTTTTCTGTTACCCGTGGTTCAAGGGGGTTACTTACTTTAGTCGTTCGGGGTTTCAGGCTACGATAATGGGGTCACAGGTGCAATTCATCTGCTCATACATAAGCCGCTCTTACTTCCGGTTGAGTATTGTCCAATTATTATTATGAGTCATGACGGAACAACGACTCCGATTTTGCAGGCAGCAATTATGAATTCGAAAATCACATCTTCTTTCAGAACAAGCTGTAATCGAATCGCGTTTTTTCTAGCCCTGTTCGCCCTGAATTCGCAGGCGATGGCTCAAGGCGATGGAGAAAAACTGGACCAGTTTTTAAACGCAGTTCAATTGGGGGAGACGGAAGGTCTGCTCAATCTGATGCATCCCAAACTGGCTGAGCAGATTGACCCTCCGATTCTCGAAGCGTGGTTGCAATCTGTTGCCTACAAACTGGGAAGCGTGGAAGTCGTTTTGCCTGCTACGTCCATTATAGCCGGGGATCGTGAGGAATTTACATCCAATGTGAGTTTTACGAAGGGGACGGCTCGAGTCGCGATTACGGTATTGAATGAGTCGATTGTTGCTTTTGAAGTGCAGTCGGATGAACTGGCAAACTGGTTCCAGAGGCCAACCAGCCTAAAAATCTATCGTGATCGAGTCGAGCAATTCATGACTGCTCTCGATAGTCAGGATTATGAGCTTTGTTTGTCACTGATGCATTCGCAAATTGCAGAAAAATTGAGTTCTGAGGTCCTAAGCGAGTACCTCGAAAAAGTCGAGCAAGTCGTCGGTGCTTCAAGGACCCGTAAATTCCAGTTTGCCAAATTGACTGTCTTACCTGACGAACGGCTTGAACAGATCGACTTGTACTACGAAATCGAAGGCAGCCTGGGGAGCGTCACCGCAGAATTCGCGATCCGCTTTCAGGGAATGCGGGGTCAGCTCGTCGGATTTCGTTTCCGGTGAATCGAGAGGCCTTCTCTTAACAGTAACCATTGGCGGAGCAATTGCACGAATCGGTAGTTCGTAATAAGAAATCCGTGGGTGCGCACAAAAGAAAACGATCCCCATTTTGTGGCATGAGGATCGATTCAAATATTCAGCGTGCTCGATTGAGCTTTATTCGGCAGTTTCGAACTCGATAAACGGGCTGATTTTTCGGGCTTTTTCCAAGATTTCCTGCTTTTCAGTATCATTCTTGGCAGCTTGATACTTGGCACGGAACTTAGCGATTTTCACTTTGCGGGTTCGCTTACGCGCCATTTCCCGATCACGTTCAATACGAGGCATGGTAGTCTAAAAACTTTCTGAGATCGACTTGAATTATACAGAGACAACTATTCAAGAATAGTCGTGATTTCACTATGCAGAAAAGTGTAGCTAACTCTATTACAGAGGTCAAACCGGAACGACATCTCATCAGGAGCAGTCGGGAAATTCCTCTCGCTCTGTATTGCTCAAATCGATAAGCTTCGCCTCTATGAATTGAACCGACCGTATTGTTCACAGGTCTGTTCACTTGTGAGTACTGGTTCTCAACGCAGAAGAAATAGATCGCAAGAGAAAAAGAGTCCGAGACAGATGTCGATAGTTCAGCAAGAGCGTTGGAATCCTGTGGTCTGGCTGGGGGAATTGGTGATTGCCCCCGTGTCAGTCATTGGGGATTTTGCGCTGTTTGCCTTATTGACACTTCGTTGGACGTTTTCCCGCTGGCCGAAAGGCAACGTCCTCTGGGCGAATCTCTATCAGATTGGCGTCTTGAGCCTGCCAGTCGTCATGGTGACCGGTGGATTTATCGGCATGGTCCTGGCTGTACAATCTTACGATCAGCTTCGTGTGATGCACATGGAATCCCGTTTGGGTTCAGTCGTTAATATGACTCTCGTCAAGGAACTCGGTCCTGTACTGGCAGCCACAATGCTGGCTGGTCGTGTGGGAAGCGCCATTGCTGCTGAACTCGGCACAATGCGTGTCACCGAACAGATCGATGCCCTGGAAGCATTGGGCGCAGATCCGATTCAGTATCTGGTTGTGCCTCGTTTTCTGGGTTGCGTTCTATTGATTCCGATGCTGACGATCATCGCCGATACCGTTGGCATGTTGTGTGGCTGGGTTTTCTCCACAACTGTTCTCGGCATCAACAGTTACTACTACTGGTATCACACCTACGCCTACATTTCCCTGTTAGATGTCTACTCGGGGATTCTGAAAAGTATTTCCTTCGGAGCGGCGATCGCACTGGTTTCCTGTCACCGCGGATTTCACGCCAAAGCCGGGGCTCAGGGAGTCGGAACAGCTGCGACTCAGACTTTTGTTTTCTCCTTTGTCCTGATCCTCTTCCTCGATTTCCTGGCAGGCGTTGTCCTGTCGCAGGTTTATATCTGGCTGGATCCGGCATAGGAAGGCGGAAAGTCGAGTGGATAAATGTTTCATTCGCAGGTTGGTTTGGCGAAACGCAACCCCGCAAAAAGAAGTGTAGGTCAGGCAATGCCTGGCGAATTCAGACGTTAATATTTAATCCTCTCAGGCACAGCCTGACCTACGGAATTTCATCCATCGAACTATGAATTCAGACCACCAAACTCCACTTCTGGAATTGAATCACGTCTCCCGTTCATTTGGGGCACAAGGGGTTCTCAGTGATATCAGTCTGCAGGTCCAGCCAGGAGAAACGCTGGTCTTAATTGGTGAGAGTGGATGTGGGAAGAGTGTCACCACAAAATTGCTGGCGGGCATGTTGGAGCCAACCGCTGGAGATGTCATGTGGCGGGGTGTCGATGTCAAGAGATTAAAACCAGCTGAAAAACTCAAGCAACGTTTGCGTATCGGATACCTGTTTCAATCGGCGGCTTTGTTCGACAGTTTAAATGTGTTCGAAAATATTGCGTTCGGGTTAAGACAAAATACACGCAAAAAAAACGAGGAAATCCAAGATATTGTTTACAGCCGGCTGGTTGATGTCGGCTTGAATAGCGATGTCAGTTCAAAAATGCCAGCTGAGTTATCGGGCGGAATGAGAAAGCGTGTTGGACTGGCGAGAGCTTTGGCGATATCGCCGGATATCATCATATACGATGAACCGACCACCGGACTCGATCCTGTGATGAGTGATGTGATCAATGAATTGATTCTCTCTGTTCGTGAGCAACGTCCCGTAACCAGTATCGTCGTGACACACGATATGCACACCGTCCAGAAAGTGGCGGATCGCATTTTGATGCTATATCCCCTTTCACGACTGCCAGCGGGAGAAAATCAGGTCATTTTTTCGGGAACGGCTGATGATGCTTTTCACGCGGACGACGTTCGCGTTTATTCCTTTGTACATGGGGATGCAAGTCAACGTTTACACGAATTGAGTGCCGCGTAACAATACCGCCGTTTCAAGCAGCTCGAATTTTGTTATTCCAACCGTATAGTTTTTGCCATGTCGGAACGTCAGCTCCAATTTCGTGTCGGATTATTCGTTATCGCAGCCGTGCTTACCGGTGTCGTGTTGACGATTCAGTTCGGTAAGCTGGACCGCTACACCGAGCCGCGGTATGTCGTGGGGATTCAATTTGATGAACTTTCAGGTGTTAACCCGGGCACTCCCGTAAAACAGTCCGGTATTCCGATTGGAAGCGTTCGAGAAGTTTCTATCAATCAAAAGACTCGTAAAGTGGTGGTCGTCGTCGAAATTCGTGAGCGTTTTCAGCTCGCTGAAGATTCGAAACCGCAAATCATTTCCTCGCTTCTGGGAGATGCCCACATCGAATTTTCCATCGGCACAAGTAATCAGATCGTCTCCGCTGGATTTCTCTTCCGAGGGATTACGCAACAGGATCCTTTGGCAGCGGTCCAACAGCTCGAAAGTCGAATGAATGAAACGATGAAGTCGTTTGCGTCGACCAGTGAAGAATGGCAGCAGGTGGCACGGAATGTCAATTCCCTGATCGAAACCAATCAGGGATCGATTGATGAAATGGTCGAACATGCTGCCGTCTCGTTGCGTCAATTGACACTCGCCATGCAGAAGGCGTCGGTTACACTTGATGAAGCGAATAAATTTATTGCCGATCCCCAACTTCAGCAATCGGTTAAGCAGGCGATGGTTGCCTTGCCGCATTTGATGCAACAGACAGATATTCTCATTCAGCAAACCCAGCAGACGATCGCCACGACAAACAAAGCAGTCACTTCGCTCGGAAATACAATGGATAATTTGGAGACGGTCACAAATCCGATCGCCGCCAATTCCGACCAATTAGTCAGTGGTGTGACGACGAGTTTAGCCTCGCTCAATCAGACATTGGTGCAGCTTTCATCCTTCAGTAAGCAACTCAATGAAGGGGATGGCTCAATTCAGCGAATGGCAAAGGATCCTCAGCTTTATCAAAATATGCAGACATCCTCAGCTTCTCTGGCGGCGTTGCTTCGTAACCTCGAACCCATTATGCGGGATATGCAAATCTTTAGCGATAAGATCGCCCGACACCCTGAAGTTCTTGGCGTAAGCGGATATTTGAAGGGGTCTTCAGGAGTGAAGGAAGCCACAATTCAGCCCGCATCTTCAACGGCTCCGACAAATCTTCGAGGCTCTTCCAACGGAACAAATCGATTCATTCCCTGAATATTTCTGCTCAGGAAATGATTCTCACATCGTAGAAATCAATAACTGATTTATGCAAATTTGATGCCGTGCAATATACCTTCGGTTGTTCTATCTCGTCATTATTACAATCAGAGTGATAACGACTGCAGCGATGATAAAATAAGTCGAGTAGGTGATAAGAAAAGCAAGCGAATTCTCACCTTCATTGGAATTTGATTCAGGCTGACGTGCAAAATTTTGATCCCTTTGGGGCATTTGTTCAGTGCTCATGTCGTTCTCCTTTATAATGTAATCTTAGGGAACAATACGCAAAGGCTGTGCCAGCCTGCGTTGAGAGCGACATAACATCGGAAGAATGGTCCTGGTTGATGCCTGATTAACCACGCAGGTTGCTCGTAGGTCGGAAAAAAGCGGCTCAGCAAAATGAATTCATTCGTCTACTGGGGCGAACGATCAGTGATTGACGATGAATTCACTGGAGTTCAGATAGGCCCAGAGCAGGTCGGAAAGTCGACTGGCGAGCAATTCCTGGCGGACGACCGGTGATTTGACATCCCTCAAAGAGGCTTGAATCTGACGGAATAAAGCCACTTCCTGGGGGCGCGGTTTGCGGGAAAGAACAGTCAGGCAAATGCGTTCGAATTTCTTCTGATCAGAAATCGATTTGTTCACTAAATCTTTAAGTAAGACATTTTTCTCAGTATGGATGGTTTGATCGACCAGGTTTCCATTCATTAGTACCAGTGCCTGAGAAATCGTGCCATCGAAGTGGTCTTCTTCATCGTTCTCGTCATTTTCATAAGAACTGACAAACTGCGAAACCCACTGATCACGCTCAGTCACATGCTGTGGCCATTGTTGATTTCGTTCGTCTAACTCCCCGGCTACTGCCTGGAGGGAATCATAAAGCTGTTCCGGAGAAAGTGATTTGAAGTACATCCGTGAGAAAGCAGGGGGAGTTCCGTGAGATGGATTATCCTCGCGGTTTTCTGCAATCATCTGGCTGGAAAGACGATAAGGTTCTGACAAACAAATCCAGCGATAGAGGCGTTTGATGTCATAATCACAGGCAACAAATGAACGACTCAAAGTCGAAAATAACTCGGGATGCGTCGCTGGATTATGAGGACCCAGATCATCAACCGGTTGCGTGAATCCGTATCCAAACAGCATCGACCATGTCCGATTGACAAAAGCCTGGGCAATGAGCGGATCTTCTCCAGCTGTAAGCAGATCGGCTAATTGCTCGCGACGCGAGGTCTTTTCATCATCGATCACTTCCTGACCGTTGTATTTTGGAAAAGCAGCGTGCATGACTCCAAAACGTGTTTCATAATATGTGGGGCCAGCAGTTGGACGATCTTGCAGGAGATAGCTGGGAGCAGCTTCCTGGGGCTGGTCCACTTGAGTGACAACAGCTTGCTTAAAGAAACTGTTCAACTCCCAGAACTCTTTTTGAGACAGAGCATAAAACGGATGATGATGGCATTGAGCACA
>DOCI01000144.1:11907-12614 GCA_003503535.1 Planctomycetaceae bacterium
ACATTGGATCTGATAACCCATCAATGTTTTGGCGACAAAGGCAGTGGCCGGGACGGCTTGATTGTTCAAATGTGCGACCAGGAAATTTGCGGCTCCATTTTGATGTGGATTTCCCTTAGCCGCAATCATTTCTTCAACGACATTGCTCCAGGAGCGATTCAACTCAGCGACACCATGCAAATATTTTTGCAGTGCGAGACGGTCTACCCTTTCATTTGGAGCACGTCCGACCAGTAGCCTGGTCCATGTAGTCGACCATTGCAGCGCAAAAGCAGGAGAATCGATCAGTTGATCGACTAATTCCTGATCCCGCTGTTCCGAAGAATTATTCAGGTAGGTATTGAGCTCGGCTTCTGTCGGGATTCGTCCCGCTAAATCGAGATAGACACGACGGACCCACTCGTAATCATCAGCCTTGGCAGAAGGCTGAACCTGCCAGTCCTTCCAGCCCAAACTAATACGTTCGTTGATCGAGTTGATCACATCCTGGTCATTCGAATAAGCCACTCCAAGTACTTCCACAGGGGCTTGCGTTGGACTTCCTTCAACGACGTTGACCGTAATTGGTTGCGACTTTAATGGGGGATGATCCCAGTCAATTTTCGGTAACTCGGGCGGGAGTTCATTCTCCACAAATGCAGGATCCTCTTCGGAATTTGCTGGATTGAGCGGAGAGACAGCCTGGGGGGCATCGGCTAGCGAATCAA
>DOCI01000160.1:0-150 GCA_003503535.1 Planctomycetaceae bacterium
CAGGCACTGCCTGACGAAATTCGGCGTCGAAAGTTCATGACTTAAGGCGAGCCGAGCCTGTCATGGCTCGGGTTTCTTCACAATTCTTGTGCGTGAAATTCATGAACAGTATCTCGAATAACCCAAGCCTACCCGAGTCATGACTGACTC
>DOCI01000160.1:258-1657 GCA_003503535.1 Planctomycetaceae bacterium
TCATGACTGACTCGGCTCGCCTTCTTTAATTTTGTGATAAATCGCGTTCGCCAGCTCCACCAGTGTTTTCGGTGGCAATTCCTCGGCTCGGGCCATTTCGCCGAGCTTCATTTCCTGCAGAATGTCATCGATCACCTGCTTCTCGATTTGCTTGCTGTACATACCGACGAGCACACTGCGGAGCATTTTTCGCCTCTGATGAAACAACCGTCGCAGAAAATCCTGGAAGAAGGGGCGATCGGCAATCGTATCCCGTCCCCGGGGATTCGGCACCAGTTGCATGATGGCCGAGTTGACTTTGGGCCGGGGCCAGAAAACGGAAGGAGGCAGTCTCTTGAGCAGTTTCACGTAACACTGAGACTGCAACCAGACCGACAACGCTCCGTAAGTGCTCTTTTTCGGTCGAGCCTGCATCCGCAAGCCGAGTTCGAGCTGAATCGTGACCACCATCCGCTCCCACGGCAAATCAGTCACGACCAGATTCGAAACAATCGGCGTTGCGATATTGTACGGGAGATTAGCCACCAGCTTGAGACGTCGTCGAGGGTCGACACTCAACTGCTTCTCGATTTCCGCGAGGACTTCATCGGCGAAGCGATTTTTATTGTGGAGGGCATCCTGCCTCATCAATGTGAGATTTTCGCGATCACCCAACTGAGCAGAAGCCAGTGCGTGCATGTTCCGGTCGAGTTCGACGGAAATCACATGAGCCGCATCGTAGGTCATGAAAGCAGTCATGCCTCCCGTACCGGTGCCAACTTCGAGGATGACATCATCCGAGCCGATATGGGCCTGCTCGACAACATATTCCACGATATTCAAATCGATGAGATAATTCTGGCCGAGATTCGTCCGCGGGTTGATTCCGTGCTGGAATAACAACTCCTGCAGATGCGTTTTGGTTTGGCGTAAGGCCTCGTTCATAGGGATTGCTGCATGTGTAAATCAGAAAGCGGGAGAACACGTTGTTCAGTGATTTACTCAAGGATAATACGAAGCTGAGAGCAAAATGGGTAGTGCTGCGGGGATTGGAATTCGGGATTTGGGGGGAATTGGAATTCTACCCAGAAATATTGATCGACAAGTTGAGAAGTTACGTTCGCGACTACATGATGGAAGAAATGAATCAATACAGTTCCTACTCCAAGTCAGACAGCAACTATGGTCAACAAAATCATCTGGGTTACCTCGGCTGCAATATTCTCATTGATCGGTATCTGGGCGACCTATCTATGCGACCCCGATTACACCATCCTGGGTGCAGTTATCGGACTTTTGGCTGGCCTGTGCGTCGCCACAATTGCACTCGCGGGTGAGAAAAAGCAGTGATGCAGTCACTTCCTGTGAAATTCCTCTCGCTCTTTGAATTCTGAAAATTGGGCGACTTCTTAAATTTTCT
>DOCI01000160.1:1687-1861 GCA_003503535.1 Planctomycetaceae bacterium
TGAATACGTCAAGATGTGTTGACGGATCCTTAGTCAATCGCGTTAGAATGCGTCAATCACAGCACGGTGATCGCATAAGCTCGGCTTGCTTCGGCAAGCGCTGTGGGGTTACCCCATGGTCGAATGATTGTTGACATTTCGATAGGAATGAAACTGTGGCTTGGACGACAAGCC
>DOCI01000160.1:1978-4362 GCA_003503535.1 Planctomycetaceae bacterium
TCTTCGCGACAGGATCGGTTATCCGCCGCCGTGCTGTGATTGTTTTACACATCCTGGAACGTCAGTCTTTAACAGTGCGTTTTTCTCTCTGAGCGAATACGGAATTTTCGGTCTTGCAACTTCATTCACTTCCACTGCTTGTCAGCAATACCGTTAGTCAACGATCTGCTTATGCGCTTTCTTGAATTCCTGAAGCGATTGTTTTTCGGAGGTTCGGCTCAATCCACAGCCGACAAATACACTCGCACGCCTGATGACACACGCTATCAAAGCACACTTGCCCCCACAGAACCGGAAGCTGGTCCTGCATTAGAACCTCATGATCGCGAAAAGCGTGAGCAGCACTGGCCCGTTCTCGTGCCACTTCGTCGAGTACGAATTCGACAAACGACACACAATGCGGAAGAAACTGCCGGCCCAAAGAAATACGCGCTGGCCTTGCCGTATATCATGTCTCCAGATTCCTATCTGGATCTGACTCAGGACGTGCAGCCCGAACTGCTCAACAACTGGGACTTGCCTCACATTGTCACGCCGGCTGATCTGGCAGACTGGTTACAGATATCACTCGGCCAACTCGGCTGGCTGACCGATCGATTTTCCGAAGGCAAACGTCCGATCGACGCCCGCAAGGCTCATTATCGATACAGCTGGAAAGAAAAACGCAGCGGCGGCTATCGTCTGATCGAATCTCCCCTCCCGATGTTGCGACAGGCCCAGGAACAGATTCTCGATGAAATCCTCGAAAGCATTCCCCCCCATTCAGCTGCTCACGGTTTTCGGACAGGCCGTTCGATTGTCACCAATGCCGAACCGCACGTCGGTCAGGCTGTGCTGGTGAAACTCGATCTGGATAATTTTTATACACGAGTCCGCTTCTCCCGAGTCGTCGCCATTTTCCGCAGCCTGGGTTATTCCCGAGAAATCAGCCTCTGGCTGGCTCGATTAACGACCTCCGCCATCCCCGGAAACCTGAAATTCCCCGGCGGACAACCAAAGCTGTTTTCTCTCTTTCTCCCGCGACACCTCCCTCAGGGAGCATCGACCTCCCCTGCTCTGGCCAATCTGGTGGCATACTCACTCGATGTCCGATTGTCGGGACTGGCAAAATCCTTCGGTGCCAATTACACCCGCTACGGCGACGATCTGACCATCTCGGGAGACGAACGCTTCCGCAATTCTCTACGACTATTCATTCCTCTGGCCCGGCAAATCATCCGCCAGGAACGATTTGTCCTAAATGCCAAAAAGAAGAAAATCGTCCGCCCGATGTCTCAACAACGGGTGACGGGCGTCGTCGTCAACGAAAAAACGAACATCCCCCGCAAAGAATTCGACCGCCTCAAAGCAACGCTCCACAATTGCGTTCGCTTCGGCCCAGAGTCGCAGAATCACGACCAGCACGAACATTATCAGGCTCACCTGCGAGGCCGTATCGCGTTCGTACAGCAGTTGAATCCCCATCGAGGCGAGAAACTGCTGGAGATTTACCGACAGATCAACTGGTAAAATCAGGTTAGAGATGAGTGGTTAGAGGTTAGAGTCTCTCAAGTTAGGTGGCATGTACCAGAACGAAGTGATGTGCGTGGCCCAGGGACGATAACGCCAGGGTGGCCGAAGTCCGGATGAGGGGATCTCTTATACGTTCTCATTGCAAACAACACTGATTTTTCCCTCACCCTCTCTCAGAGGGAGAGGGGACTCATATTGTCTCATGTTGTGTAAGCAATACTCGCTCTTGCAAATGCTTTAATCGATGCAAATTACGCTGAAATTTCCGAGCAGATCAATTTCAAAAGCCCGGACACTTGCATCTCACGGAAAAAATCGGTTTGCTGGAGGGATTCTCACCGTTCCTGATCACTCACTCTCTGCACTCCTGAAATAAAATCGATATGACCCAACCCTCCGTCGATCCCCAGAATTCACACCTGACTGCTCCGCTTTACAGCGTCATCCTGACTCAGGTCGATGCCGTTTTGCGTCGAGCCGAGGAAGCTTCGCTGCCGCTGGAAGTCGATCCTGCCCGCAGCGACCTGTTCGAACTGTTCGTCACCGCTCACGGAGCCGGCTATCTCGAAGAGGATGCCGAGCACGATTTGACAGCTGACGAACTCTGCAAACAACTCGCCAGCCGCTGGGGACTCGATCAGGCGGCTCAAAGCTCAGTCGCCAATCAGGAAAAACTCGACGCCGAGAACCTCGCCAAAATGCGCCTCCTCTGGTCCCTCCTCCGCATGTGGATGGAATGGACCTACGCCTGGAGCCGTTGGAATGAGTTCCAGCCGGAAGCGAAAAAGGACTAACACGCGACAACGGCGGGTGGCGGGGGCGCTCTCGAAGAGGAGACCCGAATCGTTGAACTTCCGGGGGAGGGCTTTCCA
>DOCI01000125.1:0-247 GCA_003503535.1 Planctomycetaceae bacterium
AACCAATATTGAGGATGACGCCACTTTGCTGAGCATAAAAACGGGTTCCAACCGCTTTCGAGAGAGCAATCGTGCCGCGAACATCGATTTCAAACAGCTTTTCGAGTTTCTTCAGATAAGGCCACTCGGGTGCTTCCCCAGTCAATAAATCGACGCCGGCATTGTTGACCCAGATATCGAGTGTTTGATGGAGATCAAATGCTTCATTGACCAGTCGAGCATACTGTGCGTCATCACTGAGATCTTG
>DOCI01000125.1:398-744 GCA_003503535.1 Planctomycetaceae bacterium
CAATTCACGAACTTGGGAAGCCGTCTTTTCAATTCCGATCCGATTACAGTTGTAGTGCAAAATCAAATCTGCACCACCACGGGCCAGTTCCAGTGCAATGGCCTGTCCGATTCCGGAAGATGCCCCTGTCACGACAGCGCATCGATCATTCAAACTGGCAAACGGCTTATTGGAAGTCATCGCTGATATGTTCACTATATTTGGAAGTCGTCATTAGAAGAACCTGTAGGTTCGGCACAGCCTGATCGACTAATTAATTACGAAAAGCACGATAACGGAATGCGAAATAGTTATTTGACGACCAAAACAAATCCCTGAAAGGGACTAGACCATTTTCAAATGGTAT
>DOCI01000125.1:928-7633 GCA_003503535.1 Planctomycetaceae bacterium
CTCCTGCTGAACGCTGCAGGTAATTTTTTAATATGCTCTAGAAGCCGTCGTCGACCCAGCCGCCTTCGGGGGCGCTGAGAGGGCTGTAGTCGACAAAGCGGAGTTGCTGTTTGATCCAGGTCAGGTGGGCATCTCCAATCGGACCACTTCGGTTTTTGGCGACAATCACGAAGGCTTCGCCGGGACGATCTTCGGGATCGTAGGCTTCCGGACGGTGTAGAAACATCACAACGTCAGCATCCTGTTCGATCGCTCCAGATTCTCGCAAGTCCGCCAGTCGAGGTCGTTTGTCTTCGCGTTGTTCAACTCCTCGGTTCAACTGGGCCAGGGCAACCACGGGAATGTCCAAATCCTTGGCCAGGAATTTCAGACGTCTTGTGATCGAGGCAATCTGCTGTTCACGAGGCTGATTCTTATCTTCGGCTTCAATGAGCTGGAGGTAATCGATAATCACAATGCCGATATCGTATTGCCGTTTCATGCGTCTTGAGACTGCCGCAATTTGTGACATTGTTCGGCCGGGTTGATCATCGACAAAAATCGGATACTGACTCAATTCGGTTGAGCCTTCGAGCAGGGCATGATGATCCATTTCATCCAGATCGCCCTGTCGAACTTTGTGGCCATCGACTTTCGAATGGATACACAGCAGACGTTCGGCCAATTCTGCTTTCGACTGTTCCAGACTAAACAGTAACACTCCACTTTTTGCCAGTCCCGCAACCGCCAGGGTAGAGTTACAGACAAAAGCTGTTTTTCCCATACTCGGGCGAGCGGCCAAAATGATGAGTTCGGATTTCTGATAACCGCTCGTCAGTTCATTAAGTCCTACAAAGCCACTATTGAGACCACTAACCGTTCCTTCCTGATCCCGGCGACTGTTAATACGATCCCAGGTTTCCATCAGGATTGATTTCATATCACTTCGTGTCAGCGATTCCTGCTGCTCGGCCAGCTGAAAGATCTTCTGTTCAGAGCGTGACAAGATATCGTTGATGTCATCGGAAGAATGGTGGGCCTCTTTCAGGATCTCGTTACAGGTATAGATAAGCTGACGCTGCAGCCATTTTTCCCGCACAATCTTCGCATAATACTCAGCATGGGCGGCATGAGGGACCGTTTCCATGATGTCAAGGATCTTGGGCACGCCTCCCGCTTTTTCCAATGAACCCAGCTTTTCGAGTTCGTTAGCCAGTGTGACGGCATCGATCCCTCGATCGCCACGTTCAAACATGTCAGCAATCGTCGAAAAAATGCGACGGTTCTGATCATCATAAAACTGATCAGCATTCAAGATGCCCAGAACTTGATCGACCGTATCATTCACGAGCATCAAACAGCCCAGCACACTGTTTTCCGCATCGAGGTTCATCGGCGGACGTTTACTGAGTAAGCCCTCCGCAGCAGCACTTTTCATATCGGTCGACATGTTCACTCCATTTTACTGACTATCACAGTATACGCAAAAACAGGATGCCGAACTCGACATCCTGTTTGATTCGCCCTGGTCGGCACCCTTCAAGTCAAACATATACTCAGTGAGCTGTTTGACTGATGGGATTACTTCGAGCCACTAATGGGCACAACCCAGACTTTGACATCCGAAGAGACCTCAGAGTGCAACTGCAGCTTCACTGTATACATTCCGAGTTCTTTGAGCGGACCATCGAGACGGATATGTTCCGGCTCGACTTTGTAACCAGCTTTGATCAAAGACTTACTGATGTCTGCAGCCAGAATTGAGCCATATAAATGACCTTCGTCGTTCGCATTGGCTTCGATGGTGACCGAGTATTTCGAAACATTCTCGGACAATTTCTTGGCAGCGCCTTTGCGTTGCTTCTCAAGTTCTCCAAGTTTGACACGGTGCTCTTCGACAGCCTTCTTATTTTCCTCGGTGGCGATAGTCGCCAATCCCTGAGGAAGCAGATAGTTTCGAGCATAGCCCGGCTTTACGCGAACGATATCACCTTGTTTCCCCAATGTGGAAACATTTTCAGCGAGCATCAATTCAACTGCACCACTGGTGCGAGGTGAATAAACTGGCCGACGTTTGACTTGACGCACCATAATAATACCTTGAACATCGAATTTGAAAAGTATTGCTCTTACGAGCTTTATTGATCAGGTTGTCAATCCGAAATAAACACTCCGTTGTCGTGCTTCCCTGAATAGACAACACCATTGACTCTAACTAATTTTGTTTCAAAGATCCTGTTTTTATTCCAGTGGCAGGAACGATTCCCTAAAAAGGGACATCATCATCTTCGGGCCCACTGTCGTAAAAGGAATCGACAGGGGAAGGGGGCATATCGTCGTGAGGCTGGGAAGAGGAGCCACCACCAGCAGATGGACGGGATTGTGCTCCACCACCGCTTGATCGACCACCTCCGCCGCCATCACCGCGACTACCCAGTAATTGCATCGTTTCCCCAACGACTCGCAATTTACTGCGTTTTTCGCCCGATTGTTTATCTTCCCACTGATCGAGTTGCAGTCGACCTTCAATCATCACTGGACGACCTTTTGCCAGATATTCTCCAGCGACTTCTGCTTGACGACCCCACAAGGTTACATCGACAAACGTCGTATCTTCCTTGCGAGAATTGGTCTGCTTGTCGAACCACTGCCGATTTACCGCCAGGCCGATTTCGGTTACTGCTGTTCCACCAGACGTATAGCGAACCTGAGGATCGCGTGTCAGATTTCCCATCAGAATAACACGATTATAACTGGCCATTGCAACTCCCATTCTTCGTTAATCCGGCAGAAATCCGGCTAAACGATCATCAATCCTGTCCATAAGCCGACTGGTTCTGAACCAATCGGGTGGAATTAAGCGTTTGCTGTTTCTTCTTCGTCAGATGAAGCTTCTTCTGAAGAGTCATCATCTGCATCTTCTCCTTCGTCATCTGCAGAAGGGTTGCCGGAGAGTGAGGTCGACATCAGGTCGAACAATTGTTCCGGTGGGACAATGCACATATGACGCAGAACAACACTGCTCAAACGGCACAAACGCTGCAGCTGTTGAATTTGTCCTGAATCGGCTTTGACATAAGTGAGGTAGTGCAATCCCTTACGTTGTCCTTCAATCGGATAGGCGAGTTTGCCATCCATCCAGGGACGGGCTGAGACAACCTCTGCTCCGACTTTGTCTAAAATTGTATTCACTTCTGCGGTAACGCCATCTGGGTCAGTGGCAAATTTTCCACTGTCCAACAGAAACATAATTTCGTAACTACGTAAGGCCAACGTGTCTCTCCCGATCGAACTTCAGCAACATCCCATGCTACAGAGCAAACTGTTAGAGGGAAGTCATTAACCCATCCACACTGTGGATAATCATTTATTTAACCACCACTGCTTCAGCAGTGAAGGATACTGTATTCTCTATGCAATGCAGGCAAGCAAATTGCAAACCGTAGGGTAACGAAAATCCACAGAGAATCAATCTCGTTACCTTATTTCCGCTCGAAGTTCTCAGACAGAATTCGAGTTGATCTGATTCATCGCTTTCACAACACCCTCTTTGACCCAGGCTTCTACACCATCTGCAGCATGTTGTACCGAAATCTGAATATCAGTCAGTTCTGCATCCGAAAATTTCTGCAACACATAACTGGAGACATCCATACGGCCCGGGGGACGCCCAATTCCAAACCTTAATCTCGGAAATTCTTCCGTCTTCAATTTCACTGAAATATCTTTGAGTCCTTTTTGCCCCCCGCTTGACCCTGAGGCTCGCAAGCGGAGTTGTCCAGATGGCAGGTTCAGATCGTCGCAGATGATCAGTATATCTTCTGTAGGAAGTTTGTGGAAATTAATAAGTGAGGCGACTGAAGATCCACTCAAATTCATGTAGGTTTGAGGGGCACACAGCAGTATTTTCTCACCTTCTAAAAAAATCTCCTTGATTTCTGCCTCATGGCGAAGTGATGAAGGACCTGCCTGATATCGTTTTGCAAGTTCAGCCAGAACTTCGAAACCGATATTGTGTCGTGTGTTCATGTATTGGCGTCCGGGATTTCCCAGGCCGACAACAATCTTCATGACTTCGATTCCATGAGCCGTCTCAGGCTTATCTCTATGGTGCCTTTCTGCAGAAAACTCCCGATGTTTTCGGTCGCTAAATACGCTGAGCACTCTTTTGATAAAACGGATCATCAGCAATTGCCTTGATCACCTGTGAATAATCGCTACCGCAGAAACTAATTGAAGGCCTTGCTGCAGCGATTCATTAACCAGATTCACTTGAGAAATTCCAGGACTCAGTCGTATTCTCGAAGGGTTCTCAAGTGAGTATCGAGGTTACTCTTCAGCGTCTTCATCGGCTGCTCCAACAACTTCCGGCTCAGCAGAAGCTGCCAATTCTTCTTCTGTTGGTTCAGGAGCTTTGCGTGGCTCAACCACATGAACCAGAACTTCTTCTGGTGGTAATGTTGTGGTACAATCCGTTGGCAACTTCAAGTCGCTAACATGAATGGCTCCGCCCAATTTGAGGTCGCTTACACGAATCACAATTTGTTCTGGTAGTCGAATTACAGGGCACTCAATCGGCAATTCATGATGGGTCTGTTCCAGAATTCCACCAGCCAGAACGCCAGGAGAGATACCCCGGACAACGATTTCGACGCTCGTGCTAACACGCTCGTTGGCATCAACTCGCAATAAATCGATATGCTGAACGTATGTAGAAAATGTATTCCACTGAACGTCCTGAATCAAAGCCTTGTCGACACTGCCGTCGATATCGAAGTCGACAACTTTGTGACCAGAAGCAATGATCGGATTCAATTCCTCGGCACTGACGGCAAAAGAAATGGCTTCCTGCTTGTGTCCATAGATGCAACCGGGGATTTGGCCGGCTTTTCGCATGCGACGGGAAGTTGAGGTTCCCAGAGATTCACGTCTCTGAGCTGTCAATTTGGGATCATCTGACATGATTCGATTACTTCTGACAAAAAATCTACGCGTTGTGTACAAAATTCAATCAGGATAGAGGCCCAAATTTGAGCCATTCACTGATTTGACTGCGTTTCCAATACCGCAGTCGTAAGAAAGCATTCCTGAGCCAAATCGGTAAATTGATCTCGACGCCATCTGTAGCGGAGTTAAACTTACTGACCAAGCAAGGAATTCGAGAGCATAAGGATGTTCTTCTGTTTGTTCAAGCCTTTCAGTGCTCATGTTGGCCAAATCAAACTGAGATTTTAGTTCTGATCGCCCCGTTAAGGGGATTCAGGAGCATCCACCAGTCAATATTGGAGAATTTCTCTCCAGATTAACAAAAATATACGCAAAATATTGTGGGTTGAGGATTCTCATGTTGGTAAACCGAAAAATCACTCTGACCCAACTGTTGCAGAGATTTTCGGCTGGCATTGTACTGATTTTCGTTGGTCAGTTCATTTGCGAAGCACAGCCTCCCTTCAATCCTCTTCCTCCGATTGCTCCCAGAGGAATGCCTCAGGGGCCAGTAGCACAACCGTTTGCTCCCAATTTCGTTCCGCCGGCGGCTGCGCCAGTGATCAATTGTCGCGACAGCTATCAGGGGGAACTCCACCTGGAAATTGCCGAGAATGCATTGAAATTGCTACTGGCCAGGGAAAGTGTCAGCAGTGGCCCAGTCCAGGATTTCATACAGGGAGCCACTGTGAATGGAACACAAACGACACAAACCAAGATCGATGTCGATGTCCAGCCTGACCAGCAGAACGCCAAGTTCAACTTTGTGATTTCAGGAAACGTTGAATCGACGACGACTGCCCGCACTGCCCAGGCTGAAATTTTGCAAGAGGGGATGTCGCCATTTCAGGCGACTAAGTCGGTTATGCTTAATGGCGAGCAGATTCTCACTTCCAAAGCGATTATTCAGGTGATGCCCAATCAACGCGTGCTCAATGCCCGTTCTCTTCAAGGCCGCATGCCGATTTTTGGCCGGTTGGCTGATCAACTCGCATTTAATATTGCGGTGAATCGGACACCGCAATCAAACATTGCTGCCGGGCAGAAAATGCTCAATCGTCTGCAGCCGGAACTCGATGGCGAGATCGACAAAAATCTCGCGCAAACGAATCAACTTCTCAATCAACAGGTTTGGGCGCGACTGCGAGACTGGAATATTGAACCACATCAGAAAAAAACAATGTCTTCGGCTGATCGACTCTACTGGGATTATCAAATCGGAAGCACAAACATTTCGTATCCCGATCAACCACTCCTGCCCGATCTTTCTCAGTCAATTGATCCACAAATCGCAGCTCCAATTTCCGATGACGTAGAAATTCATATCCATGAGAGTTTATTCGCAACAGTCGCAAGTAGACGTTCACTGGCTGGAAAGTTGGTTTCAATCAATGAAATCCAGGCAGCGACCGATCAATTGCTTTCTCTGTTTGCCGAGGAAATCACTGAGCCGAGCCCGGCATTACCAATTGCAATTGATTTTGTTTTCGCAGAGGAAAATCCTCTGCAGGCACGTTTTGAAGAGGGTTTTTTGAATCTGCAGATGCGTGGGAAATTCAAGGCGGGCAATCTTCCGAGTACCGAGTTGCAGCAGATTAACCTGAAAATTACTGCCCTGATTGAGAGTGACAGTGTGCTGTTTAAGACAGTCAATGTCGAGGTTCTGGAAGAGGATTCGACGGGATCGACTCGAACTCCCGGGTTGACACAAACAGCCATTGCAACTCAACTCCGCTCCCA
>DOCI01000125.1:7723-13050 GCA_003503535.1 Planctomycetaceae bacterium
GTCTTCGCCGCAGCACACCACTCCCCTACGATAAATTTCAAGGAACTGAAATCAAGCTGGCCGATATGGACTCCGGAAAGGGGTGGCTGATTGTGAAACTGGAAATCTCCAAACCTCAGTTGAAGCCAATTCCCGAAGCTCCTTTAATCGCTCCTCAACCACCTGTCCTGGGACCGACATTCGCTCCCGTTCCGTGAGGATTGTTCGTTGAGAGCGTTTCCAGGATTTGATGACCATGTTCTGACAGAGCAAACTCGGCGATCTTGGTCCTTTGGTGTCCAGGCGATGGCAAGGAGACCACAAAAATTGTTGAATTGCGTAAGATATGTCTGCTGAACGGGATGACAAAACGAAAATAATCAATCTTCTGGCAGTAGGTCAATTTCCGCCAGATTGGGATTATCTGCATGCACGTCTGCAACGTTTGGGGCTGTCGCTGAATGAGGCTCAATGGGTTACGAATCCGAAATCTGCACTTCCTTTTTTAAGAACTGAACCTTGGGATTGCCTTTTATTTGCAATTGAAGATTCATTCGATACCGCAGAACTCCATGCACTTCACATCCATCTCAGAGCAGTCAGAGACATGGGGATTTTGATCCCTGTTATTCTCATTGCAGCCGAACTGAACGACTCACTGGCAGAGATCTGTCAGGAATGGAATTGCCAATTTCAGGAAGCAGATTTCCGAAAAAGAAGCACAGGAATCGGCTTGGTGATTTTCCGGGAAATTCAAGCGAATCGAACTCAGGAAGAATTGAGGCAGGCAAAAACTGAGTTGCAGATACGTCAGCAGCGTTCGCGAGAAGAAGCCTCGTTGATTCTTTCTCAACAACATCGCTTATTGAACGATATCGTTTCTGTATCCGCAGGAAGTTCGAACGCAGCAGTCACGTCTTTGACGAGCACACGAGTATTCGATGAAGCCGCAAAGCGGAAGTACGATCAGATTCTGAAGAACATGGTGATTTCAGGTCTATCGGGAAGTCGGCAGATGTTGCGATCGATGTTGAGTGAGTTTGAGATCAGCGGTGTTACACCTGGTGACATTTTATCTTTGCATCTGCAAGCTCTGGAAAAGCTGATTGCAGGAGCTGGGGAAAAAAGCACACGGCATATCCTGCAGCGAGCGGATCAACTTCTTGTGGAAGTGATGGTGTCAGTCGCAGAAACTTACCGCCAGCACGCGGCATGAACTTCGTGCATGTACAAACACCCGTCAGTCCAATTCGAAGTAATCACTCGAAGCCTTCAGCAATTGCCTCAGTGTTGGGGGGCAGCTCTGAGCAACACGCTGTTGTTCATACATAATTTTCCATTTGGTCTTTCACAGGACCTTCCATAGAAATCAGTAGATTTTGTCTCCTCTCCCTCTGGGAGAGTGTCAGGCTGAGGGGCAATCGATTTTGATTGCAATAGTGAACGTCGAAGTAATCCTCTCATGCAGCCTTCTGCCAAACCGCTCCCCAAGCAGAAGGGAAGTGATTTATTTAAAAACAAGAGAGCAAAGCGAAGTGCGTGGTCGTGTGTAATTCCCACGACAATCACTTCATTCTGGGCGTGCCACCAACCCATTGAAGCAGGAAACCACTGTTCAACTGGGGGAGGTCAGGCATCCAGCAATTGCATCAGCGGAGTCCCTTCGCAAATATAAAGAGGCCGTCCAATCGGGGTCATCAGTTCTTCACCGGGATCAATTGCGAATTGGTTTAAGATCGTTGCGTACAAATCCTGAACTTTGACGGGATCTTTCGGATCGGTGGCCATGCCAGTCGGATCGGTTTCTCCAATCAGAACTCCAGATCGCAAACCGCCTCCGCCAATAAGTGTGGAGAAGCCGTTCGGCCAGTGATCGCGACCATCGAGAGGGTTGATTTTTGGTGTTCGTCCAAATTCGCCAATGCAAAGGACGATGGTTGAATCGTATAGATCTCGATCTCTCAGCTCCTGGACCAGCATTGCGAAGGCCTTATCCAAATCTGCTGCCCGATTTGTGTGAGCTTCAAAGTTACTGGCATGAGAATCGAAACCGTTCAGGGTGACTTCAACGACACGAACGCCGGTTTCAATCAAGCGACGAGCGACGAGGCAGCCTCTTCCGAATCGGGAGTCTCCATATTTATTTCGGATGGATTCAGGCTCATCTTCAATCTCAAAGGCTTTGAGTTGATCCGACGACATCATCGTTAAAGCTCGCTCAACAGTATCCTGATGCAACGATTTCTCCGACTGATACTGACGTCCCTTTCGGAACGATTTTGCCAGGATATCCAGACCTTCAAGTCGGTCAGTTTGTCGTTTTTCTCCGACGCGAGCACGCATATTCTGCACACTGCGACCAGGTTCAAAAACACGAAAGGCATCGAACTGATCCCCAAGATATCCACCCCGACCAGGCCACTGCCCATCCCCAAGTGAAACATAGGGCGGGACTTCCAGCCCTTTCGTTTCGAGTTGGTGAGGAATTAATGCTCCAATGGAGGGATGAATGACAGTCGGGTCAGGCCGGTAACCTGTTTTCATGAAATAGGTGCCTCGTTCGTGATCTCCCTCTTTACTCACCAGCGAGCGAATCAACGAAAGATGCTGCAGTTGCTCTGCCATCATCGGGTAATCTGCAGCGATATTCACGCCCGAAAATGTGGTACTGATTTCCTGTGTCGGCCCACCAATAGCCGTTCCAGGATGGGGATCCCAGGTTTCCAACTGACTTGGCCCCCCATTCATCCAGAGTGTTATGAAGGACTTTGCCCGCTCGTTCCCCCGCTTTTCTGCTGCCCGAGCAGAGAGTGTCGGAAGTAGAAAGGAGACGCCGAGAGCCGTGGAGGCTTTAAGAAGATCACGGCGTGATAATCCTGAAAACAGATTTCCGATTCGATCGATACTCATAGTTCACTCGCATTTAAAATCGATAAGCCACAGTGGGTATAAAGATCGCAGAATTTTATTAGAAATAATATAAAACCTCAGGCCGAAACAGTCCCCTCTCCCTCTGGGTGAGGGAAAATTGATGTCGAAGGCACTAAGAGCGTCGAGGGTCTCCCCTCATCCGGCCTTCGGACCTTCTCCTCAAGGAGAAGAACGTAAACCGCTCCCCAAGGAGAAGGAACGTAAACCTCAATGATTCCAGGAAAATTCCGGGGAATTGATTAACGCCCAGTACAAATCGTGAGTCCGTTGCGGCCAGCGACGCGATTTATCATCTTCCCATTTATTCATGAAGAAATCCTTTTCTTCTTGTGAGGGAAGACGAGTCAGGCAAGTCAGGAAACAGGTATCGAGAATTTGTTCCGGGCTCCCTGATGCCAGTGCGATGCGCGGTGTCGCATTGAATGGATTGGGTTTGGTCGACTCTTCAAACAGATTTCCGTTCATTCGAAGCAGAGCTTGAGGAACTGTGCCCGCCCTCTCGTCCAGTTCATCTGCGCCGAAGTCGCCGTACTCTTTGAGAAAGTCGTTTTCGTTAATCAGTTTGAATGTTCGGGTGAGCAAGTGAGAATTCTGATCAATCGTTTTTATAGAAGTCGCTTGCAGCATTGAGCCGACAACCTGTTCCGGTCGCAAACGAATCAATGGAAAAACGGCCCAGTGGTCGATTTGTCTTTTGACGACCGTATCGTCAATTTCATGAGAAGTCGAATCAAGTCGATAAACTTCCAGGGCTGCAATCGTCTCGATCAATTGTTTGATGTTATAGTTCGAGGCGACGAAGGATTCAGACAGTAGATCGAGTGCGGTTCCCGTTCCCTCACCAACTTCTGGGTCGGGGAGATCATCCACTCTCGCATAATAAGGCGCCCCTTCGGAAAAGGCTTTTCCGAACATCAACGCCCAGATTCTGTTGACTGCAGCCCGGGAAAATCGACGATTGTCGGGATGTGTACTCCAAATTGCCAGTTGCTCCCGTCTGGTTCCAGAATCGGGAAGCAGATTTTCCTGGAAGGGAACTTCCGGTTGGACAGTTCTCTCTTCCAATGTGATTCCATCCTCAACCTTGTAATCCTGATTTTTTCGATCCTCAACACCAAAGGCTGACAGACGCACCTGTCCAAAATAGGCAGCCAGTCCTTCAAAATCCTGCTGCTTCCAGTCAGCAAAAGGATGGTCGTGGCACTGAGCACAATCAATCCGCTGTCCTAAAACCGCTCGAACCGTTTTACCGGCCAGTTTGTTTTCATCAACATTCCCATTCAGCACGGCATGGGTCATGAAATTTGTTGCTGGCTCGCCCGTCCACAGTCCGGTCTGTGAAATAATCTCCTGCACGACCTGATTGTAGGGGCGGTTTTGATTGAGTTGTTCGACAATCCAATTGCGAAATCGATCGCGTCGAAACACCAGAAATGGCTCGCCCTGAGTTCCCACAAATGCTCGCGTGATTCTTTCCGCAAAATAATCAGCGAATCGAGGGTCTTCGAGCATTTCCCGGCACCATTGCTGAAGTCGATCGGGGCGTTCGTCGGATTCGAAACGACGAAGTTCTTCCAGAGAGGGAATCGTGCCGTGCAGAGCCAGCGATAATCGACGTAAGACAATCGGCTCCTCAGCTTTTTTCGCCTGCGATAAATTGGCTTCTTTCCAGTCATTCCTGAACCACTGATTCACCTGAGCAACACTCGAAGCGAACTCCGCAATTTCTTGATATTGTTCAGAATCATCGACGCGGGCATGAACAGGGGGAAACGCCGTTGAGAACACGATCAGCAGCAAGCCGAGCACGACTGCTGTTACAGGAAGATACACAGCTATTGATTTCCAACGCATCTGAGCAAATTCAATCGTATGGAGGATTTTTAGAATTTGATAGTTAGCTACAGGACTTACCTTGAAGAATGGCTTGTCGGTTTCAGAAATCGATAAAACCATTGACAGTTCCGGCAGGTAATCATTTTGTAATCATTTCGGTACGATTGAGGTTCGCAATGATCATATTTCAAATTTGAAATCCCTGAATTTCATGGCTCAAGATGAAAATTCCAAGAATATGACTCAAAACGTTGTTTCCGATCCCATTTCGCAAGCCACTGTTGTCGTGGAAGCGTCAGCTTTGACCTCGAACGAACATTCCCTGGTCCCGCAGGGATCCCAGGAAGAAAACCGATCTTGGATTAATAGGATCTGGAGGGGATTATACTGGGGATTCTCGGGTTTATTTGGATTGGTAAGTCTGGTCATTGTACTGGCGATCCTGGCTGCCATTCCTATCGTCAATCTGCTGGCTCTGGGATATCTGCTGCAGGCGGAAGGTGAAGTCGCACGCAGCGGAAAGATAACGCGGGGATTTCCGATGCTTCATCAAGCTCGCTTCATTGGAGGCTGCATAATGG
>DOCI01000125.1:13131-16478 GCA_003503535.1 Planctomycetaceae bacterium
TTCATTGGAGGCTGCATAATGGGCATTTTCCTGTGCCTTATGCCGTTGAGGTATTTGGGGGACTTCACAAGTGATGCAATGTTAGTCGATCCCAATTCAGGGCTGACTCGCTTCCTACGGATTCTCACCTCTCTGGCAGCGATCGCGATCTTCCTGCATTTGCTTGGGGCGTTGGCTGCAGGGGGAAGACTGGTACGTTTTTTCAGACCAGTAAAAAATGCGCGCACTTTGCTTTCCGAACTTCGTTCGCGAACATTTTTTTCAGATCGATCCGTGGCTGTTTCCGACTTTTTTCAAAGCTTGCAGCTCCGCAAAACTTTCTTTCTCGGCTTCTGGGGCGCAGTAGGGATTCTGATGTGGACACTCATTCCAACAGGCTTGTATGCCGTTGCTGATGCTCCCCAGGGGCCGCAAATTCTAATCACACTGGCAGGAGGTATTTTGCTGACACTGGTTTGCAGTTGGGTCCCTGTTTTGCAGGCAGGCTATGCCTGTGAAGAACGCTTTTCGCTTTACACTCAACTGCAGCGAGGACGTCAGCTCTTTCGGAGAACCCCACTCTTGTGGACCCTGGCATTTCTACTGGGATATGCCCTGACGATTGTACTCTACCTGTTCAAAATTGTTGCTCCACCTCAGGATGCTCTATGGCTTTTGACGACAGTCTTCATTGCGATTATCTACCCGGCTCGCATCTACATCGGTTGGGTGTATTCTCGGTCCTGTCGTAAAATGGATGAACCCTGGAGGGTTTGGCGCTGGTTTTGGAGTCTGGTCTCATTTGCGATTTGCGGGTTTTACGTGTTTATGCTCTTCTTTACTCGTAACATAGGCGCAAACGGAAAACTCGTTCTCTTTGAGCAACCGCTTCTATTGATTCCCTCTCCATTTTAGACCATTTTCAGGGTTTCCTTAACATTGCTTTCTATGCCCCGGCTGAACAGGTTATTCAAATTCTGATCATGCTGTTGTGAGCATAGTTTTGGAGAATATTGAATCTGACCTAAGAAGATACGCATGTGCATTTTTTCTTATGTTGAATTGTTAAATTTTTAAGAATAGTTGACTTTGAAACGCAAATTATTGCAGACGAGCGAGTTCGGATTGATATTGATCGAGCTTGGGGTATGCGCTGGAATGAAGCTTTTAGCAATCGTATGAGCAAAGTGACATTGATTTTACGGAAGCGACCATTTTTTGCTTGTAGTCCATTGAACCTTTATTCAGAACTGTAAGAATAGACTTCTCCCACTTGGATTCGTGTTAGGGAGCCAATGACTGATCGATTAGATTTGCCAATGAGCGTCGGCAGATTAAACGGTCCCTCACTGAATCCCCTACCGAATAAATAGTCACAAGCTGGATATTACCTGCTGGCAATATATCCATTTTGACTATGCAGTCTGCGAACGATACCGTGAACTTTCTGTCTGAAAGTGGACAGGACCTATCGGCCTCACCGCAGATATCTGACAAATCACTGAGACAATGTGATCAACGATATAATCTGCGGAAGTTCGAAATTTCCAAAAACGATGTGAGTCGCTCAATTAATGGAGAAATCTGTGTTCAAAACTGTTGCTGTCGTCGGTGCTTCCGGGGCTGTCGGTCGAATTATTCTGGAACTTCTCGAAGAAAGGGAATTTCCTGCGGAAACCTTTCGCTTTTTGTCGAGTGCCCGCTCAGCCGGAACGGAACTGGTTTTTAATAATCAGGATTATGTATTTGAAGAGTTGACGAAAGATTCTTTCAAAGGTGTCGATCTCGTCATCGCCTCGACTCCTGATGATACCGCTGCTGAATTTCTTCCCTATGCAGTTGAAGCCGGAGCGAAAGTCATTGATGAATCTGGCTACTGGCGGATGCACGAAGATGTCGCGCTGGTCGTTCCCGAAATTAATCCGGAAGCGGCATTGAATGCCAAAGGCATAATCGCCAGTCCGAATTGCTCAACCACACAAATGGTTCTGGCGATGAAGCCGCTTTACGATATTTCACCAATCAAACGAGTGATCGTCAGCACCTATCAGGCTACTAGCGGAGCGGGGTTAGTCGGAACTGAAGACCTCATCCATTCTTCACAGGCACGTCTGCAGGGTGAAGAATACGACTACAAAGTCTTCAAGCAGCCGATCGCTTTCAACGCGATACCGCAAATCGGCAGCCACAAGCAGGATGGCTACACCAGCGAAGAAATGAAGATGGTCAACGAGACCCGCAAAATTCTCGGCGATCCCAATATTATGATCAACGCCACCTGTGTTCGTATTCCCGTTTGGAATTGTCACAGTGAAAGTATTACGATTGAAACCGAAACTCCGATCAGCCCTGAGCAGGCCCGCGAAGCCTTCGCGGCTTTCCCGGGAATTGAAGTCATTGATGATCTGGAATCCGGTCAATACCCGATGCCTTACAACAGCGACGGCTCCGACGAAGTATATATCGGTCGCATCCGCAAAGATATTTCACATCCCAACGGACTCACCTTCTGGTGCGTCAGCGATAACCTCCGCAAGGGAGCTGCGACAAATGCAGTGCAGATTGCGGAATTGCTGAATAAGCATCGTAAGTAAATTCGAACGATATCGTTATTAAAAGAGCCGCATTGAATTCCATTCAATGCGGCTCTTTTCGGTGAGCATTTTCTTCATTGACGTCAGAAGTTCAATCTCCCACAGATTGAACTGGAATTCTGTTTAGGATTGATTACCTTAAATAAAAGGGATTGAAAAAAATGTAATTCGAAAGAGCAGAGAGGTTGATCATGAAGACGATGTCAATATTTCATATTATCAATTCGAATAAAACAGTTTACTCCCTCTTATTTTTAATCTGTTTATTCACCTTTTCGACGTCCGTCACTTATGCAGATTCCTCCAGCGATAAAGCAAAAAGCCTGACTCAGGTTGTTCTCAAATTGAACGAAAAGATTGAGTCAGATCATTCCGTTCTGGAAATTCAACCGCTGACAATCACTCGGCTTCGATCGGCTCTGCAAACTGCGATCGATGAAATCGCTGAAAGTGATTTTCCAGAACGGAATGATCTGGTCAAGTTGCTGCAAACGATGCTGGTAGAGGATCAGGTGCCAGAGGACGTTTCATTCAGAGTTACGAAATTTTCAGGTTCTTATCAAAAAGATTCCCCAAAACATGGACAAAGATGGCTCTCCATCAATTACACCCTTTCCGTACCTACTCCCACTGGTGCATCAGATTATCGATTGCTGGGACTGAGCGATTTACTTCAGACTTACCGCATTATTCCGGGTGAACATGAGAAGGCCGACTCGGAAAAGAATTCAGAAGAAGATTCCAAAACGGAAAACGTAAAGAGCCCTCGAGTCG
>DOCI01000125.1:16519-25769 GCA_003503535.1 Planctomycetaceae bacterium
GCCCTCGAGTCGGTCAATCGCAGAAATCAAGCGGATTTCTGGATGCGGGGATTTGGTACAATTTCTATTTTGAGAAAGAAAACGATCTGCTCAAACGAGGGAATTTGACAGTCAATGCAGTGAAGCTAATCTCCACGGATGCGAAACGGCCGAATTGGGTGCAAATTCAATTTCCTAAAGACAGAAATGAGCATCTATCGATATTAAAGCCCGCTTCCATGGCTTTTGAAAACGAGGATCTCGAATTGATGTTGGCATTAGAGGAGTGGGAAAAAACGATTACGGACTGGAATCTTGTCTGGGTGAATCTGGATTATGTGGTCAGGATTACGAAAGTAGCTGACCAGTAAGCCTTCGACATCAAACATGATCGAGATATCGAGCTGTCAGTGATTCTGTGCAATCTCTGAACCCACTGGGTGATCCAGAATAAACGGCGGAACTCTCTCCCGTCTCCATATCAATCCCCAGATCGATCACCCAGTCAGCTGCCTGAATGATGCGAGCATTGTGTTCGATCACAATGACAGTATGTCCCTGTTCGACCAGCCGTTTCAAAGACTGCAGCAAAGTTTCAATGTCTCGAGGATGCAATCCGCTGGCGGGTTCATCGAACAGAAATAATTGATGCAGCCCGGATGTTGCATTGAGATATGAGGCGAGCTTAAGTCGCTGGGATTCTCCACGGGAAAGTGTGGCGGTTGATTGACCGAGTGTCAGATATCCGAGCCCGACATCCCGCAGTAATTGCAGTTTGCGCAAAATGCTTTGATGGTTCCGGAAAAACGCAAACGCTTCATCGGCTGTCATCGAGAGGACATCGTGAATGTTACGATTTCGATAGCTGACCTTCAGTGTCTCCGGCTGAAAACGGGAACCATGACATTCGGTGCAGGGAAGTGTTAAATTCGCCAGAAATTGCATATCCATTTCAATGAAGCCCAGGCCTTCGCAATGGGAACAACGGCCTCCGCGACTCGAATTGAAACTGAACCGGGAAGGTGTGTAACCGCGTGATTGAGCATCGACCGTTTCTGCAAATAGTTTACGGATGTCATCAAAAACTTTGAGATAGGTCGCTGGCGTGCTCCGAGACGATTTCGTCAACTGCGTTTCATTCATCAGCACACATTCATCAATCGAATCTGCACCCGTGATACTCGCGACTTTTCCATCAGGCCGGAAGGGATCGTTCTCGAAGAGAATAACTTCTTTCTGATCACCTCGTTCTGCAATCAGCTTGGACAAAATCGGGTAAAGCGTGTCGCAGATCAGAGACGATTTCCCGCTACCACAAACTCCGGTCACAACCGTCAATCGCTTGAGCGGAAATTGAACATCAATCCCTTTGAGGTAGTGACAATGAATATCAGTCAACTGCAGTAGATCTGGTTGATCATTGCTCAGATCGGAATTGTTGGATCCCACTTTCTCCTGGAATTCTTTCTTGAGTTGCTGGAGGTAAGGCTCGACAGTTCCCTGATAAGTAATCGTACCTCCCTCTTTGCCAGCGGCATGTCCCAATTCGATCACACTCTCGGCTTTGGCAAGAATGTCGCTGTGATGCTCAATCGTCAGGACTGTATTTCCATGCTCAACTAACTGACGGAGAAACTTGACAACGGATAGACGATCAGCCGGGTGTAATCCATTCGTCGGCTCATCAAACAGATAGAGCGTATTCACAAAATCGGTGTTCAATGCTGACATCAGAACGACCCGCTGAAATTCTCCCTGCGATAATGTGCGGGTCAGTCTTTTCAATTGCAGTGAGGCCAGACCGAGTTCGAGCAGGAGATCAATCCTCTTCTGCAGAAGAGATCGCAGCGATTGAGAGATTGATGAACTCAGCGGACCAAGTCGATTTAAATTCTCGTTGAGTTCCTGCAACGTGAATTGTTGAATTTCAGCATAAGTCAGTGTGCTGTCAGACGGAGAATCAGTCGGAAGAAATCTGGCCAGTCGAGCCACTTCTCTTAGCCCTGTTCCCTCACACTTTTCGCACAGTGTTGTGGATTTATTAGTCACTTGAATTCCACGTCCTGAACATTCAGGACAGGCACCAACGGGAGAAGATGACCGAAACAATTGAGGTTCCAGCTCAGGGTAGATCGTGTCGCATTTGGGACATTCCGATTCGCTGGAAAAGAAATATCCATGCCATTCGCGATCACGTTCATCGGAAATCGGGATGCGATACTGAATTCCTGCAACGACTTCTTCTGCCAGAATTAGACAACGCCCCTGTCCGATATTGAGAGCCTGTTCCACACTCTCTGCGGTTCGAGAATTCTCGGTCTCCTCGGATTTGAGGCGATCCACAATCACCAGGAAACTGGCCGTTTTTTTGCTTTTCGATGTCTTTTCTGAAAAGTCCAGAAAGCGATGGAACCCTTCATTCTCCCAGAAGGTTTTTTCCTCCTGAAGGGCTGCTTCCAGCTGGTCCGCTTTTTTCACTTGCACGCGCACGGGAATGCAGACCTGGAATCGCATGCCTTCCGGAAACTGTGAAATCTGTTGCAGGACGTCGGCTAAATATTGGGGACGAACACCAAGCCGACATTGAGGGCATTGCAATTCGCCTGAGTCGATCAGCAGTCGAATGATCAACTCATCGAGCTCTGCAGTTTGTGAAAGTGTCGTATTGCCGAATCGAGGTTGATTTCGCAGGCCGATGGCAATGGTCGCAGGGAGATTGTCGATGCGATCGACATCGGGACGCTCCAGCTGATCGAGCAAATTTCGAGCAGAGGTTGAAAGCGTTTCAAAATAACGTCGCTGACTTTCCGCATGCAGCGTATCGAAAGCCAGGCTGCTTTTTCCGGAACCACTTACGCCCGCCAGCGCGGTCCATTGATGCAGCGGAATTGTTACGGAAACATTCTGCAGGTTATGAACCCGAGCCCCGATGATTTCGATCGATTTTTCAGAACTCGACTCGGACATACATGAAAATTTTCGGTAGGACAGGCTTCCAGCCTATCTATTCAGGCGGCTGATTCAGATAAGTGATGGAATGTATTTCCTCCATCAATCAGCATCTTCGTTGTCCCGGTCGACATTTTCAAGCGGCGGTAGAATCCAGATCTCCGCAAAATCCTGCTCCTGCTCGGCTCGATAATGGTGGTGCCTTAAGAGTTCCAGAATCGCCAGAAACATTCCGATTGATTTACTGCGATCATCTTCTTTAGAAAACAGATCCTGAAATCGAACCCGTCCCGTCTCGCGAACCTGTTGGCCAATCTTTTCGACATACACATGAATGGGCGTCTCGTCGAAGCGGACGGTTGCTTCGCCGTCTTTCGTCTTCTTCTTGACGATTCGAGCAAACGCCCCGACCAGGTCCCAGATTTCCAGATCCTTAATCACATCATCAGCGACGGAACGTTTCGAAGAAGGACGTTCATCAGCCAGTCGGGGATAACGGTCCTGCCAGGCGAGAGCCTGCTCCTGCAGGGCTTCGGCCGCCTCCCGCAATTGCTGATACTGCAACAGATGCTGCACCAGATTCTGATTCGTCTCCTCAGCTTCAACTTCCTCTTCCTGCTCGACGGTTTCATCTTTAATTAAAGCCAGCCGACTTTTCATCTCCAGCATAGCCGAAGCGGCGACCAGGAAATCGGCAGCGATATCGAAATCAATAATTTCGAGAACTTCCAGATATTCCAGAAACTGCTTCGTAATATCTGCCAGCGAAACCTCCAACACATCAACTTCCTGCTTGCGCACCAGATACAACAACAGATCCACCGGACCGTTGAAGAAATCTTTCACATCAATTTGATAAGAACTGGCTTGCATGGAGTTTTTACATGTAGGTCAGGTACTGCCTGACGATATGGACTTAGAATTCTCAAGAACCACGGATGGACACGGATAATCACGGATGAATTTGATCTGTGTTTATCCGCGTCCATCTGCGGTTCTTTTACTCATATACTATTGACTCTCTTCTTAAATTGGCGTCTTGGCGGTTCAATATGGAATTTCAGCGCACTATCCTGTAATCAGTATCGTCGGAATAGTCCGAACGTCGTGAATAAGTGATGCAGTTTCGCAAAAGCACCTCCTTTAACATGGGAGGCCTGTGAGTCAAAGACTAATGGACATTTCAATCGTAATCCCGGCTCTCAACGAAGCCGAGCGAATTGGGCGGTTGATTGAATCTTTACGGAACTTGCCGGATTTCAAGGAGTTAGACTGTGAAATTATTGTTGTCGATGGCGGTAGTCAGGATCGTACAGATGAAGCGGCTCATGCAGCAGATCTTGTGCTGATCAGCAATCGCGGTCGTGCGATTCAGCAAAACAGAGGAGCAGAACAGGCCCGCGGAGAAATTCTGCTGTTTCTGCATGCAGACTGTGATTTAACAACCGGTGCATTGCTGGATGCGAAAACTCAACTTAAAAAGCCAGGTGTCGTCGCCGGTTGTTTCTCCCAGCAAATCGATGCATCCTCTCGCCGATATCGAGCGATGGAATGGGGAAATCGTCAACGGGTGCGCTGGCTCGGCTGGTCTTATGGTGATCAGGGTCTGTATTTGAAACGAGACATTTTCAACAGTCTCGGCGGCTTTCCCCAAGAGCCATTTCTGGAAGATTTGATCTTCTCAAAGCGACTTAGAAAACTGGGACGAATTGCTGTCTCGCGACAAAAAATCATCGTCAGCCCACGTCGCTGGCAAAAACAGGGACTGCTTCGGCAGACATTCAGAAACTGGACGATCATCACGCTCGCTCACTGCGGAGTTTCCCCAACGAGATTAGCGAAGATGTATCCGAGTGTGCGGTAGGTTGAGGGGTTTACAGTCGATCATCCCAGTATCCCGGCTTACGTTTCGCATGACAAATTCCCAGTATTTCCACTTTGCCACCTAAAACTCGAAATGGGACATAGTAAGGGAATATTTTAAGCACTGCGATTTGAATTGGGACTTCCAAATAAGGGAAAATTGAAGGAGATTTAGAAATATGATTTATCAAATTGGAAATGGAGTCTTCAAATCGATCAGCTGCACTCGTGTTACGTTCTTCATACCAGTTAAACGCTTGAATCAACTCTTGCTCAGCTTCAGGACGGAACTCAACTTTCAGAGTCATATCGTTGAGCTCTCAATTTTTCGAAAACCTGTTCGGCTGGGATTCCGGGAATATTTTGATCGGACTCCAGAATTCGTTGCTTCAATTCAGGGAGCCATGCTTCTTTCCAGTCATTGTCGGGTAAATCGTCATGGCTCGAATCTAATGTTTCATTGATGCGATCCCGTAAAATTGTTCGCTGAACATCTGGGAGTCGCAAGACTTCATCGATCAAATTGTCAAATTCGGGCTGATTCATATTTCTTCTCCTCAGCAGAATTGTAACAGGAAATACGACAGAGATCATTATTTTTTACGACGAAAGATTCTCCGCCACGTCTGTTCGATAGGCTGTCAATCCGGGGATGAACCCGACCAAAGCAGCCAGACCGATCATCACGGGGATGATGGTTAGTTCCATCGGATCGAAAACGAATGGATCGATGCTGAGTCCGGTGCGGGCTTCGAGGATAGGGCTGGCGAACATGATCAGTCCATGTCCGAGCAGTATTCCGAGAATTGCCCCTGCGAGACAGAGGATGATGGATTCGGTGATGATGATTGAAAAGACAGCCATCCGGTCTGCTCCGAGTGCCCGCATGATGGCGATTTCCCGTTTTCGTTCCGACATCGAATTGTAGATACTGACGAAAATACTGACGCCCGAAACCACAATAATGATTGCGGTCAGGTTGATCAGGATCAGCCGAACGTTACCAACCAGGTAAGTCATCAAACGTTGCATCGGGCGTATCGGATTGACAGCCTGAGCTTTGAATCCCTCTTTCAGGTCTGCAGAAAACTCAATGGCACGAGATTGAGCCAGTGTCGGATTCTTTGGGTCTTCTTTCATTCGGACGAGAATAGCCGTCACTTCCTTCTGCAAATCTGGCGTGGCATGATCGTGATGATGAGCGTGGTCATGTCCACTATGATCGTGACCGGCGTGAGCTTCCATCTCCTTCAGATCAGCAGCGTGATAGGCTCGAACTTCCGCTTCCGTTTCCCCAAAGAATTCCACTTCCCGATCAATCGCTTCCTGAATCGGTTTCTCATGGCCTGCGATCGCATAAAAACCATTCAGGTTGACGAAAACCGTCCGGTCATTCGGTGTAGCAGTCGCTTCGAGGATGCCGACGATTTTGAATTTTTCATCGTGGACATGATCATCCTGACCGGCATGCACCATTTTGAATTCGTCGCCAATCTTCCAGTTGTTTTCACGAGCGACGCTGGATCCAATCACCGATTCCCATTTTCCATTCGGCCATTCAGCACTCGTACGAAACTTCTTTCCCTGTGCGTATTCGACGGCAAAATATTCAACGGTCGTGCCGAGAATTGGAAAATTTCCCTGTTCGGTGCTGTCGCCCAGTGCAATGGGTACAGCGATACCGATGTGCTTGTTTTCTTTTAACTCTTCGTAGTAACGGTACGGGAGGTTCTCGATGGGAGGAGCGATGCGATAAACCGTATTCAGGACCAGATCAAGTTCGCTCCCCTGGGGGCCGACAATCAAATCGTAGCCAAACCCCTGCAGGTCAAACGTCTTTGAAACGACTGTGTTGGCAATCAAAACGGCAATCATCAAAGCGACACCCAGAGCGACACTCAGGGCTGTCAGAGAAGAAGCCAGTAATCGCTGACGGATACTTTTCAGAGCGATTGTAAACAGATTCATATCGAGTCAATTCGAATTTGATAGTTGGAGAATGCGATGAAAGAAGAAAATTAGCACAACTCATCCGTTAGACGTTTTGCAGCACCTTGTTGAATTCCTGCAAGGGAATTGTGCGATCAAACTGAGTCGCGATTTCCGGGGAATGTGTGACCAGCAACAATGAGACATTGTGTTCTCTGCAAATCTCGCCAATCAATTTGAGGATCGTTTCCTGATTGGCAGGATCGACACTGGCGGTTGGTTCGTCGGCTAATAGCAGACTGGGACGATTGGCCAGCGAGCGGGCAATGGCGACCCGTTGTTGTTCACCGACGGAAAGTTGAGCCGGTTTGTGTGTCAGACGATGTCCCAAACCAACGCTTTCGAGCAATTGCTTTGCATGAGAGCGATCAGCTTTGCCACGGGCGAAACTCATGCCGAGCAAAACATTTTCAAAGGCGGTGAAGGCAGGCAGAAGATTGAATGTCTGGAAGACAAAGCCAATTCGCTCTGCACGGAATCGATCCCGACCCGCTTCCGGAAGTCGAGTGATTTCGATGTCATCAATGAGAACCTCACCGGAATCCGGTTTCGTGATACCGGAGATCACATTGAGCAGAGTCGTCTTTCCGCCGCCACTCGAACCGACCAGGGCGGCTTGTTCGCCTGTTTCAAGTTTGAAGTGAGGAATATCGAGCACGGGCAAATCGTGTCCGTTCGGTTCCCGATAATTTTTGCGGACGTTTTTGAGTTCGAGAGACATGTGGATTCAGTTTCAGTGTTTTATGAATGAGTTACATTCCGGGTGGCGGGACGCTAAGCATTTTCGGTTGTTCCCGATGGTTCCCCGATTCGGGGGCTTCTCTTCGAGGCGCCCCCGCCACCCAGGTGGTTGAGTGATCATATCGAATTGTGAGCCGTTATCGAATGTTACGAGCGAATCCGTTCTTGCGTTGGAGAGTCTTGCCTCTATAACAGGAAGAAAACAGAGAATCAAAATTTATGCTTCAAAGGCTGTTTAAGTGAGCGATTCAGAGAAAGATTTCCCCGTTATTGTCTGGTTTCGTCAGGATATGCGCCTGATTGATCACCCTGCATTACTGGAAGCCAGTAAGCTGGGGCGGCCACTCATTTTGCTGTACATTCTGCCTGAACGGGAAACGGATTGGTTTCCCGGAGGGGCGACCTGCTGGTGGTTGTATCGGTCTTTAGAGGTTTTAAGCGATCAACTGGAAACCGAATTCAACCAAAAGCTGATACTCCGTCAGGGAGATGCACTGACTATTCTTAAGGATGTGATTCAACAGACAGAAGCCTCTGCTGTTTTCTGGAATCGCATTTATGAACCTCATGAGCAGGCGACAGACGAACAGATTATTACGGAATTGTCGGATGAAGCCGTTATCTGCGAGTTATTCCAGGCCAGTTTGCTCGTCGATCCGACTGATATCTACACACAAAGCGATAACCCTTACCAGGTTTTCACGCCTTTCTGGAAAGCCTGCCTTAAAAAACTCGAATTCGCCAAACCATTGCCGAAACCTAAGAAACTGACTGTGCCCAAAAGGTTCCCTCAAAGTCTGGCTCTAAAGGATTTGAAATTGGATCCGACGATTGACTGGGCAGGGGGGCTGGAAGAAATGTGGTCTCCCGGGACTGAGGGAGCGCTGAAAAACCTCGATAAATTTCTGACAGAACTCGTCGAGAATTATCAGGAAGAGCGAAATCTCCCGAGCCATTATGGAACGTCGCGATTGTCTCCGCATTTGCACTTCGGGGAAATTACTCCTCGCCAGGTATATTGGAAAACGCAGGATGTGATCGCGAAATTCAAAGATGAAAATAAAAGCGACGCGGTAAAAAACGCGGACGTTTATCTCAGTGAAATCGGCTGGCGGGAGTTCAGCTATTATGTGCTTTATCACTTTCCGCATACCGTGAGCGAACCCTTGCAGGAGAAATTTCAGGATTTTAGCTGGAAAAGCAGCAAAAAGTGGCTGAAAGCGTGGCAGAAAGGTCAGACCGGGTATCCCATTGTCGATGCAGGCATGCGGGAACTATGGCAGACCGGTTGGATGCACAATCGTGTTCGGATGATCGTCGCTTCATTTCTGACTAAAGATCTGCAGATCCATTGGCGAGAGGGAGCGGACTGGTTTATGGATACGCTTGTCGATGCCGATTTGGCCAGCAACACCTTCGGTTGGCAATGGGCTTCCGGCTGCGGAGCGGATGCTGCTCCCTATTTCCGAGTGTTCAACCCGACCACGCAGTCCGAAAAGTTTGATAAACAGGGGGATTATCTGCGAAAATGGTGCCCGGAACTGGCCGATTTGCCAAATAAATGGATTCACAAGCCTGCTGAAGCTCCCGATCAAGTATTACAGGAGGCTGGGGTGGAATTGGGGAAGGATTATCCAAAGCCCATCGTCAATCATGCAGAACAACGGGATCTCGCCCTCGAAAAATGGGAAAAAATCAAATAATAGAAGGCGAGCCGAGCCAGTTATGG
>DOCI01000125.1:25889-29391 GCA_003503535.1 Planctomycetaceae bacterium
GCGTCTGGTTGACGAAGTCACAATGAGTTTCAGGCAACCCCGCAAAAAAAGCCTCTTGTTGCGTTGCAATCCAGACGCACGCGTCTGGGACATCTAATCAGTAAAAGCTAGCTCTGTGTAATAATTTTGTGCCACGGCTCACAGAGCCTTGGCACCATAGATTAGTTAATTTTCGTAATGAGAAATAAATCTCTCAGGAATTCTTAAGCAGGAATTGGGAGATTTCCGGTGCTCTCAGGTCATTGGCGAGTTGAGAATCGAAGTTCTGCTGGTTAGACTGAGCCTGATTGACCACTTGCGTGTCCTGCTGGACGTGGCTTTTCTTATGTGGTCCTCGACTGAAGTTCGCCCCCGATGTAAATGGAGGCTCCAGTTCTATTAAGGACAGATCAGTCAATGTTGTTCCGTTATGGTTGTTGAGAATTTTTTATGAAACATGTTTTATCGGCTCTGGTCATGAATCAGCCTGGTGTGCTGGCTCATATTTCTGGAATGTTGGCGTCACGGGCTTTTAATATTGAAAGTCTGGCGGTCGGCGAGACAGACATTCCCGAATTTTCACGAATGACATTCGTCGTCAGTGGCGACGATCGCGTCCTGGATCAGGTCCGAAAACAGCTTGAAAAAATCGTCACTGTAGTGCAGGTGATTGATTTCTCGAACAAAGATTTTGTCGAACGCGACTTGATGCTCATTAAGGTTCGCACTGAAGGGACCTCGATGACTCAGGTCAAAGAGATGGTCGATATTTTCCGTGCGAAAATTGTCGATGTTCGTCCGCATCAGGTGATGATTGAAATCTCCGGACCCGAGCAGAAAATTGCGGCTTTTGTAGACGTGATGCGACCTTTCGGGATCATCGAACTGGTTCGTACCGGGCGAATTGCTCTGACACGGGAAAATATCGAAAAGCCAGTACTCTATGATTTGCAACCGATGAGTGCTCCCGTCAAATAGTCGGAAACGAAGCGTTTTGGGGAATCTGCTGATTTCCGAAGACATTTATTCATATCTGTGGAAATCTACGTTCGGTCGCAGACTTCCTCTCTATCCAGTCATTTCGACAGTAATGTCGTACTCTATTGAAATGTGAAAGCTCTGAAACGATGTCAATTAAAGTTTATTACGATGCCGATGCCGATCTCTCTTTGCTCAAAGACAAAACCATCGCCATTCTCGGATACGGTAGCCAGGGACATGCCCAGGCTCAAAACCTGCGAGACAGCGGTTGCAATGTGGTGATCGGTCAGCGTAAAGGCAGCCCGAATTACGATCTGGCTGTCGAACATGGTTTCGAGCCAATGCCAGCCGACGAAGCGACCGATGCCGGCGATCTGATTAATATCCTGCTTCCCGATGAAGTGCAGGGCGATGTCTTCCGTGCTCAGATTAAAGATCGTCTCAAACCGGGCAATCTGCTGATGTGCTCTCACGGTTTCAATATTCACTTCGGACAAATCACTCCCCCGGAAGGTGTTGATACAGCTCTGGTTGCTCCTAAAGGCCCGGGACATCTGGTACGAAGTGAGTACGTTAAAGGTGGCGGAGTCCCTTCTTTGATCGCCATGGGTGACGGTGCTTCTGAAGAATCACGCAGCCTGGCACTGGCTTATGCCAAGGGAATCGGCGGAACACGCGGCGGTGTGATTGAAACATCGTTTGCTGAAGAAACCGAAACCGATCTGTTCGGCGAGCAGGTTGTGCTTTGCGGCGGTGTTTCTGCTCTGGTTAAAGCTGGTTTTGAAACACTCGTTGAAGCGGGGTATCAGCCTGAGATGGCCTACTTTGAATGTATGCACGAACTGAAGTTAATCGTCGACCTGTTCTATCAGGGCGGACTCAACTACATGCGTTATAGTGTTTCCAACACAGCCGAGTTCGGCGATTACACTCGCGGGCCTCGGATTGTGACTGAAGAAACCAAGAAGGAAATGAAACGCGTTTTGACCGAAATTCAGAATGGTCAGTTCGCCAAGGAATGGATTCTGGAAAACAAAGCCAATCAAGCCGCTTTCAAAGCGGTTCGCCGTCAGGAACGAACTCACGAAATCGAAAAAGTCGGTCGTGAACTTCGCAGCATGATGAGCTGGATCGATTCCAAGGAAGTTTAAGCCGATATCGTCGGGCTTAGACAACTGAATCTTAAAACCGCCGCCAAATACTGGTGGCGGTTTTTTTATGCGTCGATCCAGCCTTCACGAATTGCGAGTCGTGATAAATAAACGCGATCATGCAGCATCAGTCGTTGCATAATTCGATATTTATGGCTGTCAACGGCTTTCACCGTAAGGCTCATCTCTTCGGCGACTTTTTTGACAGTCTTACCTTCGGCCAGGTGCAAAAAGACTTCCAGCTGAAGTGCAGTCAGCTTTGAGGCGACATAATCCTCGGTCAGTTGAGGTTTTCCATTGGACAAATCGAGCATTTGTCGGGCTTTCGCACTCCAGAACTCTTTAATGCGACCTGTTAGAAGTTGAGAAATGATCGAGCCGATTTCCTCGACATTTCCATCCAGTGTGATCCAACCAGTTGCTCCCAATTGAATCGCCCAACTCAGCCAGGCTGGTTTAATGTCTTGTGTTAAAAATGCATACGGAATTTCTAATTCCGTGAGTTGTTTGGCACGTTCGAATGTTGCGTGACGATCGTGAACGGGATCAAGAATCGCAATGATTCTGCAACCAGAACTGGCAAGTTGGATTTCTGCATCGAGGGAACCAGAATGAGTAGTTGTTTCAATTCCATTAGCTGTTAAACATTGGCTCAGTGCGTCCCCCAGAAATGGAGAAAGTTCTGAAAGGATCACTCTGTATGGGGGCTTTTGAGGCTGTGAATTGTAAGGAACTGAAGGAGAAGAAGTAGTCAATCTGATATGAGGCTTTGTGTAGATCATATTTGCCTCCGAAAATAGCTGAAAATTTAAGCATAATTCAATTGTATAGACTCCTTTAATATCGACCTGTAAGGCTTTTGGACTGTGTCGTAAGCCCGCCAAATTCAATTCGAGAGCAGATTACAGCAGCAAAAGGGCAATGAAGTCAGCGATTGACGCGAAAATGTAAGAATTGCCGGTATGAACAAGCGTTCGATCAGATGGACTTACAGTTGAGATTTTTCAACTCACATATTGAGCTGGAACGATCCACCTGTGCACTGTCGAGCTTTAAATATCGCCCTCAAACTGCAATTCCGAAGACAGTATCCCGCTATTCGATGCTGAATTTACACGACTTTTTAACCATCGACGGACTACTAAACCCAGTTCCAAATAGAAACCGAATTTCCATATCAATTATGCAGACCACCCATTTGGGTGATTGGGCGTTTCAATCTTTCTCATTCCTGATGATTAATAACGTTAAGAACCGATATCTCAGGTTTTCAAATGGAACAGACGGCTAGGGCGTGCTAATTTTCGAGGTGACATTCTCGATCAATTGAGCGGCTTGCATATCGATCGAAATCTCGGAATGCTTCCGAAACTGGTCGCGGGTATCTGCGA
>DOCI01000125.1:29484-32092 GCA_003503535.1 Planctomycetaceae bacterium
ATGGTCGCGGGTATCTGCGGCTGTTTTGACTTCACGGTCGATACGAACTTTCCACTGCACGGTGCCAAAGGGAATGTCATCTGCCACCCAAACCTGAGAGGTGTTAGTGGTACGGGATTGCGGATCTTCGATAGCTGATTGGCACTCAAGTTTCTGGGCATCGTATTGTCCAGCCGTGACGGAAATCGATTCTGTGCCAGCCACGGTCAATTTTTCATTCAGGAAGACCTGTGAGAGAACCGGGAATATCTGCAGCACAGGGTGCTTGAATTCTTCAACTTCTCCTTCTCCAATTTTCTGGAAACCCTTCACAACAGGCACGAAAGCATTTGGAACTTTAGCTTGAAAGAACTCAAGTCCATTGATGGCGGATTCCGGGACGAGCACTTTATAAATGCGGGTTCCACCTGGTCCGGACTCCAGATTTCCATCAACCTGCTGGCCTGTCACAACTTCATATTCCAGCCAGACACACGCGGCATTCTCTCCCTGATAATCGGCCATCTCACGTTCAAGACAGCGAATTTCCATCGTGCGACGCCATTCCAGAGATAAATCTCCCTGCGTACTTTGGGGACGGTAAGTGACCTGTCGATAATCGCCTGTGTATTTAACACCCGTGCCGGACTCTGGCAGATTCCAGACCAGTCCCTGAGCCGATGCCAGAGTTGATGTTGTCAGAACACAGATGACACACAGCCACAGGCTGCGAGCAGGTACACATTTCAAAATGGAAGTCAACATCCACTATTCCTCATGAACATCAGGGAAACGACGAGTGGCAGCAGTGCCGAAGTCGCGACATTGCCAGATTCAAAGCTATACTGTCGTCCGCAGGCATAGAAAATGCAATCCCGACCTTTGTGGGAAGCGCATTTGTCTGCAAATCCATTGGTACGATTGATAGGAACGACATATTGTGTTGTGATCTGATCAGAAAATGGCATCAAGAGAGTCCGTTGTGATGTCTTTTTGTAACAGATGTATCGGTTTTATCGATCACTCAAATGAAACGCTCGCCATATTCTTAAGAGACCTATTCATAAAGCAAACGATCTTAAATGCCTGATTTGACCCAAATTCTGGAACGCCGCGAGCATGCTCTCAAAATCTGGCGTGCAGGAGTCGCCGAAATTGATTCCCGACATTTAGTCGCCAAAAATGTTGTTCTGAAAAATGATGAACTCATTCTCATGGGACAGAAATTCCCTTTGGATCAGTTTCAGAAATTGATTGTTGTCGGTGGTGGAAAAGCGGGGCAGGGGATGGTCGATGGTCTTGAAGACCAGCTCGGATCCGAATTTCTGCGAGAGCGGGTCCAGGGTTGGGTAAATGTCCCGGAAGATTGTGTTGATGAGGAACGAAATGAAATGTCCGCATCGATTCACATTCATGCCGCCCGCCCGGCTGGTGTGAATGAACCGAGACTGGCAGGAGTCGAAGGGACACAAAAAATATTAGAACTGGTTGCAAATGCAGACGCCAACGATCTCGTCGTAGTTCTGCTTTCCGGTGGCGGGAGCGCCTTATTGCCAGCCCCTGTTGATGCCATTTCTCTCGAAGATAAATTGTTCGTCACCCGAGAGTTGAGCAGGCACGGCGCCACCATTGAAGAACTGAATCTGGTTCGCAGGCATCTCTCGAAAATAAAAGGGGGAGGATTGTCCAGAGCCTGCAAAGCAGGGACGATGATTACGATGATCATTTCCGATGTCATCGGCGATCCCCTTGAAACAATTGCTTCAGGCCCAACAGTCACATCAGAACGAAATCCCGCTCAAGCCCTTTCGATTCTGCAAAAGTATCTGGCCTCAGAATTCCCGGAGTCGATTCGCCTCTATCTTTCCGACACAAAGAACTCCAGTCACAATGAGCAACTCTCCGTTCATGTCATCAATAAGATTGTGGGAAGCAACGCGATTGCTTTGAATGCTTCTGAACAAAGAGCAAAAAATCTTGGGTACGAAGTTATCAATGCAGGAGCTTTCAACGAAGGAGAGGCTCAGTTATTTGCTCAGCATATCATTCGGCAAGCCCTCGATCTTTCTGAAAATATGAATAAACCGGTTTGCCTGCTCTATGGAGGAGAAACAACGGTCTCCTTGAAAGGTGTCAGTAATCCTGGCAAGGGGGGGAGAAATCAGGAAGTCGCCTTAGCTGCGATTCACGAATTGAAAAAGCATCCAGAACTGGTTAACCGTTTCGTGTTGATTGCCGGGGGGACCGATGGCGAAGATGGTCCAACCGATGCCGCAGGTGGCTTTGCTGATTTGACCGTTATTCACGAAGCAGATCGATTGAATCTCCCAACTTCAGATTTTCTTGCCAGACACGACGCTTACCATTTTCTGGATGCATGCAATGCGTTACTGAAAACCGGCCCGACGCACACCAATGTGATGGATATCACCATCGGATTGATCTGGCCTGTATGAACCGGTATCAGATTTAAATCTTGATATTTCAACCGCCAGGACGCCAAGTGAAACAAGAAGATATTTCAGTAACAATCTCACCTCAAATTCATACGAATGTTTTGTGATTGCATATCATGATTGATACGCTTTCTAATTTGAAATAGCGCGATTCTACGACTTAAAATAACATC
>DOCI01000219.1:0-195 GCA_003503535.1 Planctomycetaceae bacterium
GCGAGTCTTCATTGTTTGTCTCCGACACGCTTTTGCCATGCCTTAAAATGTTGAACCAGTTCCTTGACGCGATCCGGCTCACTCTTCGCGAGATTGACCGTCTCCGTACCGTCGGCTTCAAGGTCAAAGAGTTGCCACTCGCCACCTTTTCGGGGACGAATCGCTTTCCATTTCCCCATACGGATGGCTTGATCA
>DOCI01000219.1:389-1154 GCA_003503535.1 Planctomycetaceae bacterium
TACGGATGGCTTGATCATTTGGTACGCTCCAGCACAGAGTTTTGTGTCCCTGCCGATTCTCTCCCTGGAAAACCGGCAACAAACTCTTGCCCTCCAACGGCAAAGGTTTGCGGGATTGAAACTCAGTCGGGTACTTAACATCAGCGATGTTGAGACATGTAGCCATGATGTCAATCACATGTCCCACTTGTGTGGTCTGCAGCCCATCTCCGATCACTTTCGGCCATTTGGCGATTAAGGGCGTGCGAATGCCTCCCTCGTAACCAGTGAGCTTCGTGCCACGCAGAGGAGTATTGCTGAGATTGGCCCATGCCAGCCCGTATGCGGCAAACGTATCATGGGGACCAGGCGGATTTTGTGGGCTACTGCCTGGCCGAATCGACACGTTATCTTTTCGCCAGCGATTGTTTGGCTGGTTCGGCGCAAATCCGAAACCATTTTTGGAAGGTCCGACTCCTCCGTCTGGGGCAGCGCCGTTGTCGGAGAGAAATAGGAACAGGGTATTTTCCTCTTGCCCCGTTTCCTTGAGCACCTTGAGGAGTTGACCGATCCCCTGGTCAATGCCTTGAACTTGAGCAGCGTATGCGGCCATACGTTCCGCCTGCCAGACCTGATTCGGATCGGTCTTCCAATCCCATACGCTGGCAGGTCGCGGTGAGAGTTCCCACTGAAGTGGTGCAATCTGGTTTTTTCGTTGTAACTCGAAACGGCGCAATCGCCATTCATCCCAGCCTTGCTCAAGGTACTGTTGACGATAGGCGGCGA
>DOCI01000219.1:1242-14908 GCA_003503535.1 Planctomycetaceae bacterium
GGTCCGCTTCGTCAGCGTGGAGTGGCCAATGAGGTGCGATATGAGCCACATAGAGGAAGAAGGGGGCCTCCTTTACGACCGCTTCTTTCAAAAAACGTAGAGCATAATCATTGATCGCTTTGGTGAGATAGAAATCCCTGGGCAGAGCAAATCGCTGTCGATCAAGATAGAACGGGTTTTGTTGAACTTCGTGAAAATAACTAATCTTCCCTTGGCACATCGGACCAAAGAATCGATCAAATCCACGATCGAGTGCCGAGTCTCGCCCCTGCCACTTGCCAGTCATCATCGTGTGATAACCAGCGTGCTGCAGAAATTCGGAAACTAACACGCACTTTGTGTAGTCTTTGGGTTGATTCCAGTGATCGCCACGATGACCTGTCTGTTGGCAGTATAACCCAGTTAATAACGAGGCACGCGTTGGGCCACAGACCGAGTTGTTGTAGAACTGGGTGAAACGCAGCCCATCTTGTGCCAACGAATCGATATGGGGTGTACGAATCTCGCCTCCATAACAACCAATGTCAGACCAACCCAGATCATCAGCCATCACCAGTACAATATTAGGGCGGTCCACCTCGACAGCCATAATGTTTGAGCAGAAAGCCAAGACAATCAGTTGGATGAGTGAAATCAAAATCAGTACCACACTCTGCATTTTATTTTCCAGTTTTTGCAAAGATTATATATTCTGAATGGTAGATTATTCACCGAGGCACGTCACTCCTCTCAGTGTAACACCAGCGGTCGTTGTGGAGACTGTCTCCACGCTTGTTAAGCTCAAGCCTTTGGTGACAATTTACGATGTTTCGACCAGGTATTTGGCACATTCACGGAGCTGACGGTCATAGGCCTCAGCTTCGCCATTGCAGCATCTTAGTTTCCCCGTTCCAGGGATGCTGGGGATCGGTGGTATGTGTTGTCAAGGTCACGCCCTCGTTGGAAAGCCGGGCGGTTGTCCAGCCGGTTGTGGAGGTTGCTGGGTTCCCAACATAAGAGGTCGCTGGAGTGTTAAGGATGTGAATGCCCTGATGCTTAAAGATGCTTCGATCGTGAATATGTCCGTGAATATAAGCCTTCACATGGGAGCGAGCAGTCAGAATATTCCAAAGCGGCTGAGAGTCGATCAGTCCTCCCGGAAAGTGTAACGGATCGCCTCCCAGACGTGGATTGTGATGGGCAACTATCAAGGCTGGTTTTGTCGCATGGGCATCCAATGCCTGGGCAAGCCAGGATAACTGGACGCCGCCGATGGCTCCTTGGGTGACCATGGTTTCCTTCAGGGAATCGAGCAAAAAGAAGTTAGCCCTGGGAGTCTGTACCACCGAAATATGACGTGACTCAACCGGGGGATCGGCTGGGCGTTCATCTTCCAGAATGGAATAGAATGCTTCCCGATTGTCGTGATTTCCGAGCGTGAGATGTGTTTCAATCTCTGCTTCATGGAGCGGACGCAGTAGCTTCGCGAAATGCTGATAATCACCTGGTTGTCCATCCTTCAACGCTAAGTCGCCGTTGATCGGAACACAACCCGGTTGTGTCTTACGGTTAACTAACTCAGTTACGACTTGTCGTAAATGACTGGGAACGGGAGAGTCGGACGACTGCTTCTCGCCAATATGTGTGTCGTTCAGGAGGTACACGAGATCGCCATCCACAGCTGGTCGCGAGTTAGCGAACGACGGAGAAGAACAGACAACAATCCCAGCTCCGACCGTCTTGAGAAACTGACGGCGGCTGTGTTGAACAAGATGGACAGGCATGTTGTTTCTCCGTTTTCTTGTTTGCGAGTGGTTTTGATAAACGCAGTTTGAGACGCGAGTATTTGCTGATGAAATGAACTATCTGATCTGTATGGCAGCCAGCGGGATAATCGCCATTTCGGCACTGTTGAGGTTACCGCGTCGGCCTCCATTATTCGAGTATCCCACATAGAGATGGCCTGCATGCTCGATCGCGCACGGATAAGAAAGACTGAGACTGTCTGCCGACTCTCCAGGATTGTCGGGATGCCGAGATCGGCGAATCACGAACACTTTGCGAAAAATGTTCTCACCGGGAGCCGTCACGGCGATCGTCAAAGGTGTCCGTTTTCCTCCGTTGTTTTTGGCGGTAGTACAGATCAGAAAGTGTTGCCCATTGCTGAGCGTGCCAGCCGCAGGCTTCGAGGTCGCCATCGGCAGGTTGCTGATTATTGAAGGAGTCCACGTCCGCCCAGCGTCTCCGCTCGTAGCGAGCAACGCCGAAGCGCCGCCTCCGTAGCGGGCGATATTGAAGATTCGTGCCCCATCAATAAATAACGCAGATTCGCCCCACATGCGACTGATGCCTTCATCTGCCGGGATCTCAACATAGTCCCAGTTGGTGAAATCATCACCATGACTGATCGCGACCGCGGCTGGAAACACACTGTCATTGGTATATGGCCCTGCGGAAATTCCGGGCATGACCCAGTTGCCATTGTCCATCCGCACCGGCTGGTTCATTGGCCAGAATCCATTCTCGACGACAATGCCATGCTTAATCCATTCGCCGGTGTTTTCATCGAGTGAGTAAGCCCGCGTATGAATATTTTTCATTTTATCGTAGTAGGCACCATGGAAAGCCCACAGCTTCCCAGCATGCGAAAGAAAGACACCATGGCTCACCGCAAGATTCTCATCTCCGCCATTATCAATCATACGCAACTCGCTCCAGGTTCGGCCCTGATCGCCACTGACCCGGTATTGGGCTTCTTCAGTGACCGTATTCTCCGCCCCCTTGTTGTGCCCGATCGACGCATAGAGCTTGCCTTTGTGCCAGCCGAGTCCGACGCCGTGCAGAAACGTGTAACCATCGGCTTGCTGGTCCCATTTCTTGATCACGCGAAACGAAACATCATTGAGAACCTGAATGTCGGCGGCGACGGGCAACGGTCGGGCATCATCCCAGAGCGAAACGGGCTTGGCGACATCAGGAATCGAATGCGTTGCGTCGACCGGGCTATAGAGAGATCCCATTTCAGGTGCCGTTAAGGCACGCCGAAAAAGCCGTGCTTCATCCAGAGCCCCCCAGAAGTTTTGCCAAATCCGTCCATTGTCGTTGACGCCGCCAAACGTAAGCGGAGCTTCAGTCTGAGGAATCGGCTGTGAAAGATTGACCTCTCCGACGCGTGTTCCATTCAGCCAGAGTTCAACTTTGTCGGTCTGAAACACGAGTCCAGCCTGATGCCAACGCCCCGGCATTAAGGTGGCGTCTGTCTGCAGAGTCTTCCAGCCACTTTGATGGACATAGAGTCGCAACTTTTGATCACGGTCCAGCATCAAGCCCCATTCACGCTCGCCCAGCGAGTAGCGATTCTTTGCCACGATCATTTGCTGACCTCGATCGAGATGATAAGGGTTGAACCACACCAACAGCGTGAATGGTTTTGTACTGTGAATCAGTGTGTCAGAGTTTTTTACTTCGAGCAGGGTACGTCCATCCAATACAGTCGACTTGCCCTGAACGCCAGCGGCTTGCCGAACCTGACCACCTCTCTGCAATAGATCTTCAGAAATAATGGAATCGAATACCCAGGCATGATCTGCAGGTATTGTTCCGTGGTCTTGAGCGAATAAGGGAATCGCACTGATGGCGATGAGAGCAACCGCTACGAAAGCGTCCCGGTATTGACAATGCTTGTACATCAGATGGTTTCTTTTCAATGATTGACATCAGTCAATGAATGCAGGTGATGGTGTTTCTGAATCTGCAAACTTTTGAGGCGATCGTGACGGAATCGGCCTATACACCGAATTCAGTCAGCATGGGTGTGCAGGCAAACGAAGAAGTTAACCGAGGAGACCAGGGATCCTCATCCACGATCGAGTCATGAAATACAAAAAAATTTCGTGAAACTGTCGAAGAGGCGGGCAGGAAAATGAATCCGTTACCAATAACTTCGCCGAGTCTGAATGGTCGCTGCGAGCGGTTTATTGAAACGATCAAGTTGGAGTGCCTCAATAAGTTTATCATGTTTGTTAAAAAAGCATCTCGATTAACCTCCTGCCTGAGGTGAATATGGCATGGACTGTTACCAATACTCTATACAGTTATTCCGAGTGACCGGATGGTGGTATTCGATTGTTTGCGTGTCTTAAAACGAACACGTTGCTGTTCCTCAATGATGAGCCTGTATTCGCATGAAAAATCCTGCAAAGTTTTTGCACCTTACGTGTTCTGGCGATCCGCATTCAACAGCTCATTCACCATGGTCATGTCAATGACATTACGGAACCTGCGATACTGGGGCTGCGGTCGATCATTTGTTTTCAGTTTGCTCCTCTGGATGCTGTTGATCGTATTCGTCCATGAGGACGGACGGGCAGGTTTCTTCCTGCTCGCATTGTTTGCAGATGACGCGGATCAGGTCGGTACTGCCGAGTTTTAAGTGGTTCTTCTCACACAGTTGGTACAGTTCCTTCAGGTGATTACAGACCATGCTTCTCTCCTTGATTATGTTGTTAATGAGTTTGATCAATCTCCTGGATACTAAATCCCATGCTGTTGCAGAGGTTGCATTACGGATCTGGGCAGCATCTTTCGATGATCACATAATATAGACCATTTCAAACGGTTTATGCAGTCGCTGGGACACCAAATGTTACAAAACGCTGTAGGGGAGGCGAGAGTTTCCGCACGAAAGCACGGCTCAAAAATAAATCGAGAACAAATTTGTCAGACTTTTGATAAGCCTGTCGCATGAGAGTTGAAGTGAAAGAAAGAGATGATTGATCGGGCTCAGCACATGGCAGTGAATTGAAAATCACAGATCCCCAAGCAAAATGAAAATTGAGGAGTGAATGTGATACCACTCCATCTACGGACTCAGTGACGAGAACTCGCGAGGAAAAGTCCAGATTGTTGTGACAAACAGCAGGGCACAATCTCGAAGAATCAAACAACAGTTCGATTCCGATTAGCTTGTTTTCAATTTCGAGCGACGATGAATCAATGAATAGACACATGGGACAAGGACTAATGTCAATACTGTGGAGACGATCATTCCACCGAGTAGTGCTCGCGCCAGAGGAATCATCGCTTCGTTGCCGGGGGCCAGTTGAAACGAGAGTGGCAGCATGGAAGCGACGAGAGTTAACGAAGTCATCAGAATAGGACGCAGGCGAATTTGAGCCGCTGAAAGAGCGGCATCCCGTGGACTGAGTCCTTCACTTAGGCGTCTGTTGGCGAATTCAACGAGCAGAATTGAATTATTTACGACGACTCCAATCATCATCAAGGTACCCATCAGCGACTGAATGTTGATGTATGTGTCTGTCAGGAACAAAATGACCAGCACGCCTCCCAGTCCGAGTGGTACAGCCAGCATGATGATCAGGGGATCGACAAACGAACGGAACTGAGCCATCAGAACCAGATAGACCAGAACGCCCGCAACGATCAGTCCGATACCGAGCAGCCTCATCCCCGATTGCATCGTTTCCACGGGGCCACGAATCGTGGTAGATACACCGTTCTCAAATGTCATTCCCGCCAAAGCTTGTTCAACTTCCTTCGCGACCGAACCAATATCGCGTCCAGAAACATTCACGTGCACATCGTTGACGCGGGAAATATTGTAATGAGCAATTTCACCCGGAATGTTGACTCGTTTGATGGTGGCGATATTTGAGAGCGGGATCGTGATCGGACCTGTTGGAGTCTCCAGCGAGAGCGGGATATTGCGAATTTCATCGAGTGATTGAAATTCATTATCTTCATACTGCACGCCCATAAAGAAGTCGACACCCGATTTAGGATCAATCCAGATGGTCGGCGAGTATCCGACGCTGGAACCAAGAGCCGTCAAGACGGTTTGTGCAACCTGTTCCTGATCGACACCAAGATATTTGGCCCGGGTGCGATCAACCTGCACATCGAATTGAGGATAGTCGAGCGATTGTGCAATCTGGACATCTCGGGTGCCGGGAATCTTCTGCACGACATTCACAATTCGCTCAGCCGCATCACGGCATTGTGTCAATGTTCCTGCGGAAACCTGCACACTGATTGGTGTTGGCACTCCTTCATTCAATGCCATATTGACGATGCCGCCCGAGACAAACAGAAATTCTTCCATGGGATACTCTTCAGCCAGCTTCTCGCGGAGTTGATTCAAATAGGTTTGCGTGCTGGTCTGACGCCCGGACTGCTTGAGGTTCACAATCATGTAAGCGGTATCGGGTCCGGAATTTGAACTGAGAACGGTCGAGAAACCGGCTCCTTTTCCGACGGGAAGTCCGATGTTGGAGATGATCGTATCAATCTCATTTCCGGGAATGATTTCCTGAATCGTCCCTTCAATCTGTTCGACAAGTTCTTCGGTTTTGAGCAGGTCTGTGCCGGGCAGAGTCTTCAGTCGAATTTCAAAAGTTCCAGCATCGACATCCGGAAAAAGTTCGGAACCAATCTGCGGCAAAAGCAGAAATGAAGAACCGACGACAAGCACTATGACCAGAACGCTTAACGCGGGAACTTTCAAAGCAATGTTCAGCGAATGTCCGTATAGTCCGACCGGCTTTGTTTCTTTATAATCCTCTGTCGCTTTCGAGTTCTGCACTTTTTCCCGGACAAAGGTGGCACAAAAAGCCGGGACGACTGTCAGGGCGAGAAAGTAAGAGGCACCAATCGTGAACGTTGCAGCCAGTGAGAGTGGCTCGAACAAATATTTGATCATGCCCGAAAGGAAAACCGCGGGAAGAAAGACCGCCAGTGTGGTGACAGTTCCTGCAAGAATGGCACCTGAAACCTCTTCAGTTCCCTCACGGGCAGCCTGCATCGGAGTTTTTCCCATTCGTTGATGACGAATCACATTTTCGACAACAACAATTCCTGCATCGACCACCGTTCCAATTGCCAGTGCGATTCCCCCAAGTGTCATGACGTTAATCGTCTGGCCGGTGAAGGCGAATCCGAGTCCACCGATTAGAATCGCAAGAACAATAATCGAAACAATAACGAGCGTGGGCAGAAAGCGTCGCAGGAACAAGAACACAACTATGGCGACCAGTAATGCTCCCAGTCCAATTTGGCTGTAGAGATTCGACATCGCGTTGCGGATGTAAAGCGACTGATCCGAAACGAGTGTCACTTCGGTCGCCTCAGGAATGTCGCCCCGTTCCTTCATCTTGGGGATTTCGGAAGCGATTCCATCATAGATTCGATCCACAACGGCTATCGTATTTTCGCCCGGTTCACGCAGCAGAGGACAATAGACTGAACGTTTTCCGTTCACACGCACGATATTGTATTGCAGAGCGGCATCGTCAACGACACGACCAACATCCCGGATAAAAACGGGACGCTCGTCTCGAACAGTGATCGGAATCGCTTCAATCTCTTCGACGGTTGGCAATGTGTTGCGAGGATGTACCTGATAATCGGTCCCTCCAATCCGAGCAGAACCCGCGGCCAGCACCAGATTCGATTTCTGCATCGATTCAACAACATCTCTCGCACTGACGTTATGAGCCTGAAGTTTGGCAGGATCGACATACACCATCATCTGTCGAAACTTGCCGCCAAACGGATGCGGAATCTGCACACCTTTCAGGCCACCCATTTTGTTTCGCACCGCATAATATCCAATGCTGTACAATTCCGATTCGCTCAAACCTTCGCCGGATATCGCTGCCAGTACAACGGGAAGATTTGCAGGTTCACTTCGCAGGGTAAACGGCCATTCAATCCCCGGAGGCAAGTGAAACATATCACTGGCTTCGAGATTGACGATATCGTTCATCGCAGAACTCGAGTCGGCTCCCGGCTGAAAAAACACTTTGATGACAGCTGCACCGGGAATGGTTCGCGATTCCTGATGTTCAATCTTTCCCGCAAGAGTCAAAGCACGTTCGACACGTGAGCTGACTGATTTCTCCATATCGAGTGTTGGCAAACCAGGATATGAAAAATAACTGACGACAACCGGCTGCTTAAAATCAGGAAGAATATCGATCGTAATTCCCGGAATCACTGCGGCTCCGAGCAAACACAGTGCAATCGAGCCAGCCAGTACTGCAAAACGATTCTTCAAAGAAAAATTGATCAGACCCATAACAGTGATTTCTAATTGAGCGAAGGACAATGAGAGCGAGTGATTGTGTTTGTGGATCTCTCCATCAATTTGCTATCAACTCCACCTTCTGCCCGGTTTTGAATCGCTTGAGATGAGCATCGATCACGACCTGACCAGCATCCAGACCCGACTGAACTTCAATAAAGTTGCCATTATCGATGCCCGTCGTAATGTCGATGACAGTGACCTGCTGATTTTCATCAATCACGTACACATAAGCCTGGCCGGATTCATCAAAGCGGATTGCCCGGGCAGGCAGCATATTGGCGGCTACTTTCGTGTTGAGAGAAATCGAAGCCTGGCCAAACATCCCCGGCAGATATTTTCCCTCTTTATTCTCTAACTCCGCTTCAACCAACATGGTGCGTGTGCTGGGGTCGAGAGCGCCAGCTATTCTCGTAATGGACAGCTCCATCGATTTTTCACCAGAGAAGCTTGGAAATGTCAATGTGACCGTATCTCCTCGACTGGCAAAAGCAGCGTCGGCTTCGGGGACTGGAATCTGAACTCTCAGTTTTTCAACCTGACTGACAACAAACAGAGGTGATCCCTGACCCACTTCATTTCCTTCGCGAACAAGATCGCCGGGATCAACTGTCCGCTGTGTAACCACACCCGCAAAAGGAGCTTTCAAATTGGAATAAGCCAGCAGAACCTCTAACTCTTCAAGTTGTCTTCTGGCTATTTCGGTCTCTGCCTGGGCAGCTTTGAGATCGGCTTGAGCTGAAGTTGTTTTTGCCTGGGCAACATTCACATTCGCTTCTGCGGAAATTATGGCTGATTGCATCGCCTGTTTATTGGCCCGTTCCGAGTCTCGTTTTTTACGAACTTCATCGAGCATGCGACTTTCGAGGGATTGCCTGTCGACGAGATCCTGTGTTCGACTGAACTCCGCTTCGATTGCTGCCAGAGCCGCGTCTGCCCGAGACATTTCCGACTTTGCCTGTTCCAGTTTCGCTTCCGCCGACTGGACATTCGCCTGAGCCAGTTGAACACCGGCGGAAGCCCGGGCCTCTTCGGATTCGTTGCGAGTAATGCGAGCCTGATGAATCAGACGCTGTTTCTCCATCTCTGGAACATCAATGATGGCCAGCGTCTCTCCAGCCTGAACGACATCTCCGATATCAACTTTCAATTCTTTGACATAGCCGCTGATTTTCGCACGAATTTCTGCACGATAGTAAGCATGCACTGTCGCAGGTTGAAAAGTAGTCAGGGGAATATCTTCCTGAACAACTGCAACCGTTTTTACTGCAATTGCCTTTGCGGGCTCTTCGTCCAGACTGACAGCCGGGCTGGCCGTGCAACCATATCCTGCAATCAGGCAGATTTGCAGCATCAGGGCACAGTGAATTAATCGACGATGTAGTTCAAGCATTCTGGGAGACACTTTCCGATCAGGCAAAATAGAGAAGAGTGAAATATAACCTGAAAAGGTTCTTAAATACAAAAGCAAGGCCTGACTCAAAGAGGATTTTCAGAACCCCAAGTGACACAATCGATAAACTTTACCTGAATAGAACGATCCTTCTGATCGCTTCGAACCACGTGATCAGAGCTTAAAAGCGGTCCAATCATTACTTTCGGCATATCTGTTTCAGCCGACATGCCGATGACAATCAGGAGAATGCTCTACATTGATTAAGGGCACAACGATGATATCGTAACGTCACCAAGGATGGTCGTACATGCGCAGTCGCTCCTACTCCTATTGGCTGATTAATGGAATCCTCTTTGGATTGTCCGGTTGTGCAGGCTCGCAGCAGTGGATGTCCAATCAGATTGAAAATCGACCTGCTGCTCCTCAAACGGCTCAGTCTTCATACTTTGTTGATCAGGCAGAAGCTCCAGGTAATGGGCGTTACCTAACAGCCGGGAAAGCTGTGTTACCTCAACTTGCCCAGACTCCTGTCGAACAAAAAGTTCCTGCCGATCCTCTTCGACCTGCGAAATCCATTAAGTCGAACTGGGGCCAATCGAGCAATAATCTTGACCATGCTCAATCGAATACCACGGAGATTCAACCCGTCGTCCATAAGAATGCATCTGAAGTCGATTCTTCGGAATCAGAAAACGCGATCCTCACAATTAACGGACAAACCTATCGCTTGGAACGTATTGAGAAATCTCCGCTGCCTGATGACGAAAAATCTGAATCCGGATTTCGACAACAGATTCAACTCGTTGGAAAAAATGCCCAGGTCAAAACTGCAGCTCAGTCAATTCCCACTCCCGCACCACTTCCACTTGAGGTGACTGAAGGGAATCAGCTGGAGTTGACCAGCCATTTGAAAACAACCTCTGCAAATTACATGCAAATGAATCTGCCCACGGCTCTGTCGATGGTTGGCGGACAACATCCTGCAGTCGGTTTTGCACAGTGGCGGGTTCAGGAAGCGTATGCTCAACTGGATCGAGCGAATGTGCTCTGGCTGCCCTCAATTCAGCCAGGTTTCAGCTTTGACAATCATGATGGTAATTATCAAGCCAGCAATGGTGCGATTGTCGATGTGAATCGCAACTCGTTTCAGTTTGGACTAGGTTCAGGAGCGACTGGAGCAGGGACAACTCCCCGCCCGGGGATCGTCGCTCAGTTTCATCTGGCAGATGCACTCTTTCAGCCGGAGATTGCCGAGAAAACAGCCTGGGCGCGAGGCCATGCCGCCAATGGCGTAGTCAATGAACAGTTACTTCGGGTCTCACTCGCCTATATGAATTTGCTGGAAGCCGAGCAGGACTTGAGAATTGTTCTGGAGTCACGGGAGCGAACGCTCGGTCTCTCCAAATTGACAGAAGATTTTGCGGCGACAGGCCAGGGATTACAGGCGGATGCGGATCGTCTGCAGACGGAATTGCAGTTGATTGAGAATCGTGTCGCGATGGCCCATGAAAAAGTCGATGTCGCCTCGGCTCGATTAGCAGAAGCCTTGAGCCTCGATGCCTGCCAGCAGATTGTGCCGATGGATGTCACCGTTCTTCCAATCGATCTCGTCTCTCTGGAGACGGAGAAATGCTGCCTGATCAGCACCGGACTCTCGAATCGACCTGAACTCAAGGAAGCTCAGGCTCTTGTCGCTGCAGCCAACGAACAATACAAACGACAGAAATATGCTCCCTTTGTCCCGAGTGTCTTACTGGGATTCAGCACCTCCGGCTTCGGTGGGGGTTTGGGGAACAGTATCAACAACGTCGACAATCGATTAGATTTCGACGCGTTGCTTTCGTGGGAAGTACGGAATTTGGGATTCGGAGAAGGAGCCGCTCGCAGAGAGCAGGAGTCCCGTTATCAGCAAGCCAAATTCAGTAAAGTCCGCGTCCTCGATCAGGTTGCACGGGAAGTTTCAGAAGCTCATTCTCAAGTCCTGCACCGAGCAGGACGAATTCGCATTACACAGAAAGCGATTGAATCCGCCCAGAATTCTTACGAACGTAACCTGAGTCGTATTCGAGATGGTCAGGGCTTGCCTCTGGAAGTTCTGCAATCTGTCCGAGCCCTGGAAGATGCCCGACGAGCTTATCTGGAAGCTGTGATTGAATATAACGAAGCTCAGTTTCAACTGCAGTGGGCACTCGGCTGGCCTATCCACGCACCGTACAACACATAGAAGGATGGCGAGGTAGAGTTTCTGCAAAGGAGGAACTCAATCCAGCTAATGTTTCTGTTCTGTGTTTCCTGTTTGGGGACAAAAAGGCTGGTCATTTCAAGTTGGAGGTTGAATGGATCAAGGTGAAGTCGTTGAAACTATTGCTGACAGTCGATCCATTGGATTCATAATTACATCAAATCAAATGGAGGCGATTCCAGTCAGCGGTTCTTGATGCGCAATTCGAACCGCATCATACAAGTTGGCTATGACAATTTCTCAGCTTAGCGGACTGAAGCAAAGCCCATTGCCATGATTACCGCTAAAAGGATTAAAGGGATTACAGCAAGATAAGCGAGTCCAGAAATGATATAAATCATTTTTCTGATTCTCACTGAATTGTGAATCCATCCTGCAATCCACCCAACGATCAAAATGATCGGAATTGGTATGAACAAAAAAGAGAAGAGTTCATGTATTCTGAAAGTCCATCTGATGACATGACTACCAACAAAAACGATCCCAAGATTTAACAATGAACATACCAGAGCGATGCCAAGTGATTTCCAGAAGTCCAATTTCAAACATTCTCTTCTGCATAATTCCGCCAATTCCTGTGCAGTCCAGTTTACTTTCATGGCAGACAAATTCTTTTCTGGCTTGAAGTTAAATCACATTTGTTTTATTGCAGGATAACGACTACCCAATTCCCACTTTTTGAAAATCATTTTCAAATTAAATTTTGCGACACGATTATTTAGAGTCAGAATAACGATCATCAATTGAGTAGTTTTCACTCTTTAGTGTTTGCCCGTAAAAGCCTTCTTGATCGCTGAGTGGTGGTGAACTTTCAACTCCTCAAGTTGCAACTCGGACTGGGAAAGGAACAACGAGAAATCGAAATCCTTTAAGCGGACATCAGTAATACTCAGTGAGTTGAGCGTTACCCACAATGCGATCCGTTCTTGTGCTACAGCCATCATCGCTTCAAGTTCCACAACCCGACTCAGGTCCGAATATTCCAGCAGTGAATCATTGAGTTTGAGTCGTCCAATTTTCTCGGGGAGCCATGCCGCTCCCTGCTTCAGCTGCCCTTGGATGCTCACTTCATAGTCCAAGCATTGGAAAACCCTCTCAACAATCTCTTTTTGCGCCCGGAGATCGGACAGGAATTGTTTTAAGAAGGAACCAAGTTCTGAATGGCGGTTGCTGTTAAAGCTGCGTTCGATGAGTTCCATTTCTCCGACAATCATCGACAAATGATCGTCCAGATAAATCCGCATTCGCTTTTCGTACATGGATGAACTCGCTTTGAAAATAGGGTTTACGTCAATTTCTTGTGTCAGGGTCAGGCTTGATCAGTCTATAAACAACCCACACAAATAAGATTAATCCCGTTCTGTTGTCTTCGCATTGTTTGAATCTCAGTTAATATCACAGTACGTTTCCAATCTAACGCATGAAATGGAGTTTGGAGAATAGTACTGTCAGCTCAAGGATTTCAGATGAAAGAATATGCAATGAGAAGTCAAATACGTGCAAATCATTTAGCGCTGATTTTCATTTTAACGGCTTCAACTACTTCCGTACTTTTATATTCAGATGAAAACCAAGCAAGTTTGTTCTGGAATTCCCAAACCCCTCTTCCTGATGGGGAATTAGGAAAAGTTGTCGCCCTGGGAAGAGAGATCGTAGAAAACACAAATGAACATCCTCTCTCAAAGCCATTTGTGAACAATGCGCTCACTTGTAGTTCTTGCCATCTGGATGCTGGAACTGACCCGAAGGCGGCGACATTTCTGGACATCGCCTCAGCGTATCCTACGTGGTCGCCTCGTGAGAATCGAGCGATTACTCTGGAAGATCGAGTCCTTAATTGCTTCATGCGGAGCATGAATGGTGTTCGCCCCCCAAATGGAAGCAAAGTTTCTGTGGCAGTCACGACTTATATCACTTGGCTTTCAAGCGGAAGTCGCATTCGCATGAA
>DOCI01000352.1:0-183 GCA_003503535.1 Planctomycetaceae bacterium
CGATTGAAGAAGCGAACGAAGGCGCCCGCGTCGCAACCTTTGAACCTGTCATGGCTTCTCATCCAACTCCTATGAAAGACGGAATGCCAACCCTGAACGATCGCTACAATGTAGCGACTAAGTTCAACGTAAAAACAGGCTTCAACAATGGCATCGTGATGCACATTCGCAATGAAGCCAACG
>DOCI01000352.1:420-22763 GCA_003503535.1 Planctomycetaceae bacterium
GTTGAAGACCTCAAAGACAATCCGCTGCCGGAAGATGCCATCGAAAAACTGTACGGCGGCAAACCGACTTCGCACATGCAGAACTTCATGGAATGTGTGAAATCCCGCGAACTGCCTATCTCCGATGTCTACTCGCATCATCGAGCGATGACAACCTGTCACTTGGCTAACATTACAATTCGGCTCGATCGTCAGTTGAACTGGGATGCAGAAAACGAGCAGATCGTCGGCGACGAACAGGCCAACAGCATGCAGTCCCGCGAGCAACGTAAGGGCTACGAAATCAACGTCTAAAATTCAACTCAACTTGTGTTGACGAGCGAACAGCCGCGAAGGATATCCTTTCGCGGCTGTTTTTCTTTTGAAACAGGTAGGACAGGCTGTAGGTCAGGCTCTGCCTGACGAAATGTGCGAACCACCTCGTTTGTTGTCAGGCAGTGCCTGACCTACAGCTGAAAACTTAATCGACCTTTGATTCTTGATTATCGAATACGTTTATAACGAATCAGACAACCGACCGGAGGTGTTTCTTTGACTTCAGGCTGCATACCATTGAGTAACGCTTCAACAGCTTCGACCACGTATTCTTGTTTAACCGCAGCGGCATTCGTACTATCGTCGAACGCTCCCATATAGGCAATGTTGCGATCCTTGTTCAGAACAAAACACTCAGGGGTTCGTAGTGCACCTAAATCTCGCCCTGTTTGCTGGCTTTCATCGAACAGATAGGGAAATGAAAACCCAGCCTCCTTAGCCTTTTCTTTCATCTTCTCCAGCGAGTCTGCTTTCACCAGATTGCAGTTGATCGCCACAAACTTCACACGATCGTTCTTCGCATATTTCTTTTGAAACTGTTCAAAACGGGATTCATAATCTTCGGCATACGGGCAACTGTTGCAGGTGAAAGCAATCACGAGCACATCCGCATCTATGAAATCTTTTGAGGAATACGATTTGTCATCAGTCGCGGGAAGAGCGTCGAAGCCTGCAAAATGATCTCCGATGCTTCGATCGGGATTATATTTTCCAGCCTCCACATTGCTTCCAGAAAATAGACTGCTCAGCAGGAACATTCCCAAAACAATTCGATTCATACTCTTACTCAATTTCATCAAGTGTTATGTTCAAATACTCTTCAATGATCGCGCGGGCTTTTATGCGATCGTTTTCAAAGGCAAGTACTTGAGGGGAACCATGCCAGCCCACCACTTCGGCATAACCACCAGAAGAACTTGCTCCACCAATTTGAGCTTCGATCCCCTGGTCAGCCAGAACATTCACCAGCATTTGGGCTTCGCTGAGATTTCTCGCGCGGTAAATTTCAATAATGTTCTCATTTAGACGATGAGGATCGCTGGTAGATGAGGAATCGTCCATTTTATTTCCGATCAATTTTGACTCGAATTCCCACTCGGCTGCCGACTCAGGCAGACAAGTTCTTCCTGGCGACTCTGACCGTTCCCGGTTCCGATTCGCAGGTAGATGTCTCCATCATATACTGCCGGACTGGCGTAACAATCCGTTCCGAGGCGATTCACGGAAATTTGCTGAAAGCTTGAAGAATCGGCCTTGAATACAAAAGTTTGTCCTTCCAGATTCGAAACATAAATCGTATCACCAACCGCCACAGGAGAGGCTGAAAAGTTTCCTCCCAGCCGCTCTTTCCATCGCTCGGCTCCTGTTGCTATGTCCCAGCAATAAGCGATTCCCTTGTCGGTGATTCCGAAGAGTGCATCTCCAACAGTAATCAATGATGGCTCATAGAGTTTCGTCTTCACCTCCCATTGTTTCTGTCCTGCACTATCTAGAGCAATCGTCTGGCTTTGTGGATAACCGCCACTGGCAATGATGAGATCCTTAGCCACAACAACAGTTCCACAAGTTGCTTCTGCTGTGCCGGGTGTCTGCCAGTTCTCTTTTCCGGTGCGGGGATCGTAACTGATGATCTTTTCGCCTCCGGAAATCAATAGTTGATCCTTCTCGTCGACGTTCGCAATTCGAGGAGAGGAATATGTGCTCGCCAGTGGTCGTTCCACTCGCCAGGCCAATTCTCCAGACTCAGCATCGAGAGCACACAGATATCCTCCACCCTGATTATCGCAGGCAATGATCACAAACGAGTTGTATAAAACGGGAGAGGGGGCGTATCCAAATTTAGAATTGAATGCCCCGAGTTCCTGAGACCATATCACTTCGCCTGTCTCTGCATTCAAAGCATAAGCCGTAATCTTGTCGTGATGCAGAAACGCGGTGATCACACGCGTTCCATCACAAAGAACTGTGCCATTGGCGTGTGTGCTTTTCGGATGCATTTGTCCGGAGGAAGGAAACCCACCTTCACTCACTGTGGTCGACCAGAGTTGACGGCCATCGGCAACGTCAAATGCAACAACGCTTTGTTTCTGAGCAGTATCATCGGCGGTCGCGAGATAGATGCGATTATTCACGATTACTGGAGATGCGTTTCCGCGGCCGGGAACATCGACCCGCCATTTCACATTCTCGGTCTCGCTCCAATGCGTTGGTGTGTCCGCTTCTCCGCTAACTCCGCTTTGATCGGGACCTCGCCAGCCGGGCCATTCCGATTTTAAATGCGATAGATCCTTTTCAGAGAAGGAAACCGACGACTGCTCAATGCTTACTTGTTTAACGGGAGTTTTTTTCTGACATCCAGATAATGCAATCAGCACCAGCAGACAGGTCATTGTCCCTAAAGTTCTCATGTAGGATCTTGATTCCATTATCCCGCCTCTTTCGATAGCTGACCTGTTTTTGTTTTCTGTTTGGCAACCCAGGCAAAGTGTTTTTGCAGCGAATCATCAGCCATCAGGAGTTCGTAAGTGGAAAAATTTTTCGCGAGAGTCATCTCATCAAACCGGTCATGGATCCCATTGTGGCACAATCGGCAGACACAGATCCCACGGTTCAATTCTTCCTTCGAGTACCTCTTCTGAAAATGCGGCCGTCGGTGCATTTTCTGAGGAATGAGATGATGAAACGTCAATAATGTTTCGCGGCGGCAGCATGGACAGTTTCCATATTTCATCCGGCGAGGCATCGTAAACATCGTTCAAAACTTCCTTAAATCCAACTCCGCTGACTTGGTTTCCAATCTCTACTCTTCTCAGTTAAACTCATGCTTATGAATCAGGATCTGTTGATTATAGACAATTCCCAATCCCTGACGAACAGATCCGTTCCTTCCCCCGGAGAAAATTGATGGCATTTCTCAGATTCTTCACGATTATCATTCTGCTGAATTTCAGTGTAATTATCTCCGCAACTTCATCAATAGCCGATGAACCTCTCAATATCCTCTTAATCACGGCTGATGATATGGGAATGCAACTCGGCTGTTATGGAGACGCTGCTGCGAAAACTCCTCACTTAGATAAACTGGCCAAACGCAGTCGACTCTTTGAAAACGCTTACGTTGCCCAGGCCTCCTGCAGTCCCTCTCGCAGTGCGATGTTTACCGGACTCTATCCTCACACAAATGGCCAGTATGGTTTGCTGAATGCGGGAGTCGGTTTCCAGATTCATGAGAAATTGTACGACAAAACGATACCTGCACTGCTGAAAGAAGCTGGCTATACAACGGGCATCTCCGGCAAATTGCATGTTGGTCCTGAAAAGACATTTCCATTTGATGAACGAATCCGTGGCGATTCGCGTGATGTCAAAGTGATTGCCAAAAAGATCGGAGAATTCTTTAAGAAAGCCGAAGGCCCCTTCTTCTTCATGGCTAATTATTCGGATCCACACGTCTATGGCCGCAGCCCCCGGCCTCCCAAAGAAGCTTTTCCGACACAGTACAAAGGAATTCCAAAATCACCTCTCAAAATCGGTGAAGTCCCTGCATTTCCTTTTCAGAAACTCGATCATCCCGAAGAAATCGAACGGATTACTCAGTACTACAATGCCTGCTCACGATTTGATGCCGGGGTCGGTTTACTGCTCGAGGAATTGCAAGCTTCCGGACATGCCGACGACACACTGGTTTTATTCGTTTCCGATCACGGACCTCCCTTCTACCGAGGCAAGACAACCTGCTACGAGGCCGGCGTAAAAGTCCCGATGCTGCTGCATTGGCCCGGTAAGTTTGAAAAAGCAGACCGCTCCCCTGCCCTGGTTTCGACCGTCGATATTCTCCCCACTTTTCTGGAAGCAGCCGGGATTCAGACGGAAGTCCAGACTCAAGGCCGATCTCTTTCGACATCTCTCGATCCTGCTCAATGCCGTTACACTCTCGCCACAGAATTTCATTATCACGGCAGTTCTCCTTACTTTCCCAGAAGATCAATTCGCGATGAACGCTACAAGTTAATTCATAATCTAATGGCCGATGAAAAATCAGCTCGCACGAGTGTCGATGGCGATGCCGCTTATGAACTGGTCATGAAAGATCCTGAGCAGTCCTCTGAGATGAGGCAGGCCTATCAACGAGCGGCTACTCCTCCCGAATATGAATTGTACGATTTGAAATCGGATCCCTGGGAATTCAAAAATTTATTCGACGATCCCGACCATCAGACAATTAAGACTCAATTACTTTCAAGTTTACAGCAATGGCAGGAAGAAACGGAAGATCCGCTGTTGACTCAGGAAGGGATCCAGTCAATGAGCAGATTTGAAAAACAATAGCAGCCATTAACATCACCGACACTCCTAAACATACAGAGAATATCATGAAATTAATGATGACAATGATCGTCCTGACTTTCGGTTTGATCACTACAGTCAATGCGCAGGAAGTCCTGAAAGTCTGGCCGGGAAAACCGCCGGGGCCGGACCGTGAAGTCGGCCCCGAACAGGATATCACCAAACCGACCGACCGCCTGATTGCCGGTCGACGAATTATTAAACTGGCAAATGTTACGACTCCAGAACTTCACGTATACTTTCCTGAGGAATCGAAACAGAATGGCTCGGTTGTCGTTATCTGCCCCGGGGGGGGATTCAACATTCTGGCCTGGGATCTGGAGGGGACCGAAGTTGCTGAGTGGCTTAACGATATTGGAGTGACTGCAGTTGTCCTCAAATATCGTGTGCCGACTCGTGGTCAAGACCCCGTCTGGAAAGCCCCCGTTCAGGACACGCAACGGGCGATCAGTTTAGTGCGATCAAAAGCAAAAGAATGGAAATTGGATGCCAATCGAGTGGGAGTCCTCGGCTTCTCTGCAGGTGGTCACACTGCTGCACGAGCCGCTTTGACCAAAGGGAGACTTTATGAACCGATCGACGCGAGCGACGAAAACAATTTCCGTCCCAATTCCGCGATGCTTATCTACCCTGCTTATCTGAATGATGAGGAGACTTCCGCATTGGCAGCCGATTTAAAAGTCGATGAGTCGACACCACCCATGTTTATAGTGCACGCATTCAACGATCCCATTTCCGTGGAAGGAAGCCTGCTGCTGTCACTCGAATTGAAGCGGAACAACATCCCCTTAGACTTGCACGTTTACGACACCGGAGGACATGGTTACGGTTTACGCCGTATTGATGATCAACCTGTGACAACCTGGCCAGATCGTTGCACCGACTGGTTGCAAAGAAACGGCTGGCTGACACGAGCCAGTGAGTAACAGGAGTTTTTACAAGATTCAGTTTGAAAGCGTATCACGAACTAGTTTACGCTTCGTGCTTGTATTTTCGATTGAGACGTGAAGCTACTGCAGTTTGCGGTAGCGGCTTTTTGATGGATTGAGCCCTGTGTATCCAGTCAATCTCCCGCTACACATTCATGGAAACGGCTATGATGCTCAGAAGCCAGCGATCGATCCACTGCAGGACACGCCAGCAGTGGATCCCGTAATCGACTGACACATCGCAGATTAACTTGTTGCTTCTACTTCCTCTTCAACTGGTGTTTCTTCAGGAGCTCCCAGTCCGGTGGAGAATCCTCGTTTTTCAAGGGTTTTGACGCGGAGTTCTTCGGTGATTTCTGGGTTTTCCAACAGGAACAGTCGAGCTTTTTCGCGGCCCTGTCCAAGTCGAGTTTTGCCATAACTGAACCAGCTGCCGGATCGTTCGACGATGCGGTCGTTTGTTGCCAGGTCGAGAATATCGGCCTCGTAGCTGATGCCGCAGGAATTGAGCATGTCGAATTCAGCAATCCGGAACGGCGGTGCGACCTTGTTTTTAACGATTTTCGCTTTGATGCGAATACCTGTTGTTTCGTCTCCTTCCTTCAACGTACTGATTTTTCGAACATCCACGCGGCAGGAGCAATAGAATTTCAATGCGCGACCACCAGGCGTCGTTTCGGGGCTGCCAAACATGACTCCGATTTTATCACGAATCTGGTTAATGAAAATGACCGTTGTTTTTGAGCGGGCAATCGCACCCGTCAACTTTCGCATCGCCTGACTCATCATTCGAGCCTGAAGACCGACATGCGTATCGCCAATTTCGCCATCCAGTTCCGACTTCGGAACCAGAGCCGCGACTGAGTCGACAACAATAATGTCGACGGCATTCGATTTAATCAGCATTTCGGCAATCTGCAGGCCTTCTTCACCATAAGAAGGTTGACTGACCAGCAGTTCTTCGAGATTTACGCCGAGACGCCGGGCCCAGGAGGGGTCGAGTGCGTGTTCGGCATCGACGAATGCGGCAACGCCTCCCTGTTTCTGTGCACTGGCAATCGCATGCAATGCCAAAGTCGTTTTACCACTCGATTCCGGGCCAAACAGTTCGATAATTCGACCACGAGGGTAGCCTTTGCCACCTAATGCCAGGTCGAGAGACAGGGCACCGGAGGGAATTCCCTGAATCGCATCCTGTCCAGAGTCGGACAGTTTCATAATCGAGCCTTTTCCGAAGGCTTTCTCAATTTGTCCTAACGCATTGTCGAGTTGCTTTTCTGGATTTCCATTATCTGAGGGGGCCGGAGTTGCTGCCCGTGAGCGTGCTTTCGCCATCTTTCAATCCTTCGTGATACTGCCATTTGATAATGTACGTTGGTACAATACCCTGGGCGGATTCCAATTTCAACTAAGTTTCCAGAGAATTATGACCGATCTTAACGAATAGGCCGCGTCCTTGATGTGGCCAGCGGGGAAAATATTGACGAGTGCCTGGAGTGGCACTGTCGACCGGTTTGTAAATTAGTGCCCGAGTTTGCGTATTTTATTCTGTTTCTCACTCCGGCTCCAAGTCTGAGCGATGAAATGTTGAAAAAATGCAGGAATCGAGTCTGAATGCAGACCAGTCGGGATTTTGTCATGGTTTGCATGAGTAAGCGCGAGAACGTCTGGGGAGACGTGATCAGAGACTGCAAACAGACAGAACCATCCATTCGGGACAGGGAGAGCCAGAAATGACGCAGGATCAAATCTTAGCGATAGCCGAGCAAGCTGCCAATGAAATGTTGTTGTGGGTTGGCTTCGGCACCTTAATCGGTCTGGCCGCCAAAGCGATTATGCCCGGTCGCGATCCCGGGGGAGCTGTCTCGACCATGATGATGGGAATTGGTGGAAGCATTATAGGCTGCGGCACACTCGCCTTCTTCTGGCAGGGTGTGGTTGTCAGTCCTGTTTCAATCGTTGGGGCTGTTGTTTCGACCGGAGGAGCATTCACACTTCTGTTCTTTTACAAATTGCTGGCGGGGAGCTTCTTTGCTGAAGCCGAAGATGGCGATCGATTCACGCATCGTTATCGGCGAACCCGGCGCCGTCGCAAAATGATTCGCGGAACTTGAGTCCGTGGACACCGCTTGCTTGAAATTGCAAAAGTCGGAATTCTCGTTACTGAGGTTCCGACTTTTTTTATTGATCGCTCTAAGTTCAGCCTGGTCGAAAAGCCGTCACAAAATCTTCAATCATAATTGTCTTCGCAGATGAGCATTTTTAAAATCACTATAAATATAGTGATATTTCCGGTTCTTCGCTGATCAATTCGTTCTTGGCATGGGACATGCATTCTCCTGAGTTGTGCTCTTAACTACACAGTTCACAAGTTCAAAGGAGAAGAGAATGATGAGAAGTAAAAGATTTCTGTATGGATGTTTCGCAGCAATCACCGCAATGAGTCTGGCAAGTGTCGGGCAGGCTTTTGAAAAACAAGCACAAAATGCATTGGTGCCAACTTCAAAGATTGTTGGTGGCTACATTTACAACGCAGGCGATGAGCATATCGCCTCAGTCGATGACATTGTGATGAATTCCCAGGGAGAAGTTCAATATCTGATCGTCGGAGTTGGCGGTTTAGCTGGACTGGGACAGAGCCAGGTGGCTATCCCCTCCAAAGCTGTCAAATGCGAATGCACTACTAAAGATGGTGAACGGGAATGTCGCATGACATTGTCTATGACTCAGGAAAAGCTGAATCAGGCTCCTAAACTGGAGCAGGAAAATCGTGCCGAACTGATGGACAATAACTGGGTGACCCGTAACCGGTCCCACTTCAGTGTTGATTCACCGTTAAATGACAAACCTGCTGGGAAGTTGATTTCCTACTCGAATGTTAACGATGTGACAGTTCAAACTGGTAACAACGATGAAACAACCAATGGTCAATTGGATGATTTGATTGTCGATACTGCTGATCACAAAGTGAAGTTCGCTATCATTGGAATTGGTGGAGCATTGGGAGTTGGCGAAAGTTATGTCGCCGTGCCGTTCAATGCTTTACAACTGACCGAAAATGAAGATCAGGATTATACAATTTCAACTAAAGTGACTTCAAAACAGTTGAAATCTGCTCCTAAGGTCACCAGTCCAGACTATTCTGAACTGGAAAGCCAGGAATTTCGTACGATGGTCAACAAAATGAAGAATGCTAAAAAGCAATAAGTTGTAATTGTGGACTTTAACGAAAGTCCGCAGTGTTGACTCCAGAGCATTCTGCCTTGGTCTAAAACGCAATTGCTGAATTCAAGAGTGAAGACCCAATTCGGGGCTTCACTCTTTTTTTGTGCAAATTAAACCAAGTTCAATTTGAAAACCGACGAAATTTATCAAACTGCAAATAGACCTTAAGGCAACAGTTATAAGATGAAAAACAATTGAAGCCACACGGGAGATCTTTATTCAATATGACATTGGAAATCTGGTTTCCTTTTGGAACGGGGTTTAATAACGAACCTGGGAAGATCAGAGGGAGTATCCCGATCCATCTATAGACGTCCAGACTCACATGCAGAGTTCCTCTGGAATTTCGAATGATTCCATCGAGACGACTCGACCACCTGTCAGATAGCATTTATTCCCTGTGGCGCGGCACCATTTCAGCCGAACGATTCCCTTGTGGACTTTATGTTTCGCTTGCCATTCGATTTGAACGAACGGCTCGACAATCAATTCTCGATGTTGAATGCAAGCTCCTGTGGCTGAATAGTTTAACAATCTGGCTGTAAAGGAAAAATCTGTAGAAACCATTTGATGGTCCAGAGGAGTGACCCGAATATCAAAAGCGACATCAATTCTGCTTTCCGATCGTTTATCCATTTCCGCAGATCGGTTCATCCACTCAGCTTTTCGCTGAGAACCCCTGGAATTCTGTATGATGCTCATGGCTGGCCCTTTATTTGAGATAGCGGAAACAGAGATGGGCTGGCCCGTGTGTTGATGCACGGCTTACGACAAGAAAGTATCACCCGACGGGTAAAACCTACTGCACATGCCCTGAGGAGATTCCATCCTCTGGCAAAATGAGTCAAGAAAGTGCGTAAGCGATTCGCCCGCGTTTGGATTTTTGCTAATATCAACATCGTTGCATCATCTTTGATGCCCGTTATCGACTATCATGTTGCAGGATTTCAACATGCGTAGCACAACCTCTTAATGCGAAGACCTTGCAGATCACACTAAAGTCGTAGTGATTCGTCGCTCAATAACCTGGAATGACCCGATGATTGAAACTTATCCGGAAGCCGTGGAATGGTTGTATAACCGCGTGAACTTCGAACGGCTTGGGGTTGGGCAGTACGGTCGAAATGATTTTAAGCTCGAACGGATGCAAAGACTGCTCGAAGCCATCGGCAATCCTCAAGAGCAAATTCCCGTTGTCCACATAGCAGGAACGAAAGGAAAGGGAACGACCGCAACACTGGTCGATTCCATACTCCGCGAGGCTGGATATCGCGTGGGACTATTCACATCTCCTCATATGTTCCGTATTGAAGAGCGGTTTCTGGTGAACGGGTGTCAGATTTCCGAAGAGCGGTTTTTGAAGCTGGTACGTCGCATGGAAGATTATGTCACGCAGACTCGGGAAGAAGCACCTGAACTTTTGCCGACGTTCTTTGAAATTACGACTGCGATGGCGTGGCTGTAATTTACAGAAGAAAAAGTCGATCTCGCCGTGTTGGAAGTGGGATTGGGAGGGCGGCTCGATTCGACCAATTTGTGTCGGCCTCTGGTAACTGCGATTTCGAGTATCTCGTTGGATCATACCCGTTTACTCGGGGATACTATTGCCTCGATCACTCGTGAAAAGGCAGGCATCATCAAAGCGGGAGTGCCGGTTGTCACCAGCTCGACCGATCCATTCGTTTGTGAGGACTTAAAAGCAATCGCCCAGCAGAAGGGGTGCTCATTCCAGCAGATCGGACATGATTTTCATGCCGAGATTGTGAAACCCTGGCATGAGTGCGATCGATTTCAAACTGTGCGATATTCGCAAACCGTTTTGCATGAGACGGTCTCAATCGAAATACAGTTTTCTCGACCCGGTCAAATTTATGCCTGCAATATTGCACTGGCTCTGGCTTGTATTGAGCAGTTGAATCAATCCGGATATGAGATCACGAACAGTCAAAAGCAAATTGGAATCCGGAATGCTTCCCTGCCCTTGCGTTTTGAAATCCTGCAGGAATCACCACCAATTCTTGTCGATGCTGCACATAACCCGGCTGCGTTTGAAGCATTGATGGAAATGCTTCCAGAGTATTTTCCCAATCGACCAGTGACTTTTGTTCTCGCTATTTCCAGAGATAAAGATTATGTCGGCATGTGCCAAACTTTACGGGGCGTTTCCTCACTGATACTGACTCAGTATCTTGGGAATATTCGCTCATTACCAACTGTGGAATTGGCTGAAGTCGTAAGTCAGACCGGAATTCAGGCGACATATAACACTGAAAGCCCGGCTCACGCCCTGGAGACGGCGTTGCGAGTGACTCCAGCAAATGGAATTATTGTTGCTTCAGGCTCCCTGTTTCTGGCGGCTGAAATACGGCACCTTGTCAAACCTGAAAGTCTGATCCAAAGCCTTCCCGTATAAACCCCAGGCACCTTTCTCTTTATCGTGTTACACTTAAAATTTATTTTCGAGCATTTCAAAATACAATGTGCCATCGCATGAACGATTTAGGCCATTTTCAAATGGTTTTTGCAGTCGCTTGGACTCCAAATGACCGTAAAACACTGATTTTGCTCCTGCCAAACACTGCAGGTGATTTTTGAATATGCTCTAGGCATTGGATCACTCGGTTTACTTCGGTCGATCGCAGAAAAACTGTATTTGAAAAGCTCCAGTTCTTAGATAATTTGTTGAAATCAGGAATGAAGTCACAGAGAGTTATGTCGGTTTCAGGGTTACTTAATATTAATAAGCCAGCCGGCTGGACATCTCGGGATGTTGTTAATCGAGTCCAGAATGTGATTGGAATCCGTCGATGTGGTCATGCAGGGACTCTCGATCCTCTGGCTACGGGGGTTCTGGTCGTCTGCTTCGGTCGGGCGACACGTCTGGTTTCTTATGTCCAGCAATCGAGAAAACGCTATCTGGCAGAATTTCGCTTTGGATTCACCAGTCAGACGGATGATATTGAAGGAGAACTGACTCCTGTTCCCGATGCCCAGTTTCCATCGCAATCCGAACTTCAGAAAGCAATGCAATCATTCGTGGGAACCATTCAGCAGGTGCCTCCGCGATATTCCGCAGTGATGGTTAAGGGACAAAGAGCCTATGCCCTGGCCCGAAAGGGGCAGGAATTTGAATTGAAGTCGAAACCTGTCCGCATTGATCGATTTGACTTAATCGATTATCAGGTGCCCAATTGTCAGGCAATTATTGAATGTGGATCAGGAACTTATATTCGGTCTCTGGGGCGGGATATCGGAGCCCAATTTGAATGTGGAGCGGTAATGACCTCACTGGTGCGAGAAGCCGTGGGAGACTTTTCGATTGACAGAGCGATTTCAATTGAGAATTTGACTACCGAAAATTATGAAGCATCTGTCTCGGCTCCTGTCGAAGCGATTCGCCATTTGCCTTTCCGTCTATGTACGGTGTCGGAGGCAGAATGGATTAGAAACGGAAGACCGCTCTCCTACCACAATGAGGCCTTAGAGAATCAAGCCGAAGTTGCGATTCTGGGAGCGGAAGGAGAATCGCTCGTTGCTATCAGTGAATATCGACAGGAGGAGTCTTTGTTAAAGCCACGAATCGTATTTCCACTTGATGGCGATTGAAATGTTCTCACAGGAGTCATTCCAACTCCGACTTTAATTGCCCTGAAGTTGGGCACTGCTGCTTAAAGAATAGTCGACTATAGAGTTCCACTATTCAGGCAAACCCTATCGCATAACGATTCTCAAGAAACATGGTTGTTTTGGCATTGATATTGCATTTCAAAATCGAGCCGACACAATAAACCTATATATTTAAAAACTGACAGCATTTGAAAGAGACGGTCAATGTATGTTCGCGGATTACGCTCTACCGACATGTTACGACGAATTACTCACTGATAAACTCGAATCTCGTTTTCCATCCGTTACGCTTTGTTTGACGACACTTGGCCATGAGGAAATTCTTCGGCGTCAACATTTAACCGAAGAGCGGCTGAGAGATCTGGGGATTACATTTGCCGTTTATGGCCATCAGGATGGTCAGGAAAAAGTCTGGCCATTTGACATTCTTCCCCGTGTCGTCAGCAACGAGGAATGGAAGCAAGTCGAAAATGGTCTGAAGCAACGAATTCACTCTTTGAATTTGTTTATCGACGATCTTTATAACGAACAGAAGATCCTGAAGGATGGAATTATCCCTCAGGAGATGATTCAGACCGCTGCAACATTTCGACAGCAGTGTGTTGGACACCGACCTCCCAAAGCGGTCTGGACTCATATTACCGGTACCGACTTAATTCGGCATAGCGATGGTAAGATTTATGTGCTCGAAGACAATTTGCGTTGTCCTTCGGGAGTATCGTATGTCATTGAAAACCGGGAAGTAATGAAACGCGTGTTGCCGGAAGTGTTTCACGGCCAATCGGTTGCAATGGTGGAAGATTATCCAGAGCAATTGCTGAAAACTTTACTGGCGACCGCTCCCGATCACGCAGACAATCCCGTGGCAGTGGTTCTAACGCCAGGTATCTACAATTCAGCCTATTTCGAGCATTCCTTTCTTGCTCAACAAATGGGTGTTGAACTTGTTCAAGGAACAGATCTGGTTGTTGTGGATGACTTCGTCTACATGAAAACAACTCGCGGATTGAGCAAGGTCGATGTTATCTACCGTCGAATTGACGATATGTTTATTGACCCTCTGGTCTTTAATGAGGAATCCATGATTGGCGTTCCCGGTTTGATGGATGCCCATCGAAAAGGGAATGTGACATTGGCAAATGCTCCAGGAACAGGCGTGGCTGATGATAAGGCGATTTATGCTTACGTTCCTGAGATTATCAAATACTACACGGGTGAGGATCCGATTATTGAAAACGTGCCGACTTATATCTGTTCGGATCCGAAGCAGCGCGACCACGTGCTGAAAAATCTGCACGAGTTGGTTGTGAAGCCGACCAATGAAGCAGGAGGTTACGGAATTGTTTTGGGTCCTCTGGCTTCCAAAGAAGAATTAGAGACCTGTCGTCAGCAGATTCTGGCTGACCCACGCAATTACATTGCTCAGCCATTTTTGCAGCTATCAACAGTTCCTACCATGTGCCCTGAGGGAGTCGCTCCCCGGCACGTGGACCTCAGACCATTTGTGTTGCTGGGAGGATCGGATCCAGAAGACATCTATGTTTTACCGGGTGGATTAACCCGGGTTGCATTGGTGAAAGATTCCATGATTGTCAATTCCTCTCAAGGTGGTGGCAGTAAAGATACGTGGGTAATGGGATAATTCATGTTGTAAACGCAGGCCAGACATTGGCTGGCTATATCGTAGTCGATGCAGAATAAATCAGGCCCTGCCTGATTGTCGACACAGACAACAATAGACAACGGCGTATCAAAACCCCGGAAAATCGGGAAAAGGTGAAGCGATGCTGAGTCGAGTAGCAGATTCCATACTCTGGATGAGCCGATATATTGAGCGAGCCGATAATGTTGCTCGGTTTATCGATGTCAATCAGAAATTGACGTTAGGTTTTCAAAGTGGGATCAATCCACAATGGGAACCGCTCGTCCTGACAACAGGCGATCAGGAGAAATTTGAAGAACTGTACGGTGAGGATTACTCGCAGGAAAACGTGGTTAAGTTTTTAACGTTGGATTCAAACAATCCCAATTCCATCATTTCCTGCTTGAAGTGGGCCCGTGAGAATGCTCGCTGTATCCGTGATAACCTTTCCATTCCGATCTGGGAGGCGATCAATAAGTTTTATTTGTTGGTTCGCAGCTTCCCGAATCATTCCTCAACATTTGCCAACCCTCAGCCTCTGCTCGACATTGTTAAAGATCAATCTCAGCTCTTTGAAGGGGCCAGCCAGTTAACGATGTCTCATGGTGAAGCGTGGAACATCAATCAGTTAGGTCGCCTGATAGAACGGGCAGATAAAACCTCCAGAATTCTGGACGTCAAATACTACATTCTGCTGCCTCGCGTGGCCGATGTGGGGAGTAGTTTAGATTTAGTGCAATGGACGGCTTTACTGAATTCGACGTCCGCGCTGCAGATGTATCGTCGGGCTCATGGTCGAATTGATCCTAAGAAAATTGTTGAATTTCTTGTCTTGGATCGCTTCTTTCCCCGTTCGATGCACTATTGTTTGATCAATGCCGATACGGCCCTGCGTTTTTTGTCGGGGGCTCCTCCGTATGCGTTTTCCAATCCGGCTGAACAGCTGCTCGGACGAATGAAAACAAATATGGATTATCTTTCCCATGACGATATTGTGAATCAGGGTTTGCACGAATTTATCGATGGCTTGCAGGGACAGTTGAATGAACTGGGGATTGCAATTCAAGAAGCATTCTTTTGCAATAGTAGTACTCAGATTCAGTCGCAAAATCAGCAATTCCAATATCAATAAATCCCTGACCACAATTGTCGATCAATTCTGAGATCGACTCACGAGAGAATTCTCAATGAGCATTCATGTTGCGCTAAAGCACCGTACGCGCTATCTCTATGACAGACTGGTCTCACTCGGACCACAAACAGTCCGTCTCAGACCGGCCTTGCATTGTCGTACGCCTATCCTGTCCTATTCGTTGAATGTGGAACCTGAAGATCATTTCATCAATTGGATGCAGGATCCTCACAGCAATTATCTGGCGCGGTTTAATTTTCATAAGCCGACTCGGGAACTTTGTGTCACGGTCGAACTGACTGCAGAAATGTCTGTGATCAATCCGTTCGATTTCTTTATCGAAGAATCAGCCGAAAAGTTTCCCTTTGAGTACGAAGAGCTTTTACAGGGAGACCTGAAGCCATTTCTGGCGATTAAAGAAGATGGTTCGTTCCTGAATGAATATTTGAGAAAAATTGATCGAACGCCGCGACGTACAATCGATTTTCTAATCGATGTGAATCAACAACTGCAAAACGATATCAAGTATTCCATTCGCATGGAGCCTGGTGTCCAAACCTGCGAGCAGACATTAGAAAAACTCTCCGGGTCCTGTCGAGATTCTGCCTGGTTACTCATGCAGATACTGCGTCATTTTGGATTTGCAACGCGATTTGTCTCTGGGTATTTGATTCAATTGGCGCCCGACATTCGCTCTCTCGATGGGCCGAGTGGCCCTACTGAGGATTTCACTGATCTGCATGCCTGGACGGAAGTCTTTCTGCCTGGTGCGGGCTGGATTGGTCTGGACCCAACCTCTGGGTTACTCGTGAGCGAAGGTCATATTCCCCTGGCATGTACGCCACTGCCGACCTCCGCTGCCCCGATAGAAGGGGGAGTTGATAAATGCGAGGTCGAATTCGAATTTGAAATGGAAGTGACACGGGTTCATGAAGATCCCCGTGTGACAAAACCTTACACCGAAGAAACCTGGGAAGAAATTCTCAAAGTTGGGGATCAGGTCGAGAACATTCTTGATGAGAATCAGGTCAAATTGACCATGGGAGGCGAGCCGACTTTTGTTTCCATCGATGACATGGAAGGCGAAGAATGGACGGAGGCTGCAGTCGGGCCGGAGAAATATCGGCTCTCTGAGGAACTCGTATTACGTTTGCGAGATCGTTTCGGTCCCGGTGCATTATTACATTTTGGACAAGGCAAGTGGTATCCGGGCGAACCTTTACCGCGCTGGGCATTGACCTGTTTGTGGCGAAAAGACGGAGAACCGATCTGTCAGAATGACAATCTGTTTGCGGTCTCCAACACGAAAGAACAGGCTGATGTTGAGTTGGCTGCTCAATTTGTGGATGTTCTGTGTGAAAATATTGGAGTCGAGTCCAAATATGTCCGGCCAGCTTACGAAGATGTCTGGAATGTCATTCATGATGAGCAGAAGTTGCCCGTCAATGTCGATCCCAGAAAGTTCGATTTGAATCATGCTGAAGAACGCGCCAAGTTGTCGCGAGCATTGGAGCGTGGGGTGACAGAACCCGTTGGTTTTGTATTGCCACTCAAACGCGCCTGGTGGCAGGCGAATGCAAAATGGGAAAGTGGTCCCTGGCCATTTCGTGGACCAAAACTGTTTCTGATTCCCGGAGACTCTCCGGTCGGTTTACGTTTGCCACTCGATTCACTGCCCAAGCGATCCAAACCAAACGATTCCCGCCCGGATGTGTACGAGATCGATCCATTTGAATCGCGATCGGCTCTCCCTCGTTATGTTGAACTGAGAAATGCTGTCCAGCAGACGGCTTTGGAAATGCAGGAAGTTCAAACACAGTTTCAAAAACGATCTCCTCAGGGGGCTCCACAGGAATCGTTACAGAAAATTGTCGATAATCAGGCGGCTGCAGTAGCTGAAGCCAATCAAGTGATTCGGACAGCATTATGTGTCGAACCGCGAGATGGACATATCCATATTTTTATGCCTCCAGTCGGTACACTGGAAGATTATCTCGATTTAACAACTGCAATTGAAGCTGCTGCAGAACAGGTGGGACATCCCGTTGTGTTCGAAGGTTATCTGCCTCCGCATGATGACCGTGTCGAAATGATGAAAGTCACTCCGGATCCTGGTGTGATCGAAGTGAATGTCCAACCCGCACAAAACTGGCGTGAGTTGGTGGATATTACAACCGATGTCTATGAAGTGGCACACCTGTGTCGACTTGGGACTGAAAAGTTTCAACTCGATGGTCGGCATACTGGAACCGGTGGTGGAAATCATGTGGTTATGGGCGGGGCGACCGTAGCTGAAAGTCCATTTCTAAGACGTCCCGATTTACTGGGAAGTATGATTCGATTTTGGAATAATCATCCTTCTTTGTCCTATCTGTTTTCGGGAATGTTTATCGGTCCGACCAGTCAGGCACCGCGTGTCGATGAAAGTCGTCGTGATGCGGTTTATGAATTACAGATCGCTCTGGATACCCTTGAAGCTTCTCAGGATCGACCTGCCTGGCTTGTGGATCGGATCTTCCGTCATTTGATGACCGATTTAACGGGTAACACACACCGTGCGGAATTTTGTATCGACAAACTGTATTCGCCAGATTCCACAACAGGGCGATTGGGCCTTGTCGAATTGCGTGCATTTGAAATGCCGCCGCATTCGCGAATGAGTTTGACCCAACAGTTGTTACTGAGATCCTTTGTTGCCTGGTTCTGGAATCAACCCTATAAAACGGATCTCGTCGATTGGGGGACCCGACTGCACGACCAGTTCATGCTGCCTTATTATATGATGAGTGATTTCCGTAGCGTGATTGACGAAATCAACGCCGCAGGCATTCCAATTTCTCACGAGTGGTTTGTGCCGCATATTGAATTCCGTTGCCCTCAAATTGGAAATGTCACCTATGATGGCATGTTGCTCGAACTTCGACAGGCAATTGAGCCATGGTATGTGCTTGGTGAACAGGCAGGAGCAGGAGGGACAACCCGGTATGTCGATTCTTCGATCGAACGACTACAGGTCAAAATTTCCGGCGCATTTTCAGAACGTTATGCAGTCACCTGCAATGGGCGTGCTGTGCCTCTGCAACCAACATCTGTGACTGGGGAATTTGTAGCGGGGGTGAGATATCGTGCCTGGCAGCCGCCTAATTGCCTGCATCCAACCATTCCTGTGCATGTGCCACTGGTGTTCGATATCGTCGACAAATGGCAGAAGCGATCTGTCGGGGGATGTCAGTATCACATTGAAAATGCAGGCGGTTTGAATCCGACTTCCTTTCCGATCAACGCTCTTGAAGCGGAAAGTCGTCGAGCCTGCCGCTTCTTCCGTTTTGGTCATACACCCGGAACAATCCAGATACCAGATGAGCAGTTAAATTCGCACTATCCACTAACGCTGGATTTAAGAAGACAGGTCAAGTGAATAGTGTGCGTCATGACACACATGACGAAATGGTTTTGAATGTGGTTTGCCTGTACCCTCGGCAAATTAGTTCCGATTCACTATTCTGATGTCAGAGAACGGACCGAATTCGGATGAATTCGGTTCATAATGCGAATCTGTATTCTCAAGGCATTCGTGAATGACATTGGAAGTTGCGGCAGGAAATATCATGGAACGACTCTTGGCCTATCAGGGACCTGCGGGAGCGTTTGATGAATTCAAGACACCAGATGGCCACATCAAGCCTCAGTGGCATAAATTGCTCGAATCGTTAGGCAATCTGGATGAGGCTGATCTCTCGACACGTTTGCACTCCGCGAACCGAATCCTGCAGGAGAATGGAGTCAATCTCACAGGGTTCGATCATGACCGCCGCTCGAGCCGACCGTGGGAAATCGACCTTCTGCCAGCGATGTACTCAGCTGCAGACTGGAAGATAGTTCGAGCTGGAATTGCACAGCGTGCCCAGTTGATGGAAGCGATTGTCCGTGATTTGTACGGCTCCCAAACACTCATTTCCGATGGATTGATTCCGACGGATTTGATCTTTAAAAATAAGCAGTTTCTGCGTTCGTTTCATAACCTGCCACCGGAAAGTTCCGGACTGCTGCTATACGGTTGCGAACTGGGGCGTTCCCCTTCCGGCCAGTGGTGGGTGATGGCAGATCGCGCTAATGCCCCGGCTGGCGTCAGTTATACGCTGGAAAACCGGATCGTCATATCAAAAACACTTCCTCAGTTTTTACGGGAGTGTCAGGTTCATCGTCTGGCTCCATTTTTTATTCAATTACAGGAAACCATTAAGCAGTTATCTTCGCATAAAAGCGACAACCCTTCGGTTGTGATCCTGAGTGCTGGACCAACGGAGCCATTCTATTTTGAAGATGTGTTTCTGGCACGGTATCTGGGGTATACGCTGGTTGAAGCGGATGATTTGACTGTTCGCAAGAATCATGTCTGGTTGAAAACACTGACTGGGCTTGTTGGTGTCGATGTCATCATTCGCCGTCATGCCGATCAGAATATCGACCCTCTGGAAGTTGGTGGCTATTCTCCGAATGGGATTTCCGGCTTGCTCAATGCGATGCGACATCGCAATGTGGTCATGCTGAATGGCCCTGAGTTCGGCTTGCTCGATTCCCCCGTATTTATGCCATTTATGAAGAAGATCTGTCAGCATTTCTTTGGCGAAGATCTGCTGATCCCTTCAATTGCCACGTGGTGGTGTGGTCAAAAGCGAGAAATGGATTATGTCAAAGTTCACTTCAATGATTTAGTCATCAAGCCTGCATTCGCTCATTCCGGCGGCGAGGAATTTATCGTCAGCGATTTGGATAAGCAGAGTCAGCAAAAGTTAATGGCGAAAATTGAGGCTCGTCCCTGGTCTTATATTGCTCAGGAAAAAATTGTCCGTTCAACGGCTCCCTGTTGGATTGGCGATTATTTTCATCCTGGCCATCTGGCATTGCGTACATTCGCGGTGAAATATAAAGAGGGATATGAGGTGATGAATGGAGGCTTGATTCGAGTTGAGGAGCGAGGCGCTCCGATGCCGCTCTCCATCTCGGCTGGTCACTGCAGTAAAGATGTCTGGGTTTGCTCGAACAAGCCGGTTCCTCCCGTTTCCTTGCTGGCGAAAATTCAGGAACGTCCAGAGATTAAGCGATCGAATAATCAACTTCCCAGCCGAGCGGCTGATAACCTTTATTGGTTGGGACGATACATCGAACGACTTGAGTTTACGGGACGGCTGATCCGTAAAGTCTCTGATCGGATGCTGAGCGAATTTGGACAGCAGACGATTACCGATATTATGCCGATGGTCGCGTGTCTGGCTGAGCAAGGGGGGATTGAAGAATCGTTAGGTCTGGATGAATTTATTCCTTCGCGCGAGCGGATGGAAAAGCTATGGCCTGCGATCATCTGGGAGAATGAGAATAGTGGTAAATTGCAAGGGTTGTGTGAAAATGTGATCCGACTTTCCTCGCTGGTCAGGGATCGTATGACCGATGATTTCTGGCGTGCCACATTGCAAATGCAACAGACGATCAAACCGGAGAAAATTCATTCACTGAGCGATCTGCAGGATTTAACAAATAGTCTGATGCTGCAGATCTCGGCAATTTCTGGACAAATTACAGATGGTCTTGTGCATGGCCCGACACGTCACTTTCTGTTGATTGGAAGGGGACTGGAGCGGTCGAGACAACTGACTTTGATTCTTCGTCAATTTCTAAAGAAAGTCGATGATAAGGATGTGATGCCCCTGGTGACTTTACTGGATGTGTGCAATAGTATCATGACTTATCGTTCGAGGTATCGTGCCAATTTTTCGGTGTTGCCTGTGTTCGATTTGCTGGTTACCGACTCGAGCAACCCTCATGCACTCGTGTTTCAATTCAATGAATTGAGAAAACTGCTGGCCGAGTTGCCATATCGCGATCGCAGAAAACCACTCATTTCCCCCGAACGGGATATCGTGCGGTGTGTTCGATATGAACTGCAATCACTATTGCCGACGGCTGATCGACAATTGAACTGGGTCGATTATCGTCACGGTCTGGAGAAAATTCTCAAAGGTATGGATAAACGAATCCACCAGATTTCGAGTCAGCTGACTTCAACATTCTTTGTGTTGTCTGAATTTACACAACAGGTGGATGATCATTGGGAGAACCGGAACTCATGAGATATCGTGTCACACATATCACAAAGTTCGATGCCGCGGAACGGGTTGCCATCGGCATGAATCATGTTTATTTGACTCCGCGCACAACTCCATTCCAGACATGTGAACATTCCCGATTGATCACAAGACCTCCGGCGACAACATCTGATCGACGAACCGATTATTATGGCAACATTGCCTATTTTTTATCGTTTGAACGAGGCTACGATCATCTCGAAATTCGTGCGACCAGTCGTGTCGAAGTTCATGCTCGACAAATGCCTGCGTTGACGGACTCGCTGCCGTGGGATCAGATTGTCTCGGAAATTGGTCGCGAGCCATGCCCATTCGATTTTCAGGTTCGCGAAATGCAGGCCGCTTCTCCGCGAGTGAATGACTATGATGAATCTGTGCTTAAATATGCGAAACGATTTTTTCCAGAAGGACGACCGGTTCTGGTCTGTCTGGCCGACTTGCTGAAGAACTTCTCCGAAGATTTTACGTTCGATCCTCACGCGACAACTGTCAATACGCCGACCGATGAAGTGCTGGTGAATAAGCGAGGCGTTTGTCAGGATTTTTCTCATCTGATGATTGCCCTTTGTCGGGCTGTTGAATTGCCCGCGCGGTACGTGAGTGGTTATTTGCGAACCCATCCCCCGAAAGGTAAACCCCGATTACGCGGTGCTGATGCTTCACACGCCTGGCTGAGTGTATTTTGCGGTCCACTCGGCTGGGTCGATGTCGATCCGACAAACAACATCTTTGTGTCGAGCGACCATATCACCGTTGCCTGGGGGCGAGATTACAGCGATGTTGCACCAGTAAAAGGCGTTGTGATCGGTTCGGGATCGCATGCACTGGATGTCTCAGTCGATGTCGAGCCGATTAGTGATCTCGGTGCGACACGTGAAGAAGCAGCGTTGTTGAATTGAGTTGCACTGAATTCCTATCGGTTGAAGCCGATAGGTTTTGGCCGTGGGCTACGGACTGAAGTCCTGACGCCCACATGCTCTGGT
>DOCI01000352.1:22903-23184 GCA_003503535.1 Planctomycetaceae bacterium
GCCCACATGCTCTGGTGAAATTTTCCAAATGGGAAGCACCTAAAGGTTTCGCCTGGAAAATAAAGCCCCGGGAGCCGAGCCAGTCAAATTGTCTGGTTTTCACGCTTTCGCATGCTTTTGCTTTTATATATCCTCAAGTCTGGAAATTTCAACTTTTCAAATTGAGGAAGATTATGAACGCGATCCGCTTCGCCAGCTGTCTGTTTTTACTGACCTGTTCGATTCCTGTTCAGGCTGCTGAGGACGTTGCCTTTCCGTTGAAGGCAAACAAGATTCTTTTC
>DOCI01000352.1:23358-24080 GCA_003503535.1 Planctomycetaceae bacterium
TGAAGGCAAACAAGATTCTTTTCCTGGGAGATTCGATTACGAATGCCGGGGATTACATCGTCCATGTCGAAGCCCAGCTCAGGGCTCAAGGACTTGATCCGATGCCTGAGATTATCAATCTCGGTTTATCGTCGGAAACATGTTGCGGACTTTCGGAACCCGATCATCCGTTTCCACGCCCGAATGTGCAGGAGCGACTGGAACGGGCTCTGGAGATCATCAAACCCGATGTTGTTGTGGCCTGTTACGGGATGAACGATGGGATTTACTATCCCTTCAGTGAAGAGCGATTTCAGCAATATCAGGCCGGTGTTCAGGAATTGATCGAGAAAGTGCATCGAGCCGAAGCGAAAGTTGTGGTGATGAGTCCACCACCATTTGACTCGCTGCCGGTCAAAGAAAAAACCCGCTCGGCTGGAGCCGACGAGTATGCCTATTACGCCCCATTCGTCAATTACGATGACGTTCTCACAAGTTATGGCAAATGGATTATGCAGGGGCTGAAAGAAGCCGATCAAGTGATCGATCTGCACACACCATTGACGGCTTACATCAAACAACAGCGGAAATCGGACCCGGATTTTACGATGGCTCCCGATGGTGTGCATTGTAATGCGATTGGTCACGAGATGATTGCCAATACCATTCTCACCGCCTGGGGAGTGCAGTCGCGCGAGCCTCTTCCCAAAGAGTTGCTCGATTTAGTCCGCCAAAAAAATCGA
>DOCI01000352.1:24256-29405 GCA_003503535.1 Planctomycetaceae bacterium
CCGCCAAAAAAATCGAGTCTTGCATGACGCCTACCTCTCGCATGTCGGTCACAAGCGACCGGGCGGAAAACCGGGACTGCCCGTTGATCAAGCCGAGGCAAAGGCGAAGGAATTGAATGCAGAAATAGATTCGCTGGTGTCCAAATTGCGAAATCCTGAAACGACTCAACAGCGTTCGAATAATGGAACACGTTATCAAATCCATTACCCTGCCAGTCTTTCACAAGACGCATTGAAGTTGTATGTGGATTACTATTTGTGGATTCCCGAGGAAGCGAAACCCATTCGTGGTGTTATTGTTCATCAACATGGATGTGGCGTGGGAGCTTCGGAAGGTGGACGAACTGCAGGTGACGATCTGCACTGGCAGGCATTGGCGAAGAAGTGGAATTGTGCCTTGATGGGGTCCAGCTACGAGCCTCGCGAAAGCGTGAATTGCCGATCCTGGTGCGATCCTCGGAATGGTTCCGGACAGCAATTTTTGAAAGCATTGGCCGACTTCTCTGTCGGTACCGGTCATGAGGAAATCGCAACTGCTCCCTGGTGTTTATGGGGACATTCGGGAGGCGGGTTCTGGGCTTCGCTGATGCAGACGAAATATTCCGAGAGGATTGTCGCGATCTGGTTTCGTTCGGGAACCGCATTTGGATACTGGACTAAAGGTGATATTGAAAAGCCGGAACTGCTTACAGGAATTTATCGAGTGCCAATGATGGGCAATCCTGGAGCCAAAGAGAAAGATCACGAACGCTTTAAAATCGCCTGGTATGGACTGAAGGCTATGCAGGCTGCTTATCAGGAAGCCGGTGCAGACTTTTTTGAGTTCGCTCCGGACCCGAACTCCAGTCACGATTGTGGTGGGTCACGCTATCTGTCCATTCCGTTCTTCGATTTCTGGCTGGAACATCGTCTTCCAAAAGTTGCAGGCGATAAGCTACGACCTGCAAAGCTCGCACTGGCGGACTGGCAAGGAGAGATGCAAAGTAAAATGGAAGAATATCGTAAGACCGCAGCCGTCAGTGATTCGACTCCGCCACCTGCCCCTGCCAATGTTCAACTCAAGTCGAATGATAATCAAACGGTGACATTATCCTGGACCGCAGAAGCCGATCTTGAAAGTGGGATCAAGGGATTTGTCATCACGCGTGATGGAGAAGTTGTGGCCACGCTTCCCGAGAAATCGACGGCTCGATTTTCTCGTCCACTGTTTCAGGGGCAATCTTATCATGACACTCCCGAAGCTCCTGTTCCTGCAATGACCTGGACTGATGACAAGGGTGGTCAGAAATCGAAATACGCTGTGCAAACCGTAAACAGTGTCGATTTACGATCCGAGCCGACGGCTGCGAAGTAGCCTAATCACAACACAAACACACTCGCTTGCGTTTGTGCCAGTCTCTGCTGTCGGTTAGATCAAATATAACCTGACTACTTTCATATCTAAAAAAAACGCAGTAGGGATTCATAATCCCTACTGCATTTTTATCATCAATTACGAATTGTCACTTACGGTTGAACTCGGCTCACACGAGATGTTCGAGGAGTTGCGGCAGGTTCGTCAGTCTCTTCTTCGCGAGATTTGGCAACGGCTACAGCAACCAGATTTTGAGCAGCATACAAATGAGCGTTACTGAAAACGCGTCGCGGTCCAGCAGGACCGAAATTGTTTTCAGTCTTAGCAGCCAATTCGGCCCAGCTCATATCATTGCTCAGATGCCAGGCTGCGGCTTGAGCAACGTCTTTGTTCACTTTGCCGGAAGCAATCATTACGAGTAATTCTTGAAGAGCCACATTCTCGGTGTACTCTTCAGGTTTGACCAATTTGAACTCTGCAACGGGCGTTGGTTCTTTTTTGCCATGTTCGAGGCAAACGGTATTGAGTGGGACAGCAATCATTTTATTGGCTGGAATCGAGAAGAAACCACCACCGCCACCCGCCCCGGCATTAAAACCGCCAATACCACCACCGCCACCGCCAGCACCACCACCGACAGGCTGTTGACCACCGCCACCAGCTCCACCTGCACCACCGGTTCCGCCACCGAGTCCATCATCGAACTGAGCAAGAACCTGAATTCCGACGATCGCTTTGGGCATTTCCACAGAAATGACCTCATCGGTCTTATTTTCCAGGAATAGCGTTCCCTCTTTGGAATCTTTCATGATCATCGTGTATTCGACGACTTCACTTTCAATTCCCTCGAAGAGTTCGACTTTTTCCGCATTCGGATCATAAGACAATTTCCGAATGGGTCGCTGACTGAGCTTGCCAGCCTGAATCGCTGCAGGCATCAATAAGAAACCAGCCACGACACATGCGATGGTTAAAGGAAGTGTTTGCTTGTGAACATGAAAAAGCATAGTGATTAACCTCGCGTTGATCGAAGACGAGCATAACGAACATTTTGCGGTAGATTCGACCGCTTACAGACTTCCTGCGACACTCATGATACAGAATTCGCAGACTGCTATTACTAATGCTATCGTGTTTTCCACTGGAGTTACAACGAAAAGTTTTTACGGAAACAAGTTTTGGTCAAAAGTTTTTCTTCACAATTGAGGAATGTAACAGCTTCAACAGCCATGCAACGTCAGATTTGCTGACTTTCAAGGATGTCAGAATTGATACAAGTGGAATAATCGGCAAAGTTGGCATTCCTCAAGCATTTCCCCGAGTTTCCCACCCATATACTGTTGGCACAAATCTGTTGATTCATCTCAACAGGATTGTGCCAATTTCCTTGATTTCATTGATCAGGGAGACGATATCGAATAGGGACAGACCCATGATTATGAATTCCCTAACAGTGATAATATTTACAGATGCGGTGAACAACAAAAAACGCACTTTGCAGATCAATCAAAGTTTTCATTCTCAAGCTTTCTTAAAATTACGACTAATGAATCGCAAAATATTCAAAATCTTAATCCATTCAAAACAATGGTCCCTGCTCCTGCTTTTCGCTGGTTTGCTGCCTCTGTTTTCGGGATGCCAGCAAGGTCAAGCCATGCTGGGAAGAATTGGCTTGAAATCCGAAGATGCTGTCTATTCTTATTCGGATATCCAGCTCGACTATGAGACTAACTGCAAAACCAGTCTCATTCGCCGATCTTTTCCGTTTCTAACTCATCGGGTTGAGCAGTCGAGTCTGGAAACTACTGAGAACTCTCAATCGAATGCCCAGTCCGTTTCGTTTGCGGATGGCAAATGGTCCAAAGCCAAAATTCAAATTTTATATCCTCACCCCGACGGAAGTCTCGATAAAGGACTCGCTCGTTTGGCAGTCACGCGATTTTGTCCATCCCTGATGGACACTGATGCTCAACATACCACCGCCCGGGAACGATTAACCAAATTCATTTCACTAGCCGGTGGTGAAGAAGAGACAGGATCGGTTGTTCAATCGAATCACAATTCCAGATCTGCTGAAGAAATTTGGGAGCTCGATATCCCGAAAGAAGAATTGGACATTTTGATTGCGGAACTGAAACATCGAGGATTCTTTGAAAATCAGGAGCGTCCCCGTGGTGAAGCGACTATGAATGTTGTGCTCGACAATACTCAGGTAACAAAACGCTGGACCAACGAACCTCGCCTCGAAAACCTGATGCTTCAGGTTTACAACGAAGGCACCCTCTCGGCATTTGGTCGTAAAACGGAACCGATCGTATGGAAAGCCTCATTACTGAGAAACAGTTCCAACGGCTCCTGAATGATTCAAAGAACTAAGAACAAGGGTGGCTGGGGTCGGAGCAAAGCGCAGCCCCCAGATTTTTAATCAGCTTTATGGCATTTGACCTGCCAAAAACTTCCAATGCTGAAGAGCCTTATTCAATTCGTCAGGATTTTCTTCCGCAAGATCGTTTGACTCGGAAATGTCATTTGCCAGATCAAACAGTTCCCACTGGGATTTCTTATCGTTCAGGGAATGATTAACGATTTTCCAGTCTCCCATCCGCAATGCTGCCCGCTGCTTTTGTCTCCAGAACAAGACCTCATGCGGATTTCCTGACTTCTCTTTTGTGAGATAAGGTCTGAGATCAACCCCGTCGGTTTCACGATCACTGACCTTCAGGCCGGCGGCTCGAACGAATGTCGGCAACAGATCCAGAGAAATGACAGGAGCCGGATAAACGACTCCTCTTTCAGCCACACCTGGCCAGCGCATTAAGAAGGGAACTCGAATACCGCCTTCGTACATATCGCCTTTGAATCCACGCAGCGGTAGATTGCTGGAGGTCAATTCTTTTGTCGGACCGCCATTATCACTCAGGAATACGACCACGGTATTTTCCGCGAGCTGTTCATTATCCAGTTTTTTTAAAATCTGTCCCACACTCCCATCGAGATTAGACAGCATCGCTGCAAATATTCGTCGATGGATATCCTCGATCGAAGCAAACTTCTGCATAAACTCATCCGCACCTTGCAATGGCGAATGAACTGCATTGTAGGCGACATACAGGAAGAAGGGCTGGTCTTTGGATCGCTCGATAAACTCACACGCTTCCCGTGTAAACGCATCCGTTAGATAATCATTTTCAACGACTGGCTGACTGCTGCGAAGAATTGGGTTGTTCGTGTCGTAAGCTGGCTCAGCATGATTCATGTGAGTTGAATAAACTCGATTTCCATATTGTACCCGCCCCAATGTTCCATCGGGCAATTTCTTGACCCGCAACATGGTCGTCACATCCTGAAATGGCGGCGGCACAAAATAGTGACCTTCATGCAGAAAACCGAAGAATTCTTCGAAGCCTCTTCGTTGAGGATGATAATAAGCGGTCCCACCCAGATGCCATTTCCCGACCAGACTGGTGCGATAGCCGGCTGACTTCAAACGATCAGCCAGAGTCACCTCCATCCGTGGCAATCCTACATCAGGATCCTCATTCACCGCTCCCACAGGATTCGTTTCATAACCAAAGCGACTTTGATAACGCCCTGTCATCAACCCTGCCCGCGAAGGACTGCAGTACGAAGCTGAGACATAGCCATTCGTAAAACGAACACCCTCCTGTACAATGGAATCAATATGCGGAGTCGGAATTTGATGATTCCCCTGGCATCCCAATTCTCCATAACCCAGATCATCTGCCAGTAAAATGATGAAGTTGGGGCGTGGTTGAGGCTGAGGTTTCTCAGCGG
>DOCI01000352.1:29565-32018 GCA_003503535.1 Planctomycetaceae bacterium
TACAGATGAGAGACCAAATTCAAGGTAACAACAGGTCAGCAAAATCTGAAGTAAAGATCTCCTGAGAGGCATAACAAATTTCTCAATCTGTCCAAATAACCCGCAGGTTGGGTTACGCATCGCTAATCCAACCTACCATTTGCTTTTACCATTTGAAGAGTTCTCTCAAAATTGCTTGGGAACGCGTCGTTGGTTTTCAAAAGAAATCTGTTTCAAACCTTTAGGGGGGACGTGTGCTTCTGCGACTCGCTTCTGCAACATTTGAGATAACTTCGCCTGAGTTGCTTTGTAATCCGGCAGGCCAACCAGATTGTTCATCTCCTGTGGGTCGGATTCGTGATCATATAATTCCTGTCCATCGGCTCCGTTTTCTCCCCACTCAGTGTAACGATAGCGATCAGTGCGAATGCTGAAGCTGGAATGCAGTTGGCTTAAAGCCGACTCCCGAGTGTGCTTCGTATGATTTTTCAGAGAGGGAGCAAAGCTAACCCCCTGCACCGTGCTCGGAGCCTTCCAGTTACACAACTCTGCCAGTGTGGGATAGAAATCCAGCATCTCCACTGGCCCCTCGACGGCACTCCCCTGATCGGTCACTCCCGGGCCCGCAACAATCAACGGCACGTGCGTTCCATTCTCAAAGAGAGACATTTTCTGCCAGTGCCCATGCTCACCCATGTGATAGCCATGATCAGACGTGAACATTACGATGGTATTCTCAGCCAGTCCTGTTTCTTCGAGGGCGTTCAGGATTCGCCCGATTTGAGCATCGGCAAATGTAATTGAGGCATGATAAGCCTGAATAGCCTGCTGGGCAGTTTCCTGCGGCAGATCAATCTGTTGCTTCTTGGCCCGAATTGATTTCGCGGCTGGCTTGGGAATCGTATCCAAATATCCTTCCGGGACTTCAGGCACAGGAATAGAGTCTGCTGGATACTGATCGAAATATTTATGAGGAGCGACATAGGGAGTGTGCGGACGATACAAACCGACAGCCAGGAAAAACGGATTCCCCGTCTGCTTGTAATTTTGCAATTGCTCAATGGCTTCATCAGCTGCAATGCCATCGGTCTGTTCCTGATCGGTTCCATCGGCTGACATCCAGCTCAGAGTGCCGCCATAACTGCCCGGGACCAGACTGAAAATCTGATCCTGCTCAATCACATCTCGGCCACGGGGATTGATCGTAATATTCCATGAATAGGGATCATCGTGCCCACTGGTTCCGATATGCAGTGGAACATTGTAATGATAGATCTTGCCGATTCTTGTCGCCAGATAACCATGGTCGCGAAACATCTGCGACATCGTCACAACATTTGGAACATGTTCACGGATATAAATCGCATTGCGCGTCACAAGATTCTGGGTTGGATACAAGCTCGTCATAAACGAAGCCCTGCTTGGACCGCATAAAGCATACTGACAGTGAGCATTGGCAAAGCGTACGCCGCGTTGCGCCAACTTGTCGATATTCGGAGACTTGACCTGCTCATGCCCGTAACATCCCAGATCGCAATTGAGATCATCGCAAATCAAAAACAGCACATTGGGAGTTTCTGCAGCCTCGCCGTTTTGCCCTGAAAATATCAGATATGAAAAAGACAAAACGGCCAGAAAAAATAAGCGTTGTAAAAGAGCAATCATGTCGTCAAATTCCCTATAACCGAGCCGAGTTTATATTTCATAACAGATATAAGAGGTCGCCTATGTGAAATGCAAGTCGTACAGGGAAAAATTACGAAGTCTGGAAACCATTGACAGCATGAAGTCTCATACTGTTAATGTCCTGAAAACTAACGTCGGAGCGGCCGACAAAGCGAAGAAATGCCCAGAAGAGGATTCGAACCTCCACGGGGTATTAACCCCACCAGGCCCTCAACCTGGCGCGTCTGCCAATTCCGCCATCTGGGCAGGCATTTCTCGTAGGCGAACTTTATCGTGGAGCGATGTTGGAATCAACTTAATGAGACAATTTCTACAGAATCTGACACAATTGATCCTCAAATGATCCTCAAAAACTGACAAATTAACGGATTTCTCCAACATCACTCATGGAGATTCCGTATTTAAAGTAGAAGACAGGAATTCACAAAGAGTGTTCGGATATGAATCAAACAGAAATCGAAAATTTGCAGGACTCCCCATCTTCCGCAGTCAGTGACGCGCGGTTGATTGAGGATGCGCGACAGGGCGATAAACAAGCCTTTCGTGGATTAGTTCTGCGATACGAAAAACGATTATTCCGAGTCATCTATCGATTTGTCCACGAAGACACACTGGCCGAAGACCTGTCCCAGGAAACATTTTTGCGGGTTTATGAAAATCTGGATCAATTTGATCTTTCCCGTCGATTTGGTCCCTGGCTGTTTCGAATTGGGGTCAATTTGACTCTTGATTTCCTCAGAAAACGAAAACGACGGGGGCGAACGTCGGTATTCAGTGAGATTCAACCT
>DOCI01000274.1:0-3145 GCA_003503535.1 Planctomycetaceae bacterium
GGATCGCATTTTCTCAATGACGTATGCCAGTTGAGCCATGTGCCAGGTGCCGATTTTTTCGTACTGGACCAGTTTGTCTTCTTCATCACGATGATGCGACAAGCCGTGAAAGCTGCCGTTGACGCCGTCGATGAAGGAGAAGTTTCGGCCTGTCTGAGCATTCCCAAACATGAACGTGCCGACGCGGGTTGTATCGGTCCAGAAGGCGAGGATCATGATATCGAGCATCAATTGCACGTGTTCGATGTGCTTATCGGGAATGCCTGCTCCCGGGCGTTTGACATCGTAGCCGGTTTCGTTGATCCAGCGTTTTTGCGGTTTGAGCGAATTTTCGATCCGTCGTTCCACCGCTCGAACGGATTCGAGGTACTCGTCAATTTTGGCACGATCATTCATGCCAACTTTGTTCCGCATCGCGTGGGCATCTTCAAGAACCAGATCGAGCACGCTAATGTCGTCCCGAGCCAACGATTTTGCGACGGCAGGATGAGCAGTTGAAAATCCCGAAACAACTGGAGCGGATGGCCCGGTGCGGAAGAGTCGATCAAAGGCCAGTTGAGGAATGATCTCTTTAGGAACTGGAGTATGCGGATCGCGCCAGGCAATGTGTGAACCATAAATCCGGGTGAACCCACCGCCAATGTTATCGACACCGGTATAGGCCTCATCGACGCCGAGTTCGAAAGACGGCAGTGGTGTTCCCTGTCCGATTGTGGATGCGAGTAATTGATCGACAGAGGTCCCACCGGTATCCATATCGCGACCGGAAGTTCTCACAACAAACCCACCAGACAGGAACGCAGGAACTTTGGGCCAGTGACCATTGCGGCCGGAAGTCTGTTCGTTCCATAAATTTTCCAGCAGCATGATGTCGTCTTTGACATTGGCCAGAGGCTGCAGCATGGGAGTGAGTTCGAACTTTTCCTCGTCGCCCGGAGGAGTGAAGTTTTTGGGATTCACTCCGTTGGGCATAAACAGGAATGCGTTTCGCAAAGGCGGTTTTTCCAGAGCTTCGTTTGCATTCAGAGCAGGAACCATACTGTCGAGGAACGGCAATGCCAGAGCCGCACCGGCTCCACGCAAAATGGATCGTCTGGAAATTCTCTTGCGAAAAATCGGATTCATTGATTATCTCCGTGAGTCAGCATCGGTCGGACTGGCTGCTAAATACGGCTGGCAATTTGGATTGCGGCGGCGGGCCGTTTGAGGTTTGCGGCAGGGGTGATTATAGTGCGGGATATCCTTGCAGGCACTATCGTCTCATTTAAGTATATCACATCATCGCCTGCTATTGCATCAGGAAAACTGAGGGAATCTCATGACGGAGCAGACTTCTATCGAACAGGTCCTTGTTGTCCCGACCATGCTGTTTCATGAAATTGGTCATTTTCAGGGGTTCAACCGAAATACTGAACCTTACATGAAGACCCTGCTCGATCCGATGCACACGTCTTACCGACCACGCGATGAAATGGAGCAGGACACCAGCTTCAAACAACTTATTCCCTACTGTATTTTCATGCACGATGGCAAGATTTTTCATTACGAACGAGGAACCGACCAGGGGGAATCCCGCTTACACCGCAAACGTTCGATTGGAGTTGGTGGACATATTTCTACACTGGATGAATCAGAGACCGAACACGCGTATATATTGGGGATGCGTCGGGAAATTGATGAAGAAATTGAAATTCAGGGAGAATACACTCAAGAACTGGTCGGCATCCTGAATGATGACATTACTGAGGTCGGAAAAGTCCATTTAGGCATTGTTCACCTGTTTAATGTGGATAATCCCAAAGTTTTCCCTAAAGAAGCGTCGATGATACAAACAAGGTTTTCCTCTCCTGCGGAATTATTGGAACAATTCGACCAGTTTGAAACGTGGTCTCAGATTTGTCTGGAGGCTTTGTTTGGTGAGCAGAGTGGAGGGAAATAGAGACGACGTTGCAATCACGATGAATTGACGTCGCAAATCCTTTCGTTTCCATTCGGAATCGGGAACTTGATCAGGCAACGGAGTGCCTCTAATGCGATGTAAAAAAATATTTCTGATGACAACATTTGCCCTGACCTGTGGACTCACAGTTGGGGAATGTTCTGCTCAATCGGCTAAGTTTCCGACCTTTCAGCCGTCATCTGGGGAGTCATCAACTCAAGCGGTTCCCACACCTGTTGAGATGAGCAATCGCTTCCCATCGGCTTCTTCAGCACAGCCGAATAGTCCGGTTGCAGAAAACAGGAATCCAGCTTTCCCAGTGAAACAAATCGCAGAATCGTCATCGCCCCAAACTCAGCTGACGCTGAATGATCTCGGTCGATTGATTCAGGACTTGCAACTGACTCCCAAACTGGTCGGCTCGCAATACGATGTTGCCTACCAAGCCGAGATGGACGATCAGGAGATTGAAGTCTTCTTTTCTTTGAAGTTGACAAACGATCAATCGAAAGTTCGCATTCGCGCCTGGCTCGATCCTCGGCCTGAATGTGAAATTTCCGAAAAGCATCTGCTCGAACTGCTAGCCGCTGGCTCTGAACTCGAATCCTGTTTCCACTTTGGATACAACAAAGATGTTCAGCGATTCCTGCTGGAAGCGATTCTCCCAAACAAGGATTTGACCTCGAAAGACCTCAACACAACCATGTTGCAGGTTTCGGAAGAAGTTTCCAACACATGGTTGCTATGGGCGACTTCGGAATGGGCTACCGGGCCAAGTCAAGTGACACGCGAAGCTGATCTTGATTCCCGTTCGCACATCATTCCAGAAGGTCAATTCGAAATGCCAATTCGGAGATGAAAAAGATTGTGGGTTGTGGATAGCCCACAATAAACTCCGTAGGACAAGCTTCCTGCCTGTCTATATTGAATCTGCATAAATCATTTGCTCGTCCCTGAAAAAGCTCTGGCATTGGGGAAACTGATTTTTCTGATCTGGAAGCATCTTAACTTCGCTCCATTTGAAAACCCGAGAAATCAAAACTCTTATCCAAACGGACTTCAGAGTTTTTGAACCGCAGACGCACAGAGGACTCGGAGAAATCTTCTCATACAGTGCTGATATTATTTCCAATGTTTGAGCCTTTCTGGAACTCTGCTGCAAAACAATCTCTGTGCTACTATACCGCGTTCCCAATGAAAACCGGA
>DOCI01000274.1:3340-6517 GCA_003503535.1 Planctomycetaceae bacterium
GTCTAAGGAAATCCGGTTTCCAATTGGAACAGGGTTTAAGGATTCAAAGTTTTGTGAATTACGCAAATTTTGAAAACTACCATTTGGGTTCCGGCGAGTTGATCAAGCCAGCTGAGCCGGCAATTCTCGTGTGTTCGTCATTAATTCTGATTGTCTAAATTGTTCCGCACTCTGTTGTTTTATTGAGCGTCGTGGTTCACAAAATTCAATTCTTTTCTCGTAAAGACTCAATGCTTTCGTATCTGATAATTGAGGCCTGACCGATTCATAGCGAATCCGATGTAAAGATTGTCCTGCGTTGCAGAATCGTTTACAGATAGTTGAAGAGATTCAACTGCAGAGTTTGAGCGGCGATTTGCTGGGCGGCCTGGATAGTTACCTGCAGGTTTGAAAATAGCGTGATCGCTTCGGTCATATCGGTATCGAAGACTTCCGAGAGTGATTCCTGAATCTGAATATCTTCATCGGCCAATTTGTTGGCATAGCGATCGAGCGATTGCAGTCGACCGCCAACATCTCCCCGCAGAAAGTTGAAGTCGGCAAATTCCGATTTCAGTGCATCAGAAATCACTTCCAATTCCTGATTATTGCCGATCTCTAATGCGTCGCGAAGACGAAACATCAAATCGAGCAAGCCTGTCGATCTCTGAGAATTTGGATCGGTTCCAATTAAGTCGACGACACCATCTTCACTTCCGACAACTCCCAATGCAGCCGAAACCACATTATCGGCAACAGTCAAACTCCCTGTCCCGGAATTGTCATTCAGCTGAAAGCTCTCCGATACAGAGCTGTGTGTCATCACGAGATTGCCGGGATCGACCGCGTTGACGGCATCGAGCACATCCTGTACGGTCAGTGCGGCAGACAAATCGACGTTCACGACAGAGCCATCCCGACGGGTGATATCGAGAGTGTTCGCACCAACGGGAACCCCTGCTCCGTTATTGAGACTGGACAATAAGTCGAGAGCCGATTCTGCACCTACAGCAGTCCCTTCCAGATCAGCATTGCCATCTTCAGTTCCGGAGATCTTCAAAGCACTGGTAATTGCATTTTCAGCGACCGTTAATGCTCCGGTTCCTGAAGAATCACTCAGGATCAAACCGTTACCAGTCGTATTGAATGAAGCGACCAGAACTCCAGGATCGACCGCATTGATCAAGTCAACAACATCCTGAACCGTCTTGGCGCCAGCCAGTGAAATACTGACCTCGGTTCCATCGCGTCGAATCAGATCAAATTCAGAGGTATCATCAACGGGTACGCCTTTTCCGGAATCGAGCGATGAAAGTTGTGTGGTTCCAGAAAATGTCTGTAGACCCAGCCCAGCCGCATTCGTGCCGCCATTTTCAGCGATCGAGAGTCCGACTCCACTCAAGCGACTGATGACCTGCAGTCCTTTTCCGTCGGCGGTAAATCCGCCTTCGACATCGACATTGGCTTTTTTCAGAGCATTGAAAAAGTCTTCAACAGTGGTCAGGCCATCAAGATCGATCGTTTCGGATTGAATTCCATTGGTCACAACAATTCCTGTCCCGGCAGTCGGTCCAATTCCAGCTCCACCGTTCAGAGAGGCAAGTGTTGTCAATCGGCTCAAGCGTGGGTCCAGGTCTTTGGATGTGATGCTGGCTCCGGCAGTGGATTTAATTCCCAAATCGCCAGCCACGCGGCTGTTTGGCAAATCGGCAACGGAGACCGTTCCTGCACTTGGAGTCAGTGTGATACCCGTAGCAGTGATGCCGACGGTCAAATCTCCGGCGAAAGGAGCTTCAAGGCGTGTGACAAAATCTTGAATGGTATCGGCTGATGATAAATCAATTTTCTCTGTTTGCGGTCCTCCACCAGTGTCGACGGTCACTTCAATAATTCCTAACTCGACACCGGAGCCCCCAAATAAATCCTGAATTCGAGTTGCGGAATTGAGACTGGCATTCAGATCACTTCCGTTGACGGACGCGGTGGGATTGAGTGCCTGTTGAGGATTGACATTATTGGCCAGCAGACCATCCGTGGAGATGAAAGAACTGATCTCAGTCAGAGTCCCAGAGAATTTGATTGCATCATTATTACTTGAAAACGAAAACGGAGCCTGGGTGTTATTCGTTCCTCCAAACAGATATCGTCCGCGGAACTCGGTATTTCCCGCATTAACAATCTCCTGGATTAAGGTACCGACCTCTGTCGAGAGTTGCTTTTTCTCTGTAGCAGATGTCGAATCGCCAAGTCCTGAGAGAATGATCGAATTGAGTTGGTTATGGACATCTCCAATACGGCTCAATGTGTTTTCTGTCGCTGAGAGCAAAGAGCGGCTGACTTCGACATTGTCTGAGACTTGTTGATTTCGTTCCTGCGTCTGCTGAAGCAGAATCGTTTTCAATGCTGCAGCCGGATCTTCCCCGATGGTCTGAAACTGCTGACCGCTCGAAATTCGATCCTGCAGTTGCAGAAATGCGCGCGTACTCGAATCCAGATTCTGCAGCGAACGGCTGTAAATCAGCGAACTCGGAATTCGGCCAGTTTGAATAGGTCCCAGTGACACGTTTCAGATTCTTTCTCAATCGTTTTCTAAAAGCCTGACTTGGTTAACGATTCAATTTTTCGTGTCCAATTTTCAAGCTTATTGCTTTAAATGCTCAACAACACATTGAACAATTCATCGACCGTACTGATAATTCGCGCGGCTGCTGCATAACTTTGCTGAAGTTCCATAATATTGATCGCTTCTTCATCAAGGCTGACTCCCGAATTCTGCAATCGCAATCCCCCCAGCGAATTATGATAGGAATTGAATCCCTCCGCCAAAGCGGACTCGGCTGCTGAAGAACTTGCGATCTGCGAGGTTAAACTGGAGTAGAAATCATCCAGGCTGACATTCCCCAGTCGACTTGAGGGATTGGTAAAAAATGTTGCCAGCGACTGTGCATTCAGATTGTCTCCTGGTCCATTCCCCAAACCCGCAGCAAACAGATGGGGATTATTCTTCAGGGTTTCGTTCACCGCAATATCGTTGGAATCTTTGCCTTGAAAGAAGGTGTTGATTCCCAGAGCGGCCAGTGTTCCGCTGCTGTCGTTACTGAATTTGACTTCAAATCCAGCATCTGCTTCGAGCGTCAATCGGCCCACATTGTCGATGCTGGCTGAGAGGTTTCCCACGGCATCCAGAGCCGCCTGAAG
>DOCI01000274.1:6622-12303 GCA_003503535.1 Planctomycetaceae bacterium
ACAGAGCCGCCTGAAGATCATCGAGTGAAGTATCATTCCCGTTCAAACCATCCAGATCGATATTGATTCGCGTAGTGACAGTCGCTTCTGTAGCCCGATCATATATCTTGATTTCAAAGCTGCCATGTTTGGGAGTCAAACCCAGCCCGGCTGTATTCAAGCTGGCCGAGGTGTCATCAATTGTATTTGTCGCAGTGACCGATTCATAACCTTTCAAGCCTTCTCCAGAGGCATGAATCAGGTTCACTTCCTGAATGACTGCTTGAGCGTACTTGTCCAGATCGTCGGCAAAACCCCCTAGAATATTGTCCCGAGCATCAATCGCACCTCCCAATTCTCCTGAAGTGGATGTTAAAGGAGATTTCGATTTTGCAAAATTGACTTCGCTGGTAATGACACCGCGGTCGGATTTCGTCGTCGTCTCAAGGTGCTGGGAGTTACCATTGAGGACCAGGAAGTCAGATCCTGAATGGACATCAATAGAGCCAGTACTATGTTCGTTCGTGCGAATGGGGACAAGTTCGGAAAGACGATTCAGCGCGGTCAATCGTTCCGAACGCAGACCACCCGCCTGACTGCCATTCAGACCGGCTGACTCCAGTCTTACAATTTGCGTATTCAGTTTCGCAATTGAATCGACAAGTCCGTTGACTTCATCGACAAAGCCTTTGATATCGCTTGTGAGAGCCGTTCGAGTCCGGTCAACATTTGCACGGATATCCAGAATCGATGTCGCCAGTTGAGCTCCCTCTTGAAGTACAATTTGCCGATTGCTGATCAACTCCGGTTGATTAACAACCTCATTGATAGAAGCAGAAAATGCATTGAGTTGCGAGGAGAGATCTCCAGAACCCAATTCTCCCAGGATCAACTCGAGTCGACCATAAACTTCGCTGCGAATATCGGCACTGCCTGCATCGGTATTGGCGGCATGCAGTTGCTGTTCGAGATGGTAATCGAGCTGTTGACGAATCCCGTTATCGCGGGCCCCGGTTCCCAGAATCAGTCCACCAGCTTCATAAGGTGTATTGGTTCCAAGACCAAGTTCTTCGCGAACATAACCGGGCGTATTCGCATTGGCGACGTTCTGACCGGCAACCTGAATCCCTGCTGTAAACAGCTCAAGGGATCGCCCGGCGGTCATTAATGTTGCATTGAGTCCCATAGTTACAGATTTCGTCGACAGAGTTTGAAATCGGAATCAGATTGAAGCATCGAACAACGAGCCACCACCGGCATCGTATTGAGTGTTGGGGTCCTGATTATACGTTGCCTGTTTCATCCCTCGTTGAGCAATCAACTCCAGAGCCGTGCTGTAATATCGTGAAGCACGATGTGCGAACGTCCATAACGACCACGACTGTTGACGAAGTTCCAGGCCGAGCGAGCGGGCTTCCAGGAATTGATCCATTAACGGTTTCAATGCCAGCCAGCCTTGTATTTGACAAACTTGATGAAGTGTTGCCCCTCTTGAACCGGTGCGCTGTAAATTGTGGAGGAGATGCTCTCGAAGTGAGAGCACCTGTGTAAGCTTTTGTTGCAGTAATCGTTCCTGTCTCTGCAGTTCGGTGACCTGATTGAAATCGCGGGCAATCAAAGCGGTTTTTTTAGCCGGATGCAGCGCGATCAGGTTTTTCTGAGCTGTTGTCAGTTCCGTAAGAAATCTGGAGATCTCTCTGGGATAACCGGTCAGTTCTTTTTCTGGTGCAGTCGACATACAAATCCTCTTTTAATCAAGGAACCATTGAGCCCGATGTTTTCCCATCAGACCTGGCGCACGGAGAAGCCGCACATTCGGTTCTATCATTAAAATCGGAATATATTACCAGCAGGGTGTGTAGCAGTTACCTTCAACTTGTCGGTTCTCCCGAAACTCGTCCGGTCGTAACGATTAGGCAAGATAGTTAATTTTACTGCCCGCTTGAGCCTGCTTCGCATCGAGATTATTACGGAAGCTTTCGTACAGGGAATCGCTGAAAGCAGCTCCATGATTCTCTGCCAGGTCTTCTGAAATCTGCTGATCAAGCTGCGATCGGAACGCCTGTTCGGCCTGTCCACCATCCATATACTGCACCGTTTGCTGAGTACTCCGTAATGCTTTGAGCATCTGCTTGTAAAAAGTACTCGCCACAAATTTCTGAAACGCTTTTTTTGTCGTCATCGAAGAATCTGGCCTGGCAGTTTGCTCAGTCATCTGATTGACAGAATATTGAGGCGACGCCAGTGACGACGAAATGGTGGAGTTGCTCATGGGAAGGCTTAGGGGGTGGGAGGTTAGCGATTTGAGGGCGACATTTTAAGCTAGAAAGAGCAGTAGGGTGCGTCAGGGCGCACCCTGCAATTCATTGCTCTAAATCTCTTCGTAAATTGCGTGGAGTTTGCCGGAGCGGGAAAGTTCTCGGAGGACTTCAATCATCGCTTCGCGAGGAACGCCGAGTTGGTTAAGAGCCTGTACAAGCTGGTCGAGTCTGGAGTTGGTGCGTGCCGATTGCTCATCGGTCAGAGGACGAAACTGAGCTCCATCGATGAAGTTTGTAGAGCCGCCAATCGTGATTTGTAAGTTGGGATGATTGATCAGCACAGGGCTCAATTCGACATCGCCGGAAAGAATCACAACTCCAGTCGATGTATTCACCTGCACGCGTGACATGCTGTGTGGTGAGGTTACTTTCAAGTCCATAATTTCGGCAATGAATTCAATTGGCGTCTCTCGCCAAGTCTTAGGGATCGTGACATCGATAATACTGGGGCTGACTGCTTTGGCATGTTGTTTATCGAACGATTCAAAAGCAAACGCTTCGTTGACGACTTCAGTGATCATTCGAGCAGAAATAAAACTCGAGTGAGATTCATCGAGCAGAAGTCGGATTTTAGGATCGCCGGAGGATTGATCGACAATTTGCGAAAGATACTGCGAGCTCTGAAAGAGGTCGGCTTCGAGAACGATACCGCCGGGAATTCTGGCCTTTGTTTGTATGGACGCATCTTCAATCACAAGTGCTCCGGAAGCGGTTCCGACAAGTCGTTCATCGCGGATATCAGCCATTTGCAGGGGGGAGATCAACAAGCGTCCCCCGCGAAGGCTTTTTGCTCCGAGATAGGAACTGACATAGCAATCGAGCCGTTGTCCACGATTGAGTCCGGTTTTCGGAATGGTGGCATCGATCATCACAATCGCAACGTTATCTGCATCCCGAAGTTCCCGAGGGTCGAGCACGGGGGCATTCATATTTTTCATCGCGGTGGCCAATGCCCGAATCGTTGGCCCGGCATCACCACCGTCTCCTGTTCCATCCAATCCAATCACCAGCCCCATACCAGTCAAGCGGACTTCCTTATGCCCATGCAAAGTGCAAATACTCTCCAGACGCACCTGTGCAGAAAGTGTTGTGCTGAACATCAGCAGGATGACCAGGGGAATGGCTTTCACACAATGATGGAGATGAAAGAACTTCATGGGAGGGAAATTTCGTTGTGGGGGGAGGTGGTTGTCGTGAGGGGAAAGAAAGATTGTGCATTGAGTCCGAGTGTCTAAACGAATTAGAAAGGCCAGATCACATCCATGATTTTCGTTCCCCAGCGACGATTTGTACTTGAGTAAACACGGCCTTTTTGTCGTTTTTCGATATTCAGATTCGCAATATTTTCACTGAGGACCGTATTGTTATTTGCGATATCTTCAAAACGAATTTCGCCATGCAACGTGTATTCCCAGAGGTCATCGTTGGCATCGATACTTTTCCGAGCTTCGAGCACAATGTTTCCATTCGGACGGATATCGACGATGGTAGCCGCGATGCGATAAGTAATTCCCTCGGCATCGGTCACCTGACCGGTGGTTTGCAGTCGCTCCTGTTGACTGGCATCAATCGCTGGACTGGTGGTGGCGGAGTTCTCAAGTCTCAATCCATCGCTCAGGCGAACAAAGTCTTTTAATTCCGACTTGAATGTCGATGTTCGCTGACGATTAAATCGGGAGTTAAGCGTCACTTCCGACCGTTCACTGACGATCACGGTCACGATGTCGTTGATCATGTATTCCTTGAGAGGAGGTTCATCAATATAGATCAGCGAAAAATCTTTTACCGACGGAGGTGGCAATTGATAGGAGGGCATTGGAGCCTGCTGAGGCATCTGTCTGTAATCTTGAGCTGGTGGCTGCTGATACGGATTTTGAGACTGCGGCTGATAGGGTTGCTGAGACTGCGGTTGACTATATTCATCAAAGGGTGACGGCCCCTGAGCCAGCACACTTTTCGATGAGCCCATTGCGAGCAGTATCAAACCAATAAGAAGTTTAATTTTCATGGAAACATTTCTCGAAACGGCAGCATGTGTGAAGTGACCAGTTTCGCAAATAATTTAGTTTTAAGGCAATTGAGCAGGCTGGTTAGCCAGAACACGATGTGAGCTTGACGATGATCGATGCAGGGGCGTCATCTGTGGTTGAGCTGAGGTCTGACGAATGACGCCAGCATTTGAAATTGGTTGATTGGGAGTTTTCGTTTCAATCAGTTCCAGCCCCGTCGATTCGACGGAAGTCAGGTTCTTTGCTGTTGATTGCGTGAGTGTCGGTGAGAGTGTCTGGTTCGCGGATTGATCGTTCATTGAAATCACGGCAGCACGATAGCCAGAGACCCGCGCCACAATTCGTTCTTTACTGTCCAAAGGAGAAAGCGTTACAAATTGTCCAAGTGTTCCTTCTTCATGACATTTGCAATATCGCATCACAGAAATCGATCCGATTTGAGCAGTGACGGCGACAATATCATTTCGGCGAACCAGAGGCAGCATGCGGATATCATCTGCTTGGATTGCAGCCAGGGCTCTTATGTTCTTGGATGTTTCAGTTCCGACAACCGCTGAAGGTTCAGAAAATCCATCGGTTGCAGATTCCGCATCAATCCAGATCAAATCGATTTCCCGGATGACCTGTCCGCGTGGCAAGCCATGCTTCAATGCCAGTAAACGGGGTTTCTGTGTGACGTGACACGCGACAGGAAAAGAAAATGGCGATCCCTCAGTCGATGTGAACGATACCGTCATCTGCTGCAATCCGATCCACGGCTGCTGACCACCTTGAATTGTTAACGTTAAACGCGGCGTCAATTCTACTGGTAGCGTAGCGACGCTGGATTCCTCCAGAGTGACTTCAATTGTTCCCAGGTCAGCAGATTGTTGAGAAAGAAAAGTTCGTATGGAGGCTTCAACATGCTCGACGAGTTGCCGATTTGCTATCGGCGCGACAGACTTGGAAATCGCTTTAGGACGTTCCTGAGTCACTATGGATTCTGTTGCTCCCACAAATCGCAAATCGGTTTGGTCGATTCCCCGCAATGCAAGTTCGCGACGAACGGTATCGAGTGGTATCCGAAATTCTCGACCGGCTGCAGGAGCTGGCCCGATGGTCAAATCTTCCAGATGTTCTTGAGTTGCCTGATCACATTCAGCAATTTCTGCGATGTCTCCCAGTCGCACGAGCAATCCCTGCATCTGCACTGCAGGCAATAGCCGAATCGTCGCTGCAAAGACCGGTGAGGTCAGCAGTGAGAAGATCACAATTGCCAGCAGAGATTTCATAGGAGGACTTTCTTCAATTTTTGGACACTCTTAAAATGACAGATCCGCTCGATGTCGAGTATTAATTCATTTTAAGTCGTGATTTTCTGGGTGGCACGTCC
>DOCI01000274.1:12475-12991 GCA_003503535.1 Planctomycetaceae bacterium
CGTTGCTCAGGGGCGTGCCACCCGATGAGCCAATTATTGCGACTTCATTCTTTTGTAACGGTCTATAATTCACGCACTTTCATTTAGAACCTTCTCAGGTTGTTAACGAGTTGCAGCATCTGATCGCCCGCTTTGAGGGCTTCACTGTTCAGTTCGACATTGCGCTGGGTTTTGATCAGGTCGACCAGCTCTTTCACCGGTTCGACATTCGAGGATTCTAACGCTCCTTGCAGGATCGTTCCGAACGCTTCTGTATCCGGAAATCCTGTGATGGGAGAGCCGGATGCATCCGATGCAAAATACAGGTTTTCTCCACCTTGAATCAAACCTTCGGGATTGATGAAGCGGGCCAGAGAAATTTGTCCGGCATTTGTTAACGTTGTATTTCCAGCCTCGCGGTAGGAAACTTGTCCGTCGACACTGACAGTGATGTCAGTTGCATTGGCTGGGATATTAATGTTCGGTTCGAGCAATCTCCCCAGGTTCGCTGAAGACATGACGAGATCACCACTGGCA
>DOCI01000274.1:13044-13436 GCA_003503535.1 Planctomycetaceae bacterium
AGCACCACTGGCATTTGGTGTGAATGTTCCAGCTCGCGTGTAGGCAATTGCCCCGCTGGAATCAACCACCTGAAAAAAGCCTTCTCCTTGAATCATAAAATCTAAGGTGCCACCAGTCAGGTTTGGGGAGCCCTGTCGGAAGTCCACTTGAGTGGCTCGCACGTTTGTTCCCAAACCAAGCGCAATGCCTGTTGGGGTTTCCGTTCCTGTTGCTGGAGAGACAACACCCGGCAACTTGAAGTGTTCATAAAACAGATCTTCAAACTCGGCCCGGCTGCGTTTGAAGCCCGTTGTCCCCGCGTTCGCCAGGTTGTTCGCAATCACATCGAGCTGGAAGAGATTGGCTTCCATGCCCGTTGCGGATGTATTCATTGTTCGTAAACTCATCGTCT
>DOCI01000274.1:13511-14753 GCA_003503535.1 Planctomycetaceae bacterium
CTAAACTCATCGTCTTCCTCTCGTGATCCCGAATGGTTATTCGAGATGTTGTGATAGAACTCTAAGGCATATGCAGATGAGAGTTGTTAAAATCAATTTTTTCCGATCGCCTGCAAAAGTTGTCCGAGAGAATTGTCCTGATGCTGAATCAGATTCATGTTGGCTTCGAAGCCGCGTGAGGTTTGGATCATTTCCAGCATTTCTTTGACTGGTTGAACCCCAGAACCCTCTTGATATCCCTGACGTACCTGTGTTTCAGGACCTGCTGGCTGCACAGCCGATTCGTCGATGCTGTAAAGGCTGTCGCCCTGTTTTTGCAGCAGCCGGTAGTCGGTCGGCTCCACCACGTCAAAACGTCCCAGGGGAATGGGAAGATTGGTCAGAGGATCGATCGCAGTGAGAAAACCCTCCTGGCTGATTTGCAGTTCACTGCCCGGCGGCACCGATATCGGTTTGCCGATCTCATCCAGAACATGATACCCCGTATCGACTTCCACGAGATCAGAATCGGCATTGAGCGTAAATGAACCTCGACGTGTCAGGAATTCCGACTCACCATCGGTCACACGATAAAACCCTGGCCCTGCCAGAGCGGCATCCAGCGGAGATCCCGTACTGTTTAGTGGACCTTGTGAATGATCAGTAAATGTTTCGACTGCAATTGCAGAGCCGGGATGATCTTCCAGTCCCGGAGGAATGCCATATTGATTGCCGTCGAGTTGTGCCTGTTGTTGTCGCACTCCAAAAACAGCCAGGTCACGTTTAAAAGAGGATGTGCTCGCGTTCGCGATGTTATTCGAGACCGTATCCATCTTCAAAGCCTGAAGATCGGCTCCGACGGCTGATTGATAGAGTCCGTATAACATGGATTATTTCCAGATTCACCAGGGATGGTGATGAGAGGCAGGCTGAAAGGAGGGATTGTCGGAGAGTTATGACGAGCGATGAGGAAACAGCCGCGCACTATCCAACAATAAAATGGGGTTTCATCTTTGAAGATCGACCATTCCAGCCTGCCTCTTGAGAAAAATCGTTAAAATCGGAAACGACAGCCCAAATCACCTCAATTGCCAGTGCAACCCGGGTCATCAAATCTACTTGCTTTTAAGGAAATGCCAGAGACATTCCCAAATCCAGGACATCATCTAAAGGACGAATCGTCGATAGAAATAGAGGAGTTGCAATCTCCTGAATTGGTACTCCTAAAGTGCCAGGAATAGGTGAAATACCAGCGGAAACCAC
>DOCI01000324.1 GCA_003503535.1 Planctomycetaceae bacterium
TCCTAATGTATTGCAAAAAATTCTCGTATCTTTCAACCCAGCAGCGCAGTAGCAATCAAGCCAGGTAATTTTAGAACTGATGGGCCGCAATAATAATCCAGCAGTTTCCAGGCAACATCCTCAGAGCGAGAATGATTTGCAAACCAGACCGGTTTTGGAAAATTACACAATGGCCCCGAAAAAAGGGTCTTTTGGTAGTTGTCCAGGAAAAAGAGGTTGTGGACACACCCCTGTCCGCTTTGGACATCGTTTAAATCAGTATCTGGAGCTCCGCCCCAGGGAGGTGTCATCAATCCATAAACCAGCCCAGGCCACTGATTGATACATACGCTGCCATAATTTAATTGATCAACCTGTTCGAATAACAGTTTTCGATGCTCTTTACGAAAGCGATTTGTACAAGTGATGGCAACAGACAGGGTGCCGTAAAGCCTCTCGTTACAGAATTCGACGGCTGAGTGTAAAAAACGCTCCGCAGTTTCTGAATTCAATGCAACTTCAATACTGACCGGTAAAAAAGACTCTTCGGAAAATAATCTGGACTCATTATCCAATGGATAATCTTCCAGCAAACGCCATTCGAGCGTTCCATCCTCAGCGATTGGAGCAGGCTCATCTAAAATACTCTGATATCGTTCTGTACTTCCCGGGTAGTAGGGGACACGAGCCGGAATCTGTTTCAGGCTTTGACGAAGTTCTGTCAGAAACTGACTACGCTGCGGCCAGGATCGACTGGTCACGATAACCCTTGTCGTGACACAATTGAAACCGGCATTGTTTGTTAGCGAAGCCGCAATATTCATGGCTTGCATGCGAAGTTCACGACTGGAATACTTTCCGGGAACGATGATCCACGGACTGACATTGCCCAGTTCGCTCGTGATTGGTTTCTCCAGCAGTGGTGTCCCATTTGCTTTTCGCTCTGCAGCCTGACTGAGATCGCTACCCCAGACGATAGCATCGTGAGATTGCTGGGAGCCTGTAATGTGAATTGAATTCGTGAGCGGGGATTCAATCAATTCTTTACCAACAGCAGCATCCCCGGTGACAATCTTCATCCAACCCGGTGTAATGACGGGGGCAAGGATTTTCTCGAACACATCCTTGAGATATTCGTTCACTGGATTGAGTTTGAGCAGAACAACATGGCTCTCCTGAAACAACTTGGCGAGTGCATCTGTCAGGGGAATCGCCGAGACATTGCCTGCCCCCAGCACAACGCTGACAGGTGCAGGGTTCGGTGGATCTAAAATAGGTTCCAGCAGATCCCCGTGAATTTGATCTCGACTAATATCTGGCTTCATCCAGACTGCGGCTTTGAGGCCAGGAAACAACAGTTGATCCATGACCTGGCTCACAGGAAATACATTGACCTGCAACTTTCCGCTGGAAAGTGAAGTGATTGAACGATCAGGCGAAATGGCCTCTTTATTGACGAGCTTTTCCAGATTGGAACTCAAAATCGTCAGGTATCGGGAGACTCCGACAGGGCCAGCCAGGATTTCCTCACTCCTTTGTCCCTGCGTCGTGAGTGACTTCGCCTGGGAACAAATCTCGATCCACTCACGCGAGTTTCGATGTAACAAATTACGGATTTCTCGCAATAAGTGAACTCGCTTATCCAAACCAACAAGCGGCCAGCTTTGTGCTCCGTTTTGGATATTCACCCACTTCCGGCAGTCGATTTCCGAAGATTTGTTATCATTTAGCAATTTTAGTTGCTCATTTCTGATTGTTGCAGGATAATAGATACATTATTATATTATTATGTAGCGATTCAGGAAATGTAACGGCTTGTTGAATAATTGTGTACCCTGACGTTTCAGGTTACAAAACAAATACTCTTTCACACTTTGGAAATTTTAGGAGTTTATAGCCTGATGAAGAAACACGTTCGAGGTTTCACATTAATTGAGTTACTCGTTGTTATTGCGATCATCGCAATTTTGGTAGCATTATTGCTGCCAGCGGTGCAACAGGCTCGAGAGGCAGCTCGTCGCTCATCGTGCAAGAACAACTTGAAGCAGTTTGGACTTGCACTGCATAACTATCACGATGTTTTCACCATGTTTCCACTCGGAGCGAGTGTGAAATGGAGTACAGGTGGTACACCTTCCAGCAACTTTTATTCAAATGCCAATGCATCGTTGTTGCCTTACTTTGAAGAGTCAGCCCTTAAAGATCTCTATAATGACTCGTTGCCCTGGGAGCAACAGTCAGCGCAGGTCGCAAAAACGGTCGTTTCCGGCTTCATCTGTCCATCCAATGCCGGAACTCAAGTAACATCGATTCCCGAATTAGCTGCATTGGGCTCATTTCCCGTTGGGACTGATTTCGCAATAACGACCTACTTATTTTCCAAAGGATCACACAGAGGCTGGTGCATCAACCCAAGCACAATGGGTTCACAGGTCGGAATGTTTGATACAAATCTCTCAACGCGCTTTCGCGATCTCGTCGATGGGTCATCAAACACAATAGCAATGGGAGAAGGGGCGACAGGTACCAAGTTCCTACTTTGTACCGGGCAAAACTGCACGACTCCTGTTACTCCCAATCGACCAGCGACTCAAGCCTGGATGATCCCTCAACCAAATGGAACAACATTTCAGGGAGCAGGACTAGCTGCCCAATCCAGTGTTTTCGGTAGCACTTTCGACCAGATGAATAAACCCGTAACGACTGATACGCTGGTTGATGACGCCCAGGTCAGTAACTGCTCAGCCACCAGTCATTCAACGAGTAATTATCGTAGTTACCATAAAGGGGGGGCTCAGTTCCTG
>DOCI01000230.1:0-10274 GCA_003503535.1 Planctomycetaceae bacterium
TCGTGAATTGCCTGCGGCAGATTATTGTAAGCCAGCATGACCGCCTCAGTGGCATAACCAATCGATTCCTCAGTCGCTCCGACAGCCCAAATTGATTCCATCGCCTGACAAAACGCATCAAGTCCCGTTGTGGAAGTAATGGCTGGTGGCAGAGACCATGTGAGGAAGGGATCGATCATGGCGATATCGGGCAGTAGAGACGGCTCGGCAACGGAATATTTCTGACCGTCAACATACACAACAGCGAAATGCGTCGCTTCGCTGCCGGTGCCGGAAGTGGTCGGAATGGCAACGAGTGCGGGGCCAAGGCCTCTCAATGAGGCAGCACCCGTTGCCAACTCCCGTGCCGGTTCCGTCTGAGAGGAGAACGCACCGATCATTTTGGCCAGATCGATCGCCGTTCCTCCTCCCAGTGCAATAATCAAATCGTGTTTGTGACGACGGAATTCCTTAATTCCACGCTCGACATCTTCAATTTTCGGATTGGGCTCAAATTTAGTGAATCGTGTGATCTGCCGAGTCGCGAATACGGGACCGAGAATTTCGTCGGCTCCAGACGACCTCCAGGCCATTTCATCCAGAACCAGGAATATGTTGCGAACACTCCGCTTCTTTAGTATGGAATCCAGTTGTCTCAACGCGTTTTCATACAAGTAAACCTGTTGAGAGTGATCCTTCGAATCAGGCTGGGCAATGAACTCTTCAATAAAGAAACAGTCCAGGCTGGAGTCGTTGCTATCGAGCGCAGATTGATTCATTCAGTCTCTCCTCAATTCTGTTTCATCCAGCGTAATGTCCCACATCGGTTGCCCATCCATCTGCACCCACTCGGCATGGAGTTGAGCAGGCTCTCGGGTGGAGTCGACTTCCAGTCGCAGCCAGACGTGCGGGATAGCCGCCCCTTTGATCAAATCAGGATGAGGCACATTCAATTTCGGAATGGTCCGATGATGAATGGGCGAGACAATGAATTGGTGAATGGGATATCCGACTCGTAATTCCGTCTTGTATTTCAACAGACGCGAGCAGTGGATGTCACCACCAATCAGGACCACTCCGGAAATATTCTGATCTCCAATAAACTCAAACAGAGCCTCTCGTTCATGAGAATACGTGCCCCAATCGTCCGATTCCGTATTCTCTTTATCGTCCCAAATCATGCCGCATGCGATAATTTTGAATTCTGCATCCGAGGAACGTAACGATTCCTTAAGCCATTCCCATTGGATTTTTCCAAGCAGAGTTGGCTTGTCGGGAGCGATAGGAGATGGTTCTGTGCGGGAAAACCAGCGGGTATCCAGTAGAAAGACCTCAGCTGGTCCGTAGCGGAATTTGGTATAGATTCCCTGATTGTCGTGGCCGAACTGCTCATTGGCCCGATACTCGACAAATGCCTGACGTGTGTTTTCTTTGCCCGGCAGACGTCCGTCGGAATCGTTACGACCGAAGTCGTGATCGTCCCACGTTCCCCAGGTAGGAGTATGACAAATCAGTTTGGCTAACTCAGGAACAACTAGAAACTGACGGTGCTTCTCGCGCGCTGTCTTGAGATCAGTCCTATCGATATAGGGAGTATCGCCCAGCAGAACCAATCCCTCTGCTCCCCGCTCTTCCATTTGAGTCCAGAGTGGAATGGAATTCATATCTGCACAGGAGCCGAACGCCAGACAGATTTTGCTTTTCAACTTGGCGTCTGGCGCAGTGACAAACGAATTGACTTCAGTACTCTTCGTCCCGTTGCCAAGGATCGAATACTGATAGTGAGTCTCTGATTTCAGATCGGTCACATCCCAGGTGATGCAAAGATCCTGAGTTTCACTTGCCTCTGCTTGAAATGCTCGCTCGTAAGACTCTCCGTCCTCCGCTGAAACCAACAGCTCATATTGCCCTGGCTGATCCGGCCGAAACCAAATCTTCGCAGAAGTTTCCGACACGTGCCCAACCATCGGCCCAACGCCAGACAAAACTTCCGACTCAGCCGCTCGGAGTGAGTGCGGCAAGAAAGATGCCGCTGAAACCGCCAACATGGAACGCCGATTGAGTTTTTGTGACAACGAACTGACCTCTTAAGCTTGGCACTTTGAACTTGCACTTGTTGACCAACGATCAAACTGGACCTGAATCGATTGAACTCATTTTAGCTTTGCTGATCTTTCACCATGCTCACCATTCTTGCTGAAAGTTGACTATAAATCAACTTTGTTTCCATTAAGATCCAGTTAAGATTGACTGTAAGCCTGATGAAAACATACATTACGCCAAACAGTCCTAACCAAGCGCCTATTTGTTTTCATCCTCTGTAATCTATTGAGGTTTGGCATTGTGCCGTAACTTTTCGATCATTAATTCGAACCACCGCTCGATTCCATCGACTTCCTGAGAAGTCATCTCGGTGGGCCAGGCGAGAATCACATTGCCAGCTTCAACGGTAAACACATCTTCCCTTACTCGATCGTGATCAGGCGATTCAACGGCTCGGTTCAGTGGAGAGCCTGACTTTTGCAATTCATGACCAGCAAATGCTTCGGAAGACGTGTTCTTTTCTGCAATACTTTTGGAAGCTGGAGAGTGCGAGGAATGAAGTTGATTTGCTGATTGACGAGATGCAGAATCTCGCGAAACCTGCGAATCAGAATTCTTGGAGGTTCGTCTTGTCATCCGGGAAAGAATCGATGACCTTGAGCCGCTCGAAGGGGGATCTTTTCTCTCGCTGGGCAGAACAAGTGAGTCCAGCTTATTTGTCTTTCCGCCGCGATAACTGAAAGTTACGCTCGCGGTGCCTTCTTCCAATATGGGAAGAATCACTTCAAGATCAGCAATCATTTCCTCAGCGGTCTGGTAACGATCATTAGGATTTTTCGAAAGTGCCCGCTCAACAATTCGCGAACAGACTCCGGGAATCTTGGGATGAAGCGTCGCTAAATTCGGAGCGGGACGATTCACATGGGCGACAATAATTTCCATCGTCGATCCCGATTCCTCAAACGGGCTCACCCCTGCAAGCAGTGTGAAATATGTGGCCCCCAGGGAATAAAGATCGCTCCGGGCATCCACTTCCTTACCCACACATTGCTCTGGACTCATAAAATAAGGAGTGCCCAGGATCTGGCCATTTTGAGTTAAGCGTGCATCTTCAACTCGCTGGGCTCTGGCAAGTCCAAAGTCGCCCACTTTAACCACTTCATGATCGGCAACGAGCAGGTTGGCGGGTTTGATATCCCGATGAGTCAGGCCAATTGCATGAGCAGCGGCCAGTCCCTTCGCGGCATCCAGAACGACCGCAGTCGCCCATTTGGCATCGCTGGGAACTCGATTCTGAAGTCTCTCGGCCACCGAGCCGTTCGGTAAATATTCCATGACAATATACGTCCCGAACTCAGGACGCTGAACAACTTCATACACGCTGACAACATTGGGATGATTCAACTGCCCGGCTGATCGAGCTTCGGTCAGGAACCGTCCCAGCGAAGATTTGTCACGCGAAAACTGTGGCGAAAGCACTTTGATCGCCACCTGGCGGTCCAGAGTCGAATCTCTGGCCAGGTAAATGACCCCCATGCCACCACGTCCGAGTTCCCGTACGATTTCAAATTTGTCGAGCTTCTCGCCGGGTGAAAGGACAGTCATTGGAGCCGGAGTCTCAGAATAGTCTTCTCCAGATCCGATTACAGTATGTTCAGCTGGAACAATCGACATCGTTTGCTTTCAAAATCCGTCCGATCAGGATTGAGCAAATCTTGAAATCACGGAGGAAGGTGGCAGTTACTCAACAGTTCAAATGCACACATTAAGATGCACCAATTAGAATACATGTGATTTCGTGCTCAATCCAACCTGAAATTAGGGGACTTCCAAAAAACAAAGGATTAAGTTGACTGGAGTCCACTTGAACTGGCGAGTTTTTGGTCAATTGCACCCTTCATTTTCTGAAGCCCTGCGAGCATGTGATCTCGGGGACAGCCAAAATTGAAACGCACATGCTGGCGGCTGCCGAAAGGTTCCCCATCGGTCAGAAACACGCCGGCTTCCTTCGCAAAGAACTGACAAGGGTTGGAAAGTTTCAGTTCTGAGCAGTCAATCCAGTACAGATACGTGGCTGCATGCTCATGAATATTCAACACTGGCATTTCCTCACGAATGAAACTGGCCAGAACGTCCCGATTCTCACGAAGATATTCAATAAGATCCCGACGCCACGGCTCTCCGTCTCGATAGGCAGCCTCGGCAGCCACCATTGCCAGCACATTGATCTCGGGCATTGTGCAACCCCTTGCTCGATTGAAATTGCTACGAAGTTGATCATCCTCGATGACTGCAAAAGAGTATCCCAGACCGGCAATGTTATAAGTTTTGCTGGGAGCCTTTAGAGTGATAAGTCGCTTCCGCAACTCTTCAGGCAACTTGAGGGCGCTGAAGTGGATCTGATCCGGTTCGAGGATAAGATCGCAATGGATTTCATCCGCGACCAGCACAAGCTCATGACGCTGACAGAACTCCGCGAGCTTCAGAATTTCATCCTCGCTGAAAACGCGTCCTAATGGATTTTGAGGATTGCAGAGGATAAGTACTTTCGTTCGCGAAGTGACCGCATTCTCCATCGCTTCCCAGTCGAATCGCCAGGTGGTTTCATCGCGGATGTGGGGAACATCGATCACACTTGCACCGGCGTCAGCTGCCACTTTGAAGAATGGGTAGTAGACTGGCGAGTTAATCATCACCTGATCGCCAGGTTGACAAAACGCTCTGCAAGCCTGCGATAAAGCCGGTACCATACCGGGTAAATGAACGAGAGATTTCTCGCTGACCTGCACTCCATCGACGCGAGACAGATAATCCAATACCGCTTCAATTATGCCTTTGTGGGGATGAGCATAGCCAAACACGCCATGCTCAACCCTGCGTTGCATTGCCTCTACAACACAATTTGGCGAAGCGAAGTCCATATCCGCAACCCAATACGGGATATAGTCCGGGTAGCGCTCCCATTTAATGGAACCGGTGCCACGCCGTTCTGGGAGTTGGTTAAAATCGAAGTCAGTTTCAGACATGGAACTCTTTATGGATTATGAATGTGGGAGAATCAAATCGTAATACAACTCAATTCAGACTTACCGGGACTCACTCGCGTACGTTTCATACGCTTCGGCAATCTTGCCTGCCTTTTCGTCTCCTTTGTGAAGGACAAAGCGGTGCAGAAGTTTGATGTTATCTCCCTTTTCGAGATCAAAAGCGACATCGGGATTTGCACTGTCGAACTGCTTGGATGCAAATGGATTCGCTGTAAATAATCCATAAGTGCGGACATGCCAGCGGGTCGGATGACGGAAACTCTTTGGGTGGTCCAGAATGGCGACACCGACCGTTTCACCATCTACCGGACCATAGTAGTCGCACCAGTTTCCGGGCTGGCTCCAGGCATCCTTATTGGTCTGCCCTTCACTGTTAATGATGGTCCCTCCCAATTTGGAATCGACATCCATCGAAGTTGGAATCCGAATCGAAAGACCTGAGTCCTTCTTATCTTCAAAGTGCAACTGACCTTCACTGGCGATCAGTTCCTGATCGAAATCAATAATCCGCTGCTCTGCGTTTGCACGAAAAGTCACAGTTCGTTTTTCTTCAAGAATCTTCTTCCCCTGGCCGTCCACATAATCGCAGAGTTCAATAAATCGACAATAATCCTGATTCGCAGTCAGTTCTTCATAGGATCGATGAACAATTTTACCCAGTGCATCCAAGCGTCCCTGTGCCCACTCTGCTCGTTTTGGATTCTCCAGATAATTCTCAAATGTTTTTTCTTCCGCCCAGGTATCGACTCCGTTAATCCCCTCATGCCCAAATGTAATTCCACGATGATGAGGATGGTCTTTTCGCTCCCCTTCCACATCTTCCATAGGATATGCGCGTGTCATCAACTTTTGAGTTGGGCCATAAATTCTCCAGAGATAAGGCTTATTTCCCTGATCGACCACATATTCCGCAAATGGTTTTCCATCATGAGTAATCCGTAAACCGTTCTTGTCGGTTTTCTCAATTTTGAAATCCGCATAAGCAGAACTGGCAAACAGAACAAAGCAGAGTAAAGCTCGTAGTAATGTTGACATTTTCATTCCTGATTTCGAGTGAAGTGTTTTCTACATCATGAGTAAATCAGTCGCTGGGAACAACTGAAGGCAGGCTGACAATTGGGGTTTTCTAGCGGTTCGGTTTGCCTGAGATGGATTCAGTGCCTTAAAATAAGGCCGATCGATTCTGATGATTTCATTACGAAATCTAACATTCATATAACGATCTTAAGCAATAGCCATCGAAAGAAAAAACAATATGAAAATGAATCAAATGAAATCACTGATACTACTGGCTTTACTCGCCACGAACATTCAGTTCGCTTCTGCTCAAGAGAAAGTCTTAAAAATTGGCTTGATTGGTGACTCAACTGTCGCAACGTCTTCCGGCTGGGGACCTGCCTTTGCGAAACGGTTCAATGATAATACGCTGGTGCTGAATTTTGCGAAGAACGGAGCGACTCTCGAATCGATTTCCCATAAGCGGGACGAACTTTTGAAACTGAAGCCGGATTACGTACTCATTCAATTTGGGCATAACGATCAAAAGAGATATGGCACAGACGTCTATCGAACCAAACTGACCTCTTATGTGCAACGTGTGACTGAGGCTGGAAGTCAGGCGATTGTTCTCAGCTCGGTGACCCGTCGCAATTTTGATGAAAATGGGAAAATTCAACTTCGGGAATCGGGGCTCAAAGGCAATTTAACCGCTTTCGAGAAGGCGGCTCAAACCGTTGCTGAAGAACAGGATGTCAAATTCATCAATCTGCATGCCATCAGTATTGCCCATCACAACAAAATCGGACCTGAAGAGACTGCCGAATACAACTTCAGCGAAACTGACACGACTCATTTCAGCCCCAAAGGAGCCGAGGCGACTGCAGAGTTGATTCTCAAAGAATTAAAAACAGTCGCACCTGAGATCACCGCAAATTTGAAGTAATCTGGCGAGCACAATTATTCCGTGTCAGTTGGATGAGACTCTCTACGGATATGCAGCCAGCATTGGCTATCGCAATCCAGCCCCTCCCGTTCTTCAATGACAAGACCTCTGGCCTGACATTGCGATTGAATCCAGTCAAGTGAGTGACGAACAATCCCAGGCTCGTCACTTTCATGGCTGGTCCCCACCCATTGATCTCCCATGTAGTCATCCTCTGGCGATTCAGGCGGAAGATAAGAGGCGAGAAAAACAGCCGACTCGCTGGCATCCCGCACGAATGAATCCAGCGTCGCTTCGATCTGGCGCTTGCTGGCATGAGTCCAGATTGATCGTGCCAGGAAAAAATCAAATTGCTGTTGAAACATAGAGCTATCGAACACCGCATTGTAATCAAATTGCGGTTTCTTCTCCGCAAGCATCGCAGGTGAAAAAAGATATTCCCGACCATGATCCACGCGATTCTTTGCTGGTTCAATCCCATAAAAACATTCAGGATCCAGGAATCGAATCAACCAGTAGCCGATCCGCAGACACCCGCAACCGAATTCCAAAACACGCGACTCCGGGAGCAACCCTGCAGCGAGCAGTTCGATAAATTGTTGCCGACCAGCTTGCTCAAAAGTCTCCCTGGGAACTCCCAGAAATCCATGCTGAGACATCATGTCCTCAGCTCGAGTTTGCAGCTGTGATTTTTGAGCCATCGTATTATTGCTTCGTTATATTTGGTGGAATTTGTCAATTTCATCTCGATGATGTGGCTTCAGAATAATGATGTTCAGTTTGAGACAGGAACACATTTCTGGCAAGTGCAGTCTCGAATGAAAATGGACAAGACTAATGCGAGTCAAGAGCCCCATTAACCGCATGTGATCCGTCCCTCTGACATGCGATCTGGACAAGTTATGAAAAACAATGCTACGATATCATCGAATCAATTCGAATGCGGTGCCAGCAAGTATTTGGACAATCTCGATCAAAGGAGGAGAAAATTCCTCCGCCTCACTTATCCAGTTAGCCGCTTCTTTTCATGTGCTCAAATCTCACTCATTCGAATGCCGCAATGATCCTGAGCCATCCTGGTCACGAACTCCGTGTGCTCGGTTGGTTGAAGGAGGCCAAACCCCTGGTTATCGTTCTCACCGACGGTTCCGGTCATACCAACGAACCTCGCATTGAGCTTTCGCGTACATTGATTCATGAAGCAGGCGGGCGGACGGCTTCAATCTTCGGAAGCTATACTGATCAGCAATTCTATGAGGCTATACTCCATCAGGATGTGAAATTTTTCCAGCGTCTAAAAAAAGAGATTACGAACATCCTCATTGAAAACGAGATTGATCTCGTGGTTGGAGATGCTGTCGAAGGCTATAACCCTTCGCACGATTTATGCCGTTGTCTGATCGATCGATCGCTGGTCGAGTTACAGAAAGCAGCCGGGCGAAGACCACTCAATTACGAATTTCCACTGGTGGCTCTTCCTTCGATTTGGTCAGATCATCCTGAGGCTTACTGCTATCGACTCAACGGAAACGATCAGGAATGGAAACTCGATCAAATCAAATCCTATGCAAAGACAGTCGGTGGCCAATTGCTCGATGAAGTCGAGGATTCCCTCGCCAAGTTTGGCAACGAAGTTCTGGCCGAAGAATGGTTCACGCCAGCGACATCGGCCTTGGATTTGTCTCACTTCGAGCAGAAAATACCCTTCTATGAACGCCATGGCGAACAACAGGTTTCTGCGGGACATTACAAGAACACAATTCGTTTCCGCGAGCATATGCTCCCCTTGATCAATGCCATGGGAGCGGACGGGACAGCATGAAGCCTAGATTGCGGATCCTGCTGACGAATAATGAACTTGCCACTCGAGCCGGTTCAGAAATGTTCTTATACGATGTGGCCTTAGGTTTGTTGCGACGTGGTCACAATCCGATCGCTTATTCCCTTAAGCTTGGAGAACTGGCTGAAGATCTGGAACGGAAAACGGTTCCCGTTATTGACGATCTGAACTCGTTGCAGGAACCGCCCGATGTCATTCACGGTCAGCATCATTTGGAAGCAATGACAGCGATGCTCCGTTTCCCGCGAACCCCGGCCATTTATTACTGCCACGGCTGGCTCCCGTGGCAGGAACGTCCACCCGTTTTTCCGACGATCACAAACTATGTCGCCGTCGATGATTTGTGCCGGGAACGACTCTTGACCACTCAGGGAATTTCTCCAGGTCAAATTCGTACCATGTACAACTTTGTAGACTTGAGACGGTTTCAGCAACGATCCCCATTACCCCAAAAACCGCAATCGGCATTAATCTTCAGCAACCTGGCGTCGAATCAGAACTATGCAGATATCATTCGCTCGGCTTGTCGAAGGATGGGTATCGAACAGGTAGGCATTATGGGTTCGAATTCCGGGAATTCTCAAAGTCAGCCTGAAAAGGTGCTTACTCACTACGATATCGTCTTCGCCAAAGCCCGCTGTGCGCTGGAAGCGATGTCGGTCGGCTGCGCTGTCGTCGTGACAGAGTCCCAGGGTGTTGGCGGACTGGTCACCTCAGAGAATGTCGAAGAATTACGTAGACTCAATTTTGGCATTCGCACCATGCAGGCAGCTCCCCTGTCAGAAGCGAGTCTCTCAGAAGCTCTGTCGAATTACAGTCCAGATGATGCCACAAAAGTCTCCAACTGGATTCGCGCAGAAGCCGACCTGGAAAAGTATCTGGATGATCTCGAAGCATTGTATCTAGAAGCCAACAATCGTGCGACGACTGATTACTTCCCCGCGGAAGCACACCTGACCGCGGCTTCAAATTACATCCGCAGTTTGACTCCACTCATTAAGCAATACGCTAATATTGAATACCGAGCCAACCATTTTGAACAACAGACGCTAATGCTCAAGAACAGGATACAGGAACTACAGGACAATCCCCCTGAGTCAACTTCAGTAGACAACTCAATCTCTGAAATATCTGCAGTGAAATCGGACTCCATTTTCCATCAAGTCAAAAACTTGTTCACTCGATGGAAGACCAGATAGAAGTATCCTCATGTGGTCGAGGCAAGGAAATTGGTCCGGAAATTATTGTTGAGCTATTTTAGCCGGCTCCAGTAGAGTTCCAGATCGAGCGGAACCCACTGGGCGATACGACGGCGAGTCGACAAGGGTACTTCATCAATAAGTGGACGCTTCGCAGTGACATTCAACTTGTCGATGTCCAATTCGATGCCCAGCGTTTTGCGACAATCGGAGACAAAGCCGGG
>DOCI01000230.1:10356-14017 GCA_003503535.1 Planctomycetaceae bacterium
AAAGCCGGGAATGTCTTCCTTACGCCCGACCACGGCACACTTTTGCATATTCTCCATTGCCAGTTGGAGTACTTCAGCCTGAGTGAGCTCGATTCTTTTGCGGCGATCATCCAGACTAAAACTACCTGCGAACTGCCACGTCATTTGATTGTAGAACTGCTGAATTAATTTCGATTCGTCGAATCGTTCGGCAAATTCTTCCAGGCTCAGCGCGTGAGCGGCAACAATCCCCGGGTCCCGACGATTCTCTGTTTCATACAACTGACGCCAATAATAATAGACCGAAATGAAACGATCGATCGGGTCCCTCAGGACACTGACAATCGGATGTCCAAATTGACTGGCCAGGTCAAAGCCAATATGCCCTGTAAAAAAGTCGTAGTCATCCGGATTGATTTCAGCAAACTCGGGTTCTAAAACCGCCCGGCAAACTCTCGAAAGGTCATAGTGAGCCACAAAAGCTGATTTTATTGACGTCCCAGCCGTCTTGGGAATATGCATGTGCACAATTTTCGGAGTGACCTGCTGCATATTGGAAATCCTGATGCCGGCTTGAATGGACCCAGTCAAAGAAGACTGCCGATCCGAGTATAGAGAGTTCCTAAATTTCTCCAATCCTGCAGAAGAGCATAAATAACGATTAAAGACGCTTCAACAACTCGGCTTTCTTGGCAGCAAATTCTTCTTTCGTGATGTAGTTTTTATCACAAAGCCCACCGAGTCGTTCCAGCATTTCAAGAATATCGTCTCCACTCGATGATGCAGGGATCGAATCGTTGGTTGCATTGAGCGGTATCGAAACAGATTCTTCATTTTGAATAGGCGTCGAACAGGAGTTTTGTTCGGCAACAGGCTCAGGCATTGCAGGAGCTGGTGGAGTGACGCCGTTTTGAGAGATCACGGGCAATGTTGAAAGATTCACAACTCCATACTGGCTTGTGAACGTAATCGAACCTCCTGCTCCCTGTTGCTGGGAGAAGCCGCCGATTTGATGGTCGCCGGTATCGTAAACCCAGATGTCACTACCCGTTTTTACAGCCAGTCGTCGCGAGTTGGCAAAGTAGGCATAACGAACATTGTTTTGAGAGCCAACCGCATTGGGAGCCCCCAAATCCTGCGGCCACCAGTTGGCTTCAGGATCGGGAACAAACAGACTGTTGGCCGATCCCATCGCCCCACCAGCCTGCATTTGAGAATTCGATCCGTTCTGGCTTTGCGACTGAAAGGATCCAGCAAAAGGTGTTAACTGATTGTTGGCGAGTTCGTTGGAAATATCGTTACAGATACTGTCGACACGGTATTTCAAATGATTGTTGAACAGGTCGCTGACCATTGTCATCCCACCACGCATCCACTGCCCGCATCCACCGAATTCCGGATGATTAAACTGCGCCATTGACCCATTACCATTCTGTACGGCTATCAACATGTGAGTGACAGCGTCAGTAGAAACACCATGTCGTTGAGACAATGTGTTCACCAGTTGAGTTCCAGCATCCGAAAGAGTGGGCATTGATTGATCTTCGTGTAGAGGTATTATCGAGCATTTGTAATTGAAATTAACTGCGGTATTATTGAACCAGTCTCTCTCAACTCCCCATTCTAACCATAGAACGATGACAGGGGAAGGTGCTGTATGACTCAGATTTGATGAGTTTTCGGCTTACTGGTCAAAGACCCTCTGGGATATGGAGCCGACAAGCCTTCAGGCCAGCCCGAGAATGGGGCATTTTCGGATTCCGCACAATTTGTCCAAAAGACACCAAAGACCACCCCTTAATTATTCGCTAACTCATTTCGTATAACCAGGTTTTCATATTGTGAAAAGAAACAATTACAGAGAAAACTGATCGCTTCAACATGCATTCCTAAATAAAATGAAGCCGACTTATCTTGTCTTATACTCCTGGAGAGTGAAAAAGAAAATAGTCGCCCTGTTATTGTTCAAACTTAACGGTAAGCTCGAATAGAGCCGTTTTCTCTTCATCAAGATACGGTATCCCCCGTTTCCAGCAGTAATTTATTGGCCTTCTGAAATCGTCAGGCCAGTTTAGTTTTCAATGTGACGATGTCATTCTGCAATTCTATGTACATAAGAAGGCTTACAGATGGTGCGTATTAATGTTGGTTGCGATCTGGTCTATGAGGTTCGCAGTCCTACTGTTTTTCTATTTCAGATTGTTGCTGCAAGTAACAGCTACCAAAAAGTGATTCTGGAAGAACTCAAACTGAATCCCCCTTTGAATGTGGAACGCTTTCAGATTGGGATGGCGGGCAATCAACTCCAGCGCGTAGTCGTCGATCCCTGCGATTTTCAGGTCTCCTATCGAGGGACTGTGGAGTTGACTCCGCAGACACAGAATTCAAACAGCATTGGGGAATCGCCAATTTCTCAGACACCTGCCGAAGTGCTGACCTATCTCAATCCCAGTCGCTACTGCGAAAGTGACCTGCTCTCCCGATTCGCATTTGAGGAGTTTGGCCAGTTGTACCCTGGGTACAGCCGGGTCCAGGCGATTTGCAACTGGGTTTTTGAGCAGCTCGACTACACCCCCGGCAGCACGATCTCAACAACGACAGCCGCAGATGTTTTGCTGCAAAGAACAGGTGTTTGTCGTGATTATGCTCATTTGGCAATCGCATTGTGTCGTGGACTCGGAATCCCCGCACGATATGTCGCTGGCTATGCATTGAACTTGCAACCACCCGACTTTCATGGATTCATGGAAGCTTTTCTGGACGGACAATGGTATCTGTTCGACCCCACACGGCTGACGTCAACTCTTGGCCTTGTTCGAATTGGTACCGGACGCGATGCAGCAGATGTCTCGGTTGCGACCATCACCGGCAATTCCCTGCTCACACAACAATCCGTATGGGCGACACTCGCCAGCAAAAATAATGATCCCCCGGATGATGGTACTGGATCCAGTGCCGTTTCGACTGCTTGAAAATATTCTTTGGAATTACTCAACTGCAGCATCTGTAATCAAATCCGGAAATCCTGAGCGAAGATAAACTCTGACCCTCGATCCACTCTAGGAATTCGTATTTGCAGTTCTATGATGAAAGAACGAAACGTTCTTCTTTCAAGACATTGCAGATCGAGAATTCACATGATCCCCAAAATATTTCTGGCTCTCGTTGGACTGCTCTACGCATTTCTGGCGATTTACTGTTCCGTAAGTTCTGAAAAAGCGTCCCGAACGGTTCATTTGACGATGGATGGCGCAGGAGGTCGTTCGGAATTTATGACCGTCTACGGCGGACTCGAATTCGCGATCGCTCTCTTGTTTTTACTGCCATTGGCTGCCCCTCAGTACCTGCGTGCCGGGCTGCTCAGTTGCCTGATTATTCATGCCAGTCTCGTTGCATTTCGCACACTCAGCATTGTCCTCGAACCTTCAGCCTTTGCGGAAACTCGCTCATTGGCAATTGGAGAATGGGTGATCTTTCTGCTTTCACTTTTCATGGTTTTTGGCCTGAAAAAGTAGCTCATCGCGATTGTGGGGACGAGAGTCATTCGTCAATTTCCACCCCAGCCTGTTAAACTCTGTTCAATGACTTCCATTCTCATTGTGAAATGAACCGTGAACAGGGTTTTTGTATGACGAAGCGTTACCGCTCAAATAGCGGATTGGTGGCCTGGCTGAATCAAACG
>DOCI01000230.1:14116-16761 GCA_003503535.1 Planctomycetaceae bacterium
AACGGGCGGTGTTAGCACTGGATGCCCGCGGGCGGGTCCGTTTTTTCAACAATGGTGCCGAGTTGCTCACCGGGTGTCATCCTGAAGATTTACTGGGGAAAGCCTGTGAATATCGAACAGCTCCTTCAGGCTCACTGAGCGAACGGGTGCTGACCGCATTTTCTCCTCCACCGGAAGTCTTTGCCGGTCAGGAACGTTTTGCAACGTCACACTTTATCGATAACCGCGGACAAACCCGAAACGTTCACCTGCTATTTCTCCCCTTTCGTAACGAAGAGGAAGAAGTGGCGACAGTGCTGGTGATTGCTCTGAATCAACCAGAAAGTGTGCGTCATCTACCGGCTTCGGAATCGCAAATACTTCATACAGAATTGAGCAAACTTCTCAACGCTCAACTCAATGAGCTGAGTCATGAATCCATTGTAAATCAAAGCGCGGTTATGCAGCGGGTCGTGAAACAAATCGAAGTGGCCCGGCAATCACAGGCTCCCGTATTACTGACTGGAAAACCCGGCACCGGAAAAACAATGATCGCCAGATCGATCACCAGGCTCCCGAAAAGCGAACGAATTCCATTAGGGATCATTGATTGCGAAAAACTGCAGCGGATCGATCAAAAGCGTTTGCTCGAGGACTTTCTGGGCTTTGCCCGTGAAACCGAAACCCCGAGTAATATCTATTTCCGTCATGCCGACAGACTCCCTCGCGATTTACAGGAACTCGTCTGCAAAACATATCTCACGCCCGAATGGCCTGATCGCTGCCGATTGATTACATCCTCCTGCACCTCACTCGAACCTCTGGTGGCGGATGAAAGGTTGCTGGATCGATTTTATTATCTCACCTCTGCAATTTCGATACATGTTCCTTCGCTGGAAGAACGACGCGAAGATTTTGATCTGCTTTGTCAGGCATTTCTGGAGAATAATAATCGCGATCGTACTCCCCAGTTTTCCGGATTCGAGAAACAGGTCCGAAAAGCGTTTCGGGAATATTCCTGGCCGGGAAATGTTCAGGAACTCCGAATGACAATCGAAGAAGCCTGCCAGAAATGCCAGGAATCGATCATAAAAATGGAACACCTTCCGTTCCGATTTCTCAGCGGACAACTGGCCGATGAAATCCTGCCCGTCGAATTGGAAACCGTCCAGCCACTCGAAGAAACACTCGAAAAGCTTGAACGTCAAGAAATTGAAAAAGCACTACGCATCGCAAAAAATAATAAAGCCAAAGCCGCTGAATTACTGGGAATGACCCGAGCGAAATTCTACCGACGCCTCGAAGCTCTTGGCATCGAAAGCCGTTAAAATACAAGCACGAAACGTAAGCAAGGGAGTTCTATTCCACCTTGCGATTAGTATTGTTTCCATCTTGTTCCCAAGGGGAACCTTGGAAACGAGTGAACATTTTAACGTCAGGCACAGCCTGATCTGCATTTGCGATTAATATTCTTTACGCTGTCGTGAAGACGGAATATTCATCGCTTTACGATATTTTGTGATTGTCCGTCGTGCCAGCGTGTAGCCGTGAGTGGCCATTTCTTTGACGAGAGCATCATCACTGAGCGGATTGTGTTTATCTTCCTCGTCAATCACTTCCTGAAGCTTAAGGCGAATTTTCTGCCAGGCGACTTCATCTCCTTCTGATGTTGTCGTCCCGCCGCCGAAGAAGCGTCGTAACGGATAGAGTCCACGAGGAGTTTCCATCCATTTGCCGTCGACTGCTCGGGAGATTGTTGTCACATGCACGCCGACATCATCGGCTATCTGCTGCATTTTGAGGGGAACAATGGCCTCAGGTCCATTTTCCAGAAAATCGGTTTGATGGTCGACAATGGCCTGAGAAACTTTTCTTAATGTTGTATGACGTTGTTCGATCGAATCAATCAGCCATTTGGCCGATTCAATTTTCTTGCGAATATACTCTTTCGTTTTTGCATCCGGATTGTCGGCCAGCATCCGCAAGTATTTACGCGAGATTTTCAACTCTGGCGTGTACTCGTTGAGTAACTGCACCGTCCATTTGTCGTCATCATCCTGTTGAACGCGAACATCAGGCGTCACATTTTGAGAGACATGGGATTGAAAACAACGCCCCGGAAAAGGCTCGAACGTACGAATCTGTTCGAGGCCTGATTTAATCGTTTCCAGAGAATAGCCGGTTGTTCGCTCAATCAGTGGAAGGCGATTATGACTGATATTATCCAGGTGATCCGAAATAAGAGTAATCACAATATCCCGCATCGGCATTTCATCGGTCACTTGAAGCAGCAGGCATTCCTGCAGATCGCGGGCTCCGACACCGGGGGGATCGAGTTTTTGAATCAACCCGAGAACATGGTCGGCCGTGCCAAGATCAATCGCCTTGCCGTAAACCTGCATGATCTCTGGCAACGTTTCCTGCAGACGGCCGTTTTCGTCGAGGTTTTGAATCAGGAATTCGCCAAAATCCCGAACTTCCGAATCGACTTCAAAGTAATGAAATTGTTCCAGCAGATAATCGTGCAGCGATTGCGGACTTGCCTGCAGATTTCCCATCAGATCGTGCTGACGATCTGAAAATTCATCGATGCGGTTGGCAGAAGGTTTCCCGCCCGAGGTAATGTTATCTTCCGGCCAGTCATCCGACATTTCGAGCAGACGTTC
>DOCI01000230.1:16904-21515 GCA_003503535.1 Planctomycetaceae bacterium
CAAGCAGACGTTCGAAGTCGGCTTCGTTGTTATGATCGTTATCGACCGTAATTTCCCGCTGCTCGATTTCCGCTCCTGACGACGATTCTTCGCCATCACTTTCATGGACATCTTTTTGCTTGGGATCGGTCACTTCCAGAACAACATTTTCCTCAAGTTCCTGATCGATTTTTTCCTGCAGAGCCATGACGGACATCTGCAAAATTTCCATCGACTGGATCATCCGCGGAGCCAGCTTCATTTGCTGGCTCATCTTCATTTGTTGGGAAAAGTTCAGGTGCATGGGTGAGCGTTTACTCGTATATTTCTGCTGAGGAGGTTTTCTGGTTCCTCAGATAAGACCAGCTTCTGCGGTATGTATAACTATTCATTCATCGACCTGATTGAGCCTCCAACGATAACTCTGGACTCAGTCATTAGTGATCAATTAATTTTAATAGGCATTGATTCCGCTGCAACAATCCGGGAGAACTCTCAGATCGAACTTTGCGATTATACCCATTTCACAATATTAATGACATGGAAATAATTACAAACTTATGTCACGAAACAGCCTGCGTCAAAAGGCCTGACGTCCACGCAGAGCATCCGCAAGCATTTCCTTATTCGCAAATTCTAGCACACTACCTGATGCGATGCCTCTGGCAAGACGGGTAATCCGTACACCACGATTATCCAGCAAATTCGATATATACAGAGCCGTGCCATCCCCTTCAAGCGTCGGATTGGTCGCCATCACCAGCTCAGTCACCCCGTCCGCTTCAATCCGCTTGAGCAGAGAATTGATGGTCAGTTTCTCAGGTCCGACCCCATTGAGTGGTGACAGACTTCCATGCAGCACATGAAAAGTCCCCGGAAAGGCTCCCGAGGCTTCCAGAGAAATCACATCCTTGGGCTGCTCAACCACGCAAACGAGCGTACGATCCCGACGGGGATCGCTGCAAATATCACACTGCTCTTTCTCTGTCAGCGCGTGGCAGACTTCACAACGGCGGATGCTGCGTTTGACAGAATCGATCGCCTGAATCAAAGAAGCAGCCGAACTTTTCTTCATGTTCACGACATACTGAGCCAACCGCTCAGCCGACTTCCGACCAATGCCCGGCATCAGCGCGAATTCTTCAATCAACCGAGCCACACTCGGCCCGTAAGGATGTGTTTGTTCGTCCATAAACTTGGTCTAGAGTCTAGAGTCGTGGGTCCAGGGGGTGAGAGGCCAGTGTCGAGTGGCTAGTGGCCAGAGTCTGTTTGATAATCGTCTTGAGTGAAAAACACTGGGCACTGGCCTATAGCCACTGGCCATTCCTTACTGTTTTCCAAAGTTAGCCATCGCGTCCGAGAGGCCGGGGATGTTCATTCCGCTGGTCAGTTCTGACATTTTTTCAGCTGCTGCTTCCTTGGCTTTGAGCATCGCGGCATTTCCGGCAGAGACAAAAAGTTCTTCAATCAACTCTTTATCGCCAGTTTCCATCAACGAGGGTTCGATGGTACAACTGACGATTTCCTGATGCCCGTTCGCAGTCACTTTCACCATCCCACCGCCCGCTTCGCCCTCGACAATAACATCCTTCAGGCTGTTCTGCATATCGCTCATTTTGGAATGAATCTCCTGAGCGTTTTTCATCATCGAGGCCAGATTGCCCAGTCCTTTAAACATGAGGATTCCTTTTCCGTTGCGGCTTGTGTATGAATTTTATGAACTTATGACTGATCAATCATAGCAGGATCAGCCAACTTGAGTCGTCTTTGAACTCCCATTGGCAAATTATAGGCCGTTTCTCAGTTGAATTCAAAAGGAGAGATCAGCGACCGTATTTCTGGAATTGAATTTTTGAACCACAGAGACACAGAGGACACAGAGTTTTTCAGTTAGTTTGATCTGAAATGACTCAAACATTCAAAACTTGTAGACGCTTTCTTATTCAACAGTTCTCCGTGTTCTCTGTGCCTCTGTGGTTTTAAACTTTCTCAAATTCGTTGAATCGATTTAAGTGGTCTGATCAAAATTTAGTTCGTAGGTTGGGTTAGCGGAACGCGTAACCCAACTCCTTATGACACAAATGAAGCTTATGCTTAAATGGCTACCGCTTCTGTTGGGTTACGCTACGCTAACCCAACCTACAACTCTCCTTTTTTAACAAGGGTCTTACATCGTCTACTAACTTTTCCGGATTCGATCTGTCCGACCAATGGTTGCACTAAAAATGGACTCTGCCTGTTTAACAAACTCATGTTTCGCTGTCGCTGTCGGATGAGTGGGAGTCTGGCCTGAGGAACCGGAAACTTGTGGTTTCGAAGCTTCCAGATTGAATTTGACATGAATGCTCTTCCCTACGATTCCCGACAGACAGTCTTCGACCTGTCGCTGGTTTTCTGGTTTCTGGAGCAACGAATCGAAAGAAAACTTATGCTTCTCGCTGAAAATGACCGTCAATCGATCCGCAGACGAGACTTCTGTTCTGATGGCCTGCCTCAAATAACTTCCCAGAGAGCCTTCAATGCGATTCAATAATTCTTTCCAGATCTCTTCGCGATTCGCATCAGAAAACTCGATGGTCGGTCGATTGGGGGACTCACTCTCTGAAATGACTTCCCGCGATTCAACGGGCTGAGTTAGAGTCGCTTCTTCGTATCGTGGTTGATTTTCGTCTGAAGTTATTTCAGGAGTTTTTTTTTGCGGGGCTTGCTGTTGTGGTCGGGAGGCCTGAGCCGGTGCTCCGATTGTCACTGAACCGGGTGGTCGACTTTTCAGCTCGGTAATCAATTGAGAAACGCTCTGCAAATCTTCCAGACTGGCCAGCCGTATCACGGCCAGGTCAATCAAGGCTCGAGCATGAGGCACCCGCATTAAGCGGGATTTTGTTTCGGAGAGAATTTGCATCGCTGAGGTAATCGTCTGCAGCCCAATCGAGTGAGCCAATTCCGTCAAACGCGGACGCTGATCGCCACCAACACCCAGCAGTTCTACCGACTCCGCTCCGCACTGCACAATCATCAAATCGCGATACACATTCACGAGCTGATCGAGCAAATTTCCCAGCTGCACACCTGCATGAATCGCATCATCAATTTCGCTGAGAACTTTCCCACGGTCCTGACGCTTGATCGCTTCAATCAAAGAGATCAGACGGTCGTCGTCAGCTGTACCGAGCAGTTGATTTACATCTTTGGCTTCAATCTTTTCGCCGCCAAAAGCCAGGAGCTGATCGAACAGGGACTGACTGTCCCGCATCGATCCCCCTGCTCGCCGAGCCACCAGATCAATCGCCTCGTTCGTGACTTCAACACCTTCCTGCGTCGCAATCTCGGCCAGTCGCTCTGAAATCGCCTGCGTTTCGATACTCGAAAAATCAAATCGCTGACAGCGGGATAAAATAGTATCGGGAACCTTCTGCGGTTCAGTCGTACAAAAAACGAACTTCACATTGGCTGGTGGCTCCTCCAGTGTTTTCAATAATGCGTTGAAGGCTTCTTTCGTCAGCATGTGAACTTCATCGATGATGTACATCTTGATGCGGGTTCGCATCGAACGGATGCCGACGTTCGCCCGCAAGGCACGGATATCATCAATCCCGCGATTGGACGCCCCATCGATTTCCATCACATCGACATCGCTGCCCGTGGAAATCGCATGGCACATTTCGCACTGATTACAAGGCTCCCCGTTTTCCGCCTGCAGACAGTTCAACGCTTTGGCCAGAATTCGAGCCATCGAAGTCTTGCCGACTCCCCGAGCCCCGGTAAACAGATACGCGTGAGCAACCCGATCCGCAAGAATCGCATTCTTTAACGCTTGCGCCACGTGCTGCTGACCGACTACATCCTGAAATGTCTGCGGACGATACCGGCGAGCCAAGACCGTATACGTCCCTTTTGTATTCGCCATGTTTCGTGAAACCTTGTTGACTATGCCTTAGTGTTTGAATTGCTGGTTATCTTATTTCGATTCCAGATAAATCGAAAGCGGAAGAAGGAAAGCCGTTTGAATGGCCAGTGCCCAGAGGCTAGTGGCCAGTGTTATGAAACCAGCGTTCATCATTCTTCACTGGCCACTGGTCACTCGACACTGGCCATTTCAACCTTCCCAAACCGTCCCTTTCACTCCGACCGTTTTCCAGTCCAATCCCAACATCAGTGAATTCAGGCCGCTGCCAATTCCCAGCAGTGCGGCTCGGGAATCGGGTTGGACAAAGCCCTGCTCTGCTCCCAATGCCAGGGAAAGTGGTAAGGCTGCGGATCCCGTATTCCCAAAGCGGTCGTAGATTGGATAATCACAATCTGTCGATAACCCTAATCCCTCCATCAGCAAATTGCGATGAGCCTTCCCGACCTGATGCGTGAATGCTCGATCAACATCCTCATCTGTCCATTCTAATGTTCTCTTCGTCCGCTCCCAGGTCGCTTTCGCCAGTTTGATGCCGGCGTGCAACAGAGCTTCGGAATCGGTTTCCATCCGCGGACGGGAATCTCCATGTTCTTCCGATTCGACACCGCCCGCACACAGTAAATGAGCCTCCGTGTCGCACATCCACTCGCCGCCCAGCAATCTCGTTCCTTTTTGACTCAGATCCTTATGACACAACACAAACGCTGCAGAAGCTGAGCCAATGG
>DOCI01000230.1:21574-21865 GCA_003503535.1 Planctomycetaceae bacterium
CTGCAGAAGCTGAGCCAATGGTTAATGAAGCAAAAGCAGGCTTGATCGATTTTCGGGTCAGCGTTTCATCTCGAATTAACGAATCGATTGTCCCTTCGACCAATGGACGCCCGATTTCTGCTCCGACAATCACACCAGCCTGAATCTGCCCCAATTCAATCATCTGAGCCAGCATGACGGCTCCATTCAATAAACCCAGACAGGCATTGCTCAAATCCAGCACAAGAGCGGTATTCGGTAATCCCGCTCGATAATGCACCAGATTTGCAGTCGCTGGTTCCATTTGATCGC
>DOCI01000230.1:22027-22407 GCA_003503535.1 Planctomycetaceae bacterium
ACAGACGGATCCATGCAACAAGGCTCCCAGTTTCTCGACAGGAAGCCCGGAAGCCTCAATCGCCATCCTCGCGGCTACGGCACTGATCGGTCCCGGTTGACTGCGGGGAGGAAAAAACCGTCGTTCCCGAATGCCGGTCATCAATTCCAGACGCCCTTCCGGCAACCCCAGACGTTCATAGACACTCGCCAGCTGCTGCTCAACCTGCTCGGAAGACACAATTTCCTTCGGCAGCACATAGCCAATCGACTCCAGACAAACATTTTCAAATCGCATCAACAGATTTCGTTCTATTTCAAATCAAAGGTTTGGGAAATATCCAGGAACCGTTAACAATGTCTGATCGATTCAAAATAATCGGGGTGGCGGGGGCGCTCCGC
>DOCI01000043.1:0-852 GCA_003503535.1 Planctomycetaceae bacterium
TCTAGCAGTCAGTTCCGAGTAGTCAGCACGAGCAGACAGATGCCGTTGATTGGTCTGATCGAGAGCATCGAGCAGTTCCCGCTGGACGGCCTGATTCATTCCCTGAGGCCGATTCAAATCGAGAATTGGTGGCCCCTGAGAATTCAGGACTGTCCCCTGATAGGTGGCGGGCATGTAACCGCTCGTCCAGTTTTTCGCACCGCTGATCGGTCCCCCTTTGGGATCGAGCATCACAACATAACCGGGTAAATTCTTATTTTCCGATCCCAAACCATAGTTCAACCAGGAACCCATCGTCGGACTTCCGCTGAGAATCTTTCCGGAATTCATCATCAACATCGCAGAGCCGTGAATGGGAGAATCGGCTGTCATGGAATGCAGAAACGAGATGTCATCGACATGTTTGGCGACATTCGGAAAGAGATCACTAACCCACTTGCCGCACTCCCCATATTGATTGAACTTCCAGCGAGGCTCGACAATACGCCCACCACTTTTGTGACCGCCACGACCGAACGTTTTAACATCGACCGTTTTTCCATCCATCCCGTTCATCTTCGGTTTATAGTCGAACGTATCGATATGACTCGGTCCGCCATACATAAACAGAAAGATCACATTCAACGCCTTCGGCTGATGATGTGGCCCCTGATTCGGCACATTCTCAGCAGAAGCCGCCTGTGCGGCATTGTTGAAGAAGCCATCATCACCCAACATCGATGCCAGTGCGACTGAACCAAATCCAGCCCCAGCTTCCCAGACAAATTCCCGACGGGTTCGTCCACAAAAATTGCGTGCGTTCGACATGTTTATCATCTGTTATCTTCGCCAGTAGTGCTCTTTCGAGCTTTA
>DOCI01000043.1:896-3930 GCA_003503535.1 Planctomycetaceae bacterium
CTCTTTCGAGCTTTAAATGTCGCCCTCAAATCGTTATTCCGCAGGCAGTTTGCCTGCTCCAGACCTCTGAACCTACATGACATTTAGCGATAGTTAAAATAGTAATGTCCGCTGTGCGAACCTAATATAAAATCTCTTTTTTAATTCAACCTACCGTCTACAGTTAATCAATGAACACAAACTCATTCAGATTCAATGCATACAGGCAGAAATATTTCAACGAATCCTCGGCCGAGAGTCCATGTTCTTTCTGCAACGTCTCTATCAATTGCAGACCCTCGCTCACATCGGTTTCGGTCGGCTTGCGTGTCGTCACCAGTTTCAATCCGAGGCGAACCTTGCTTTCAAGATCGCCCCCGGCTTCTTCATTCAATCGTTCTGCAAACTGACGGGCCTGATCATTCAGAAACTCCCCATTGATCATCGCCAGTGCCTGAGATGGCTGAATCGTGATGAAGCGAGCTTCGCAGGTTACGTCGGTATCTGGAAAGTCAAAGCTGGATAATTCCGGTGGAATCAGCGACCGTTTGATGAAGATGTAAACACTGCGACGGTTACGCTCTTCTTCGGACGACTTTCCCCAACCCGCACCAGGATTGGATTGCGTTGAAAGAACTTCCTTCGATAAATCTGGATAGATACTCGGCCCGTAGAGTTTTTCATTTAAGACTCCTGTGACTGCCAGCACAGAATCCCGCACTTCTTCTGCGCTGAGTCGCCGTAAATCGAATCGCCAGAACAGATCATTATTTGGATCTTTATCCAGGGAGTCTTCTACGGTTTTAGAAGATCGCTGATAGGCATTCGACATCAGGATCAACCGGTGCATCGATTTCATGCTCCAGCCCTGATCCACAAAATCCTGTGCGAGCCAGTTGAGCAATTCGGGATGTGTCGGTGGTGCACCGAGCAAGCCAAAGTTATTTGGCGTGCGGACAATGCCGCGTCCGAAATGATGTTGCCAGATGCGATTGACCATCACCCGAGCGGTCAGTCGATTCTCGTCAGAAGCCACCCATTCCGCAAAAGCTTTACGTTTACCACTCCGTTCTGGTTGAGTCACTGCGTCAGTCAGCTCTGGATCCGCATCGCCAAACAATTCCGGGAAGCCGGGTTGAACAACATCACCGGGAACATGCGGATTCCCGCGAAGCATGACCGTTGTCGGGGCGCGATTCAATTCGACTTTCGCAACCGACATCACCGTTTCCCGCTCTGGAAGTTGACGCATCTGTTCTTCGAGTTGACGTTCTTCCTCTTTCATCCCTTCGTACAGAGCCCACGGCTCGGGTTCAAGAAAGTTTTTCAACTTTCGTTCTAACAACTTCTGACGTCGACCGGTTTCTGTCGCCCGCTGATCCTCGGCTGACATTTTCACAACGCCTGTCTGCTCCAGTTCATACATGCGTTGTCGCAAGTCGCGTAGCTGATTTTCAATCGACTGATATTTTGCATTCAACTCAGGATCAGAGACATCACTTTGGCTAAATGTTTTTTCATCGCCACGCCGACCGTAGGGAGTCAACTCATCAAGAAAGGCCAGCATACGGTAATAGTCCGTCTGAGGCATCGGATCGATTTTATGATCGTGACATCGGGCACAATTCACCGTCAGTCCGAGCATCCCCTGACTGATCGTTGTGATGATGCTGTCCAGTTCGTCATACCGCGCGAGCAGGGGGTCTGCTGGTTCATCCTCCCAGATGCCGAGCCGATAAAATCCGCTGGCGATCAAAGTCTCGCGCGTCACTTCCTCCAGTTCATCGCCAGCCAGTTGCTCGATCAAAAACTGATCGTAAGGCTTGTCCTCATTGAACGAGCGAATGACATAATCGCGATACTTCCACGCATTCGGCTTCGTGCCATCCCGTTCAAAACTGTTGGTCTCTGCATAACGCACCACATCCAGCCAATGACGTGCCCAGCGTTCTCCATAATGCGGTGAAGCCAGGAGTTCATTGACCAGTTTTTCATAAGCGTCCGGATCAGGATTATCAACAAACGCAGCCACTTCTTCAGGCGATGGTGGCAGGCCGATTAAATCGTAATACAACCGACGGATTAACGTGTCCCGATCAGCCTGAGGAGCCGCTTCGATGCCGGCTTTGATCAATCTCGCATCAATAAACCGATCGATCGGATTGGAAACATTTGCAATGGCGGGGGGCTCGATCTCGGGAATCGGCTGAAAAGCCCAGTGCTGATTGTACTCACCACCCTGAGCGATCCAGGTTTTTATCGTTTGTATCTCCTGAGCCGTCAAAGGCTCATGTTCAGCTGGTGGCATTCGGAGATCGGGATCGGTTTCTTCGATCCGAAAGACCAATTCGCTCTCTTCCACTTTCCCCGGCACGATCGCCACAACGCCCGATTCCGTCTCATCAGTCGCAGACTCATAATTATGCAAAGCCAATCCTGCTTCCTGAATCGTCGTCCCGTGACAGGCATAGCATCGACGAGCCAGAATCGGACGGACATCCGCAGAAAAATCGACTTTCTCCGTCTCTGCAGCAGGTAGAGTGGTATCAAGTAATGAAATCCACAGACAACAGATCATCATCGCAAAGGGGGTTAATCGGGAGGTTCGATGTAAGAACATCTAATCACGACTCCTGAGATAGGGAATGAAAATATATTCGCTGGCAATGCAGGGGAGGAATATGAGAGCCGAGGAGAATGGCAGTTCGAATCACCACGGGCTTATTGAACTATTATCCCAAACAAATCGCTTAAATCAATGAGAATTGATTCATTTCCCTTGAGATCTGTTGTCACTACCCGGAAGTTGCGACGCGATTAGAAGAAATTATGACTAGAACCACGGATAGACACGGATGTTATTTGAGCCCAATGCTTGTTCAAAGAGTCGAACATGAAAACCGACTTTTTTATACGGATTCTAATAAGAAAGAGCGCGTTTACACCCCAGTTTGAAAGCCACTGGAAGCACCCCAGGTCACCAAGGTAATCAATGTGGTGAAATTGGAAAATTATTTCCAGGATCAAATTCCAAGGGAACTCTAAACTCTCATGA
>DOCI01000043.1:4091-8478 GCA_003503535.1 Planctomycetaceae bacterium
ATGAAAATACTGATCTTTCAGATGTTATTTTAAGTCGTAGAATCGCGCTATTTCAAATTAGAAAGCGTATTGGATAACATCAGGAAGAAAATATCCTCCTTGTTACCAGTGTCAACTGCTTCTCATCCTTGTCCATCCGTGATTCAAACCCATTCCTCTTATTGACATGGATTTTTTTGAACCGCAGATAAACGCAGATTTCATTTGAAACCTGAAATGTTTATCGGGACCCTATTGTGAATTCGGGACTCATACGAATCAAATCTGAAAGAAATATTGTTCTCTTTATTGATGTCTACTGTTTTCTATCTGCGTCCATCCGCACTCATCTGCGGTTCAAAATCAATATTCGTTTTCACTTTCCTCGGAAGTTTCTTCCAATGCCTGGAAAGTCGATTTGAATTGCTGACGAATAGCTTTTTCGCGGACTTCCGTCTCGAATTTTTCAATCGCTTCAGCCAGAGGAATCATGCCGAGGTCTTTGGATTCGATACGATCCCGGACCGAGACTGCCCCCTGTTCGGCTTCCTTGGGACCGACGACCAGCATGTAAGGAATCAACTCCAGTTGAGCATCACGAATTTTTGCATTCACTTTGGCGGATCGCATATCAGCGGACGCCCGGAAGCCTTTCGCTTTCAATTGACGAAGTACATCCTGTGCGTAGTCGGCGACTTTATCGGTCACGGGCAATACGCGAATCTGTTCGGGCGCCAGCCAGAGTGGGAATGCACCTGCAAAGTGTTCAATGAGCATACCAACAAAACGTTCGAGTGAGCCGAACGGAGCGCGGTGAATCATCACGGGACGATGCTGTTTGTTGTCTGCTCCCGTGTATTCGAGCTCAAAGCGTTCCGGCAAAGTGTAGTCGAGTTGCACGGTTCCGAGTTGCCATTCGCGTCCGATCGCATCCCGAACCATGAAGTCGGCCTTCGGGCCATAAAAAGCTGCTTCTCCTTCACAGATTTCAAATCGCAGTCCAGAATCTTCGAGAACTTTCTGCAGACTCGCTTCGGCCTGGTTCCATGTTTCTACCGAACCGACGTATTTGTCACTATTGGGATCGCGCCCCGAAAGCTGAATCCGATAGTCATCCAAGCCGACGCTCTTCAGCACGTATTGCACGAGCTGCAGCGTCTGCCGGAATTCTTCTTCAACCTGCTCGGGAGTGCAGAACAGGTGGGCATCGTCCTGAGTCAAACCACGGACTCGCAGCATCCCGTTCAATTCGCCCGTCTGTTCGTGGCGATAGACCGTTCCAAACTCCGCCAGGCGAACTGGCAAATCGCGATAGCTTCGTGGCTCCGATTTATACATCATCGCATGATGCGGACAGTTCATCGGTTTGAGCAGATATCGCTCCTGCTGTTTTTCCCACTTGCGTAATGCAGCGATTTTTTCTTCGACTGAGGTCGCCTTCTGATAATCTCCCTGCTCGTACCCCATAATCTCGGCTGCCTGCAGGAGAGCCGTTTCCTTCTCTGAGGTTAACTCACCTTCTTCGAGCTTACGGATGCAGTAATCGATAATCCGACCAGCATCATGTCCGAAAATCGGAGCAAACTGGGAGTCGCGATAGTACGGAAAATGTCCACTGGTTTCGTAAAGCTCGACGCGTCCAATGTGCGGCGAATAAACGGGATCGTAGCCGCGATCCAGCAGTTCCTTCTTGATGAAATCTTCCAGAATCACGCGAACAGTCGCCCCTTTCGGTAGCCAGAGACACAGTCCCTGTCCAACATTCGGATCTATTTGAAACAGACCTAGTTTTTTCCCGAGCACACGATGATCGCGGCGTTTCGCTTCTTCAATCTGCTCCAGATAACTGGCCAGATCCTGCTTGCTGAACCAGGCTGTCCCGTAAAGCCGCTGGAGTGGTTTGCTGTCCTTATCACCCTTCCAGTAAGAACCTGCTATTGAGAGCAGCTTGAATGCTTTGATCTTTCCCGCTCGTGGAATATGGGGGCCGCGACATAAATCGACGAATTCACCCTGGCGATAAAAGCTGAGTGTTTCGTGATCAGCCAGGCCCGTTTGCAAATGCTCGACCTTGAGTTCCTGATTCATCTCTTCGCACAGTTCAACCGCTTCTCCCCGCGGCAGGTTGAAGCGCTCAAACGGTTCGCCTTCTTTGATGATCTGACTCATCTCAGCTTCGATGCGTGGGAAATCATCCTCACTGATTTTCTGATCGACATCGAAGTCGTAATAAAATCCATGACCAGTTGTTGGACCGAAAGCGAGTCCGGTTCCGGGGAATAGCCGCATGACTGCTCGAGCCATGATGTGAGCGCAGGAGTGCCGTAGCACGCCGAGAGATTCTGCATCGCGGACGGTTAGCAATCGAAAATCTATTGCGTTCGTATCCTCGACAAACTCCGTCAGCGGACGAGCGGCATCGACAATCGAACCATTCACTTCGGCTGCAATCACATCGTTGGCGAGCCGCTCGGAAATGCCCCGTGCAATATCGAGCGAGGTCACATGATCCTCATGCTCCTGAGAAGTTCCATCCGGCAAATTGATCTTGATCATCGGTCGTTATCGTTATTCTTAAAAAGTATTCCGTCGAGTAATTGAACCGGGTCCAGGGTAGCCCAGATAGCTCTGCTATCTGGGTGGACAAAGTCCACAAGAGGTTTGCAGTTTGGCGTAGAATTTATAGACGATATTATTTGTCTGCTCTGCCTTCAAATCATCTTAAGTTTGCAGGTTGGGTTACGCGTTCCGCTAACCCAACCTGCAAATCCAATAAAGAGTAACAGAAGTTCGCTGAACCTGCATCATCGTTAAAGCCTCCCCTTCCATCCTTGGCGTCCTGGCGGTTTCATTGATTTGACACAGGCATAAAAAAAGCCGAGACGAGGCTCGGCTTGGGGTCGCAGTTTCTATTGGAAACTATTCGTCGCCGTCCTCTTCCGATTCGACCTCGCTGGTCGTATCGTTGATGTTCGACGTGATCGACTTATTGACAGTTTCCACATTGTCATTGAGCAGATCATCCATCGGCACATCGTCAAATTTCACTTTGGACAAAATGTATTCGACGGCTTTGCGTTCGCGAATCTGAGCTTCCAGATTTTCGATCATTCCGCTTTTCACCAAGCGGGCACGAAGTTTACGCGGACTTTCGCCCTGCTGCATCGCCATGTAGGAAACTTCAATATTGATATCTTCGCTGGTGCACTCGATGTCGTTGTCGGTTGCGATTCGATCGAGAACAAAGTGCTCTTTCAAAGCCTGCTGAGTTGTTGAGTGACTCTGCTGACGCAACTGGCTTTCACGGGCACGAATTTGCTCGCGACTGAAACCACTTTGCTGCATCTCCAGTACTTCACGACGTAAAGCGTTATCGACGTGCTTGCGAACTAAACCTTCCGGCAAATCCCAGGAAGCAGATTCCGTAATCTTCTCCAGAACCTGCTCGCGAGTTTTCTGACGTTGTTCGTAAGTCACCTGACGTTCGAGTGACTGCCTGAGCAATGCATCAAAGCCTTCAGCACTCTCCGCTCCAACGCGATCAAGCATCTCGTCGTCGAGTTCAGGAACTTCGAGTCGTTTGACATCTAAAACAGTCAATTTTGCATGAACGGTTTCGTCACGCATTTCGACATCGTTCGCTTCGCGAGAGATCGTCAGATCGAATTCTTTGACATCGTCGGCTTTCGCACCGGCCATTTTTTCGTCGAAGCCTTCGACTTCGGCATCCCAGAAGCGAAGCGTTGGTCGCAACTTCAGTGTGATTTCCTCGAACTCACGAATAACTTCGCCATTGTGAGTGAATTCGCAATCGCACACAACATAATCGCCGGACTCAGCAGCACCATCATAAGGTGCAACCTGAGTAAATGAGGACAGGTACCGTGCTCGTGCCTGAGCCACATCGTCTTCGCTGATTTCTCGCACAGGACGACGAATTGTCATGTTTTCGTAGTCGGGAACCTCGAAGACCGGACGAACTTCGACTTCGAATTCATAATCGAAATCGCCAGAATCAGGAACTTCCAGATTTTCGACATCCAGTTCCGGCTCGTTTATCGGATCCAGATCGTGATCTTCAGAGACCTGCTCCAAGCTCTGCAGAAGCAGTTTTTGCTTCAGTTGATCAGAGATCTCCTTTTTGAATCGCTTGGCAAGCAGATCCTTTGGCACCTTGCCCGCCCGGAAACCGGGAACAGCGGTGTCGCGACTCAGGTCTTCGACCGTTTCATCGCGAAGCTGCTGAATATCTGCTTCGGTAATTGTGACAGAAATGTGCTTTTTGCAGGGACCGATGTCCTTTATGTCTACTTTCAGGTCCAGAGAGCCTGATTTTTCTGCAACTGCAACATCTTCCGAACCATTGGCGTCTTGTGCTTCTTCCGTCACTCCTGACGACTCCCCATCT
>DOCI01000061.1:0-534 GCA_003503535.1 Planctomycetaceae bacterium
CAGAAGGGTATTGCTGGTCCCATCAGTGATGTCGCGGAAGCTGGTTCTGCTGTCTCGAAAGAACAAGCCAACAGCATTGCTGGCAGGATTAGAACCAGAGGTTCTGCGGATATTACGGGAATTGTTTACACCGACGTAATTCATAACGGCTGTTCCAACGTCAGTTCCATTGGAATCGATCACGCGTTGGCCAAGATTGGACTGAACAAGGGGGGCTCCCGCATCGGATGGGCACCGGAATGAGGCAATTGGGTTTCCCATAGCCTGCAGATTTGAAGCATTCGCCATTACAACTCTCGGGCTGGACCCGACATTGATCTGGTCGAACAGCGGTCCCTGTTCAACAAATGGGAGAATCATGGCCGTCCAGGACCAGTGAGGCTCGTTATCAGCAATTGTCCCGCCACTGCCACGTTCATCGACGTATCCCGGAGGAAATACGCGGTGCGTGTCATGGTAATTGTGCATCGCCAATCCAAGTTGCTTAAGATTGTTCTTACAACTGGAGCGGCGAGCCGCTTCACGGGCCTGCTG
>DOCI01000061.1:632-6710 GCA_003503535.1 Planctomycetaceae bacterium
TCACGGGCCTGCTGAACGGCTGGTAGCAGCAATGCGACCAGAATTGCGATGATCGCGATGACAACAAGTAGTTCAATAAGGGTAAATCCATCACGCTTGCCGTGATATTTAGTAAAACTTTGCAACGAAACCTCCAATAGATCCATATTAAAACAGTAATCACGCTGAGGGCCAGCGATCACCCATAACAATAACATTATATTATATTACCATATCTCTGGCCTCAGGGAAAGTATTTCTTGTGGAGTTCGGTCGGATTAACACATGTTTACCGATGTTGTAAGCCTGATTTATTAACTCCATTCAAAAGAGTCGTGGGATAAACGAAACAAAGAGTCACCATAAAGCCACTACGGCTGGCTGCAGCAGTGGAACCATGATCACATATTAAGCAGTTCAGCTTTCCTTGCTGCCGAAACGACAGGATTGGCATACAATTTGAAGTCTGATTTGCACAAAGAGAACAGGTCAGGATTCAATACCAATCTCCCCGCAGTAAGGCTTGCAAGTGTACCGAATTCATTTGATTACGTATTTCTTTATGATTGCTTCTCTCTGCCTGTTGCCAATTGAACAGACTGTAGCCGCAGACTTGGTAATCCAGCCTCCCGCAATAGCTGGTCCGCTCGATAATCCGCTGAAAGGCTGGTGTCCATATACAGATGCGGGAGAGATTCACCAGCCTTATACGATGGTGTTTCAATACATCTCCTGGCGTGAGCTTGAGCCGGTTGAGGGGGATTTTCGATTTGAGGAATGGGAAAAGGCGTGGGAAGTGAAGGCGGCTCAAGGGAAGCATATCATTTTTCGGGTTTATATCGATTACCCTTCTCTTCCTTCCGGACTTCCAGACTGGTTACGTGAAACGGGCGTGAAAGAAACGGCTTACACAGAACATGGCGGCGGGCAATCACCGGATTATGATGACCCTCGAATGATTGTCGCGATGGAAAAACTGATCGGCGCACTCGGCAAGCGTTACAACAAAAATCCCCGTATCGCTTTCATCCAACTGGGACTGCTCGGCTTCTGGGGCGAGTGGCATACCTGGCCTCGTGAAAAACTCTATGCTTCGCCCAAAACGGAACGTCGGATTATTGACGCCTATCGAAACGCGTTTCCTGATAAATCGTTGATGGTCCGATACGCCAGCAACTTCGCTGGTCAACAGGAGTGGATCGGATTTCATGATGATATGTTTCCTCAGGACACCGACAACGGAGAAGACTGGAGTTTTCTGGCTGGAGTCCGCAAATCGAATCGAACAGAAAACTGGAAAGTGGCTGTCGTGGGTGGCGAGATGGTCCCCAACAAAGCCCGTCAATGGATCGGCAATAATTTCGACACTACGTTGACGATGTTGAGTCGATCTCACTTCTCCTGGATTGGCCCATATTGCCCGGCTCTGGAAAAATCCAAAAATGAACAATACTTTAAGAATTGTGTAGAGCTGATTCAAAAAATGGGCTATGAGTTCCAGATCACCAGGCTCATCCATCCGGCTCAACTCAAGACAAATCAAGCGGCACCGTTTACACTTGAAGTCAAAAACCAGGGAGTGGCACCGTTTTACTATCCCTGGTCAATTGAATGGGCTTTGCTGGATAATCAAGGCAAAGTGGTCGAAATTCAAGAGACAGACTGGGACCTACGCAACTGGCAGCCTGGTTCTTTTTCAGAGAAATCGGATTTCACGTTTTCATCTCCCCCCGGCTCATACGAACTTGCTATTGGAATACGGGATCCCTGGCAGGATCGGCCTGCCATTCGTTTCGCAAACGATCTTCCCGTGAATGATGGTTGGACGATCATTTCAAAAGTCACCCTCGCAGATTAGCCAAGGGTATTGCTCACGCTTGTGCGAGCATGCAATGCGTAATTGTTTTCAATCTCATGTCTTATCAGGATGATATGCTTCTGAAAAGTTTGGATTGAGAAACTTAAATGGCGTGGCATTTTTCGTATCGGAGTTTTATCAAACACGTTTTAGCTGGCTGACATTTTGACTCTGTCAAATCTTGATTGCTTCACCACAGACCATTCTGGTTGTTTCGCACTCAATAATTTCCGAAATCGGATTAAACGCACGGACTTTTGGGAATAATTGTCACTATCTGCCGAGTCGGAATATGAATTGCACTCATCATTAAACAATGAAGATTGTTTCAAAGATGAAGGAGAGAGCAATGAACCAGCATCATTCGATGCATTGATGCTTGCTAGAAATGTGCAATGGCGTGTCGCGATTGTGCAAAGAAATATCTGAGTATGAGTGCATTGTTCTTTCGTGAAATAACACTCGTATTACAAAATTAGAATTAAATATCAGGAGTTAAACCAATGGCCAAAGAGACACTCAAAGGAAAAACAATCGCATTTCTCGCAACCGATGGTTTCGAACAGGTCGAGTTGACCAAGCCTTGGGAAGCGATCAAGGAATCGGGAGCGGAAGTCCATCTGATCTCGCTGAAATCTGGCAAAATTCAAGGCGTGCATCATGACGAAAAAGGGGATCAGTTTTCTGTTGACAAAACTGTCGATGAAGTCAGTGCAGAAAATTATGAGGGATTAGTTCTTCCCGGCGGAGTCTTCAATCCGGATGCGCTGCGTATGAATGAAACTGCAGTTGATTTTGTACGAGACTTTTTCAAACAGGGGAAACCGGTCGCTGCAATATGCCATGGTCCCTGGACGTTGATCGAAGCGGATGTTGTTCAAGGACGCCGTATGACTTCTTGGCCAAGTCTCAGAACAGACCTGAAAAATGCTGGCGCAGAGTGGGTCGATAAAGAATGCGTTTGTGATCAGGGATTGGTCACCAGTCGGAATCCCGATGACCTACCCGCCTTTTGTAAGAAAGCCATTGAAGAATTCGCCGAAGGTAAACATGCGGGGCAAACTGTCTAAAGTATTCCCAGAATTATTGTCGAACGTTCTTAATCTTTGACTTCGCCAAACCCTCGAAAGATTGAACGCCTTAGCGGATTTTGTCGAGAAGTAAACTCGGCATCATCCGCTGTTTTTTCGCCGAGGGCGAAGGCCATCATTTGGAATTTGGCGTCGATGTCGTCGGCATAATGCACGAGTAACGCTTCCGGCGTATGCGGGGCGATTGGCGAACCCCATTCGGGCAGGTTCTGGTGGGCGACGATGATGTGTTCGAGCCGGAGGAGTGTTTCCGGATTGAGGTTCTCCATCTGTTTTCCATAATCGCGAACGAGATCGCGGCCGAGCAGGATATGTCCAATCAATCGCCCTGCGGCGGTGTAGTCGGCTCCGTGCGGCTGGGCAGAGAGTTCTTCGAGCTTGCCGATATCATGCAGAACCGCTCCGGCGACAACGAGACTGATCGAAAGTGGCGGCGACATTTCCTGATAATACTCGCGGTATTTATGCGCGAGATAGACGGCTGTTTTCGTCACCGAGAGCACATGTTCGAGGAAGCCGCTGCGATAGGCATGATGGTTGCGGGAGGCAGCCGGGTATTCGCAAATTGCTTCTTCGTGATCCTGCAGGATTTTCAGTACGAGTTCCTGCAACGGTTCTTCTGTGATTTCCTTCGCGACAATCTCACACAGTTCGCCATACATGGCAGCAGTGTCGAAACGGGAAGCGGGGAGATAATCTGCGGGATTAAAACCAGCAGCCCGGTCGGCATCATTCACTTCGCGGATGCGTTCAATATCGATCTGCGGGCCGTATTGATTTTCGCTGTATCGGCATCGCAATCGAAAGAACTGTCCCGGCTCCCAGGTTTCATCGCAAGCTTCGAACCAGCTGGAATCGTTCCAGATCATTGAGGTGGCTGTCCGTTTCAGGTCACGAAACTGACACCGATAATACGGCTTCCCATCCCGAGTTTCGGCTCGTTGTTTGTCACTCAATAAAACGAAACAATCGCCCGATTTGCCAGCCGGGATCTCGCAGAATTTGACGAGGGCTTCTTCGGATTCCTCGTTTTTCGCAAATAAGTTTCGGGCCACAATTGGAACTCACATTGAGAGATGATTGAATTCTTCAGTAATGCTGAGATTCAACATATCAGACATGAACGCAGATGTGAATTCAGAACTGCGGATGAATGCTGGAGTTGCGTTTGTGAAAGATCACCAGTCGATTTTACGGATGTCGATGAACTCTCCAGAATCTGTATGAGCCGGTGCTTTCTCAATGACAGCAGCAATTTTCGGTGCGAGTTGCTCGGCTGTTGGCATTTGGTCGGTTCCCCGCCGGCTTCTGAGAGAATCGAGTGTCGGGAAGCGTTCGTCTTCATCCAGGCCACAAAGAACATCTTGCATGTGCGTTGCAATCAGCCCTGGTGCGATGGCCAGAAAATGTGTTTGGGGAGCTTCCTGAGCGTAAAGTTTGGTCAGCATATTGAGAGCCGCTTTGGAAATCGAATAGGCGTTCCAGCCTCGATTTCCATTGACTGCCGCCCCCGATGAGATCGTGACAACTTGTCGGATTTCTGGATATCGCGGCAGCAGCCAGTCCAGAATGATCTTGTTCGACCACAGGTTCACATCCATCACATTCTGGCAATCCTCGATGGATGTCTCTTGAAGATCACCAAATGGACTGAGGATGCCTGCATTCAGAATGGCAAGTTCACACGTTTCCACTCCTGAGAACAACTGTTCGAGATTTTCGGGGAGAGTGTCAAAATTTGAAACATCACAGGAAGTGAACTGAAAGTTTTCGTGCCGTGTCAGTTCCTCAGGTGTCCTCCGACTGCAGCCGAGAACTTTGTTTCCCTGTTGAAGATAATGTTCTGCCAGACCGTGCCCGAGTCCGGAACTGACTCCGGTAATAAAAATTGAATGTGACAAGTTGCTGATTCCTGATAAACTCTGCGATTTAATAGAAACGCTTATTGTATCATCTTTCATTTTACTTCCTACAGCACGAGTCCTCATGTCCCTTTCGACTGACATTTCTGAACCGGTCTTTGCTGATGGCCGCTATCATTATCCTCAACCGGCAGCAATGCCACCAATCTCATTTGGCAGTCTCAAACTGCCGACGCGATTTTGTCTCTCGCCATTGGCAAAGTACACGAATTTATCGTTTCGGAGAGTCGTGCGGGAATGCGGCGGGCTGGGAATGGGAACGTGCGATCTGGTCAATGCACGGGCGTTACTGGCGGGTAGTCATAAATCGATGGCGCTGATCCGCACCTGTCCCGAGGATACTCCATTTGCCGTGCAGATTTTTGGCAGTGAGCCGAAGTATATGCGGGATGCGGTGCAATATCTGGAAAGTTTGCCGGGAATCGATGCGATTGATATCAATATGGGATGCCCGGTCGATCATGTGACCAACAATGGAGCCGGGGCTCGGATGATGTGTTCCCTGCAGCAAACGGTCTCTCTGGTGCAGACCATTGTGGAAGCGGTCTCTTTACCAGTCACCGTCAAAATGCGACTTGGCTGGGATGAAACTCAATTGACGGCTCCAAAATTTGCTCGGGAATTTGAACAGGTCGGTATCAAAGCGGTTGCGATTCACGGTCGGACCAGAGCGCAGGGATTTAAAGGCTCTGTCGATTTGAGTGGGATTCGCCGGGTGGTCGAAGCTGTTGAATCGATTCCCGTCATTGGCAATGGCGATATTCGTTCCATCCCCGATGCCGCGCGCATGTTTGAACGGACTGGCTGCTCGGCGATCAGCGTTGGTCGTGGAGCATTGGCCAATCCGTGGATCTTTCATCAACTGCAGCAATGGGAGGAGTTCGGCAGTTATGACCCGCCGGGGAATTTCAATCAACGACTTGATCTTGTCTTGCAGCAGTTCGGCTATCTCGAGGAATTAGATGGCCCCGAGAGTGCATTGATCGCTTACCGTCGGACGGTGCACTGGTACCTGAAGGCAATGCGCGTCCCTGCCAAATTGCGGGAAGGGGTTCAGAAATCAAAAACCCGTAGCGAATTTCTTGCAGCGATGGACGCGGTTCGAGAACAGGGGCCGATTGAAGGATCCCGAACGGGAATACTTCCTGAACTGCAGGTTCCTGTCCCTGCAGGGCCGGTTGAACGCTGGTAACATCCGCAGACATTCTTGTTCCCAGGGAGGACCTTG
>DOCI01000061.1:6889-11338 GCA_003503535.1 Planctomycetaceae bacterium
TCTTGTTCCCAGGGAGGACCTTGAGGACGAGGCGAATTCAGTGTTACCCTTCAGTGGTTTCTTCGGGGAACATCTTGGAAAGTGTCATGCGGGGATTTTCAAGATGCTCTTCGTTTTGCAGAATTGTTTCCCGCACGAGCGGTTTCATAGGACCATCCAGTTTTTGGGATAACCGCTGGGCATTGTCAGCCAGAATTTGATCGGAAGCCTGATAATTTTTTTCGAGAGCGGCGATGACGGCTCGGCCTGCAAAGCCAACGGGCACAAGATTAAATTTATCGTCTGAGGCCTGTTCGATGAAGGTCTCAAAAATTCGACGAGCCTCTTCGAGGCGTCCCTGATTCATATACTGAATCGCCAGTCGTTCTTCTGCACGCCAGCGTTCCTGTGAGGTTGGAAATTTGACCCGGAGATATTTCCAGGCATCTTCACTGTTTCCAATCAGCATGGCATCGGCAAATTGCTCGCGGGGAGAGTTGCGCTCAATCGCGTTCAATTGAGGATTCGTATTGAGCCTCGGTCGGGACAACCAGCCGAGGGTCCCCCCAGCTGCCAGAAAGAGAATCCCAAAAACAAGATACCGTGACCAAGAAATCGGTTTCATCTTTGGGGAAGGTTGTATTGCACGGGATGAGGTTTGGGCTCCTGTATTCGAATCGAACGCTGACAGACTGACTTCGTCTTTATCTCCCTGCAGACTGCGAGAAATCTTTCGTAGATCGATCAGAATTTCTCCGGCATCCTGGTAACGATCGGTTACTTTTTTTGCCATCATTTTATGAATCATATCGCAGACGGGGACCGGGAGATCCGGACGGCGTTTCGATAAGGGAGCCGGTTGCGAATTGACATGTTTCATGGCGATCGCAATTGCCGTTTGTCCACGAAATGGTGGTCGACCGGCAAGCATGTGGTAGCAGGTCACCCCCAGAGAATAGATATCGCTGCGATGATCGACCTTGTTTCCCTTCACTTGTTCAGGACTCATGTATAATGGTGTCCCCATCGTGACACCTTCCTGTGTGAGGTTCATCCGTTCGCCGCTCAGGGTCAGTTGAGCCAATCCAAAATCAGCAATTTTCACAATTCCCTTGCGGCTGATCATGATATTTTCAGGTTTGATATCTCGATGAACGATTCCAACTTCCCCCGCTTTCTGCAGGGCGGAGGCAATTTGTTTCATCAGATGCAACGATACGGATAGCTCCGGCGGGCCATTCTTAGCAATGAATTCGCGGAGGTTCACTCCCTGAACATATTCCTGAGCGATGTAATTGTATCCGTCAGCTTCTCCAATGGTGTAGACCTGCACGATATTAATATGATTCAGATTGGCAGCGGCCATCGCTTCGGTTTTGAATCGATCGAGATACGTGGCATCTGAAACGAGATCGTTTTTCATCACTTTAATGGCGACGTGCCTGTTGAGTGCGGTCTGTTCGGCCAGATAGACATTGGCCATGCCCCCTTTGCCCAGCCGCCGAATCAGGCGAAATTCCCCCAGCGTCTTATTCGAGAGATCGACTTGCGCCTCTTCGTGGGACGACTCAGATGCCCCCAGCATTTCGGTTTGCTCGTTGACCTCTTCTTTTTTCGGGCGTTTCTCTTGATTTTCTGACGTCATATTGTGCTGTGCTTTATTCTCAAATGTCCGACGACTGCGTTCAGGGGGTAATTCGTGTGCAATTTCGAGATTCCTATCTTATCAGTCTAGTCAGAGAGATGCAGGTGGCTCAATTACAAATTGGTGGAATTCTCGCGGTTATGGAATGATTGAAGATTGAAAACCGAATGAAGAAACCGGACGAAGGACATCTGGTATTCGAGAGATCGGGGGTTAGGTCAGCGACTCTTGATCCTTCAATCGTCCCTGGAACTGAGAATTTTTCTTTCAAAACTCTCCTGGAATAGAAGCCTGTCAATATTTTGATGCTTTCCTCTTGTTACCCATGAACTCTCGCGAATTGGATGGAATCGAGATAGCATAGTGAAGACTTTCACAGCCATGACTGACTGCGATAGATCCGTCTGAAAGACATTCCCCTCGGAAAACCATTGACCAAAGGTCGTGCTGTTATGGATATGATTGACCCGCACAAGCATCAGGCGCGTACCAAGATTATCGCGACTCTCGGGCCGGCGATCTCCTCCAGAGAAAAGCTGCTGGCCCTGGTTGAAGCGGGAGTCGATGTGTTTCGGCTTAACTTTGCACATGGAGATTATGACTGGCTGGACAACATTGTGACAACGGTCCGGAAGGTCTCTGTTGAGGTTGGTCAACCGATCGGCATTCTGGGAGATTTGTCAGGGCCAAAAATCCGCCTGGGGGAGTTACCTCCTGAGGGAGTGGATTGCCAGGTCGGTCAAAAATATCTGTTCGTCAAATCGCCAGTTCCTTTTGATGGAACTCGACTCACTTGCTCCTATGAATATCTGGTGGATGATTTAAAACCAGGCGATTACATTTATGAAAGTCCTGATAGTGGTGGTACAGTATTCAGAAGAAAATTTCAAGACTATGACCCAAAGAATAAAGAAGAAATAGATTGGAAAACTAAAGAACCTACTGGTAGGAAATTCAATCAGTACAATAATGGTAATTGGGACGATGAAAGTTAAAATAACAACAGACATTCCTATGGAATGGGCCAGTAATAAACCAAACGAATCGGAAATAATATTTGATACAGAACAGGCACATGAAGATGGTGACAAAATGTTGATAGGTTTGATTTGTTCTGCTATGAGTCCCATGTTTTATGGTGATGTTAAAANNGGTACCGTCGGAATGAAAGTCGTTGATCGAGTCGAGGATGTCTCCATAACCTGTGAAGTGGATCGTCCTGGCTTAATTCGCTCGCGTCAGGGGATCAATTTGCCGGGGGCGACTCTGCGAACCCCCTGCCTGACCGAAAAAGACATCGAGGATTTAAAATGGGGCCTTTCAAAACGATTGACCTTTTTTGGGCTGAGCTTTGTTCGCAGTGCTGATGATATCGTCAAACTACGAAATCTTGTCAAGGAGTTGGCTCCCGATTATGAACCTCAATTGATTGCTAAAATTGAAAAGGTGGAAGCGGTTCGGGAGCTCGAAGCGATTACAAAAGTTTGTGATGGCGTGATGGTGGCTCGCGGGGACCTGGGGGTCGAATCGGATATTGCTCGCTTACCGATTTTACAAAAGCAGATTATCCGTCACTGCAACGAACGTCGTATTCCGGTCATCACAGCGACACAAATGCTCGACAGCATGGAAGAACAACCGTTTCCCACCCGAGCGGAGGCCGCTGATGTCGCCAATGCCGTTTTTGATGGAACCGATGCTGTCATGCTTTCCGGCGAAACAGCGATTGGAAAATATCCGATTCGAGCGGTCAACATGATGGACAATATCGTTCGCTGCACCGAAGACGAAGTCCCGCATCGCGGGGATGTCGACTGGAAAACGGAATCAAAAAATCGAGCATTGGTTGTGACTGAAGCCGTGACCTTGGGAGCCTGCACAGTCGCCGAGCGATTGAAGGCAAATATGATGGTGTTGTGTACCAAGACCGGACGGACTGCTCTGGCGATTTCGCGTCAGCGGAGTGCGATCCCCTTGCTGGCGATCACCGATAATCGTCTGGTCGCCAATAAAATGTGTCTCTACTGGGGTGTCATTCCAGTGGAAAGTGATGTCGTCAGTGAAGATCCGAATTCGATCTTGAAATTTGCAGTCGAATGGGGAAAAAAGAAGGGAATCCTGGAATCAGGAAGCCGGATTGTTCTGATCTCCGATACCGACTGGGGAGCTGAAGGGCACGATTTAATGGTCGTTCATCTGGTTCGATAACCTGAGATCTTCAAGTTGATTTCATGGAGGACTTTACATGCAGGAGAAGAAAGCCCCTCTTGAAAGTTATGAAGCGTTTGCAGATCGTTTGATTCGCGAAGCCGAAGCCCGGGGTGAATTTGCCAATCTGCCTGGACTGGGAAAACCGATTCCGGGGATTGATCAACCACGTGATGATAACTGGTGGATTAAAGAGAAACTGCGTCGCGAAAATCATAATTTGATTCCTTCCCGACTGGGCGTGAAGCTGGAAGCAGAAAAGCTGCTCGATACTCTGGAATCAATTCCTGCAGAATCTCAGGTACGGGATCGTGTTCGCAAAATGAATCAGAAGATTCGCGAAGTCCACTATTCCTCTGCAGAAAGCCCTGCTGTGATTGTTCTTCCACTCGATGAAGAAGTGATCGTCGATCAATGGCGAAGCAGATCCATTGAATTGCAGAGTGCCAATAAAAAAAGAAGGTGAAGAAAGAGGGGACTTTCTTCACCTTCAGAATTCAAGCAACATTAAGTTGCGTTGTTATCAGCAGTCTTGAGACTGCGTTCAAACTAGTTGCAGCAGTGTGGTGCACAGCAGCTTGGAGCACAGCATGATGGGCAGCAATCATCGCAGCAAT
>DOCI01000252.1:0-237 GCA_003503535.1 Planctomycetaceae bacterium
GTCTCGCCAGACTCAAATGCTGTGGTTATCCCTAATGCATATTTCGGTGCATGTATAGACCAGCCGAGTGTCCACTGCAGTTGAACCCGGGCTACGATATACTCGACTAATGCTACCAGATAAGCAGGCCATGCATCTCCAGTGAGCTCGAACAGATTGCAGAGCTTCCTGCGATAAGCCCTGACCATATGACTGGATCATGCGTGGCACGCCATGAGCAACGCGAAGGGCGTGGTC
>DOCI01000252.1:404-4899 GCA_003503535.1 Planctomycetaceae bacterium
TGATCATAAAAGTAATTGATGCAGGATATTGAGCGAATCTCTCATTTCAAGAGTATCCATAAATCGCGCACGGCTATATGAAGCATTTTCAAATGCTCTGGCTGGTCTGGCTAACTTCACTCATGTCAGATCAACCTCCTTCAACTCACGCGACTTATCCGGCCATTGTCTTCACAGATACTCATGTAAGAAGTTCCTTGACGACGCGGCATTCCTGAGCATCAGTCAATGTTTGTTCCTGACTGTTTCGCAGAAACGTTAGTCGTTCATGTTCGAGGCCGAATAGATGCAGGATGGTAGCGTGATAATCGTGGTGGTTCACGATATTTTCAACCGCCTTGTAACCAAAATCATCAGTTGCTCCGTGAGTGTACCCGGCTCGAAATCCTCCGCCGGCGACCCACATGCTGAAACCATACGTGTTATGATCACGTCCAACTTTCGTGGGGGCACCGTCGTTTTCAATCACGGGCAAGCGACCCATTTCTCCGCCCCAATGCACAATCGTTTCGTCGAGCAAGCCGCGCTGCTTCAAATCTTTGACGAGGGCAGCCGAAGGTTTGTCGACCTTTTTGCACGCTTTCGGCAAACTCACGGTCAGTCCAGAATGATGATCCCAGAATTGGTTGCTGGTGAAAACCTGGACAAAACGGACGCCCCGTTCGACCAACCGTCGTGCGATGAGGCAACGTTCGCCGTATTCTTTGGTCGCAGGGTCATCGAGGCCGTACATCTGATGAGTCGCTTTGGATTCTTTAGATAAGTCGAGCGCCTCTTTTGCGGCATGCTGCATGTGTGCGGCCAGTTCGTAAGTCGAAATGCGCGCATGCAATTCATTCTGATGTGGTCTTTCTACAAGATGTTTCTGATTCAGATGGTTTAAAAATTCCAAGGCCCGTGCTTGTGGGGCACCCTGTAAATGGGCAGGGACATCGAGATTCAGAATACGAGGCTCTTGGGGTCTGATCACTGTTCCCTGATAGAGGGCGGGGAGCCAACCGTTCGACCAGTTTTCCGTTCCCATCACTGGAAGTTGCCCCGGATCGATCAAAGCCAGATACGCGGGCAGGTCTCGTGTTTCGGCTCCCAGCGCATAGGTCAGCCAACTTCCCAATGAAGGTCGACCGGAAATGATCCGACCTGTGTTTAGCGCGGTGATCGATTGCCCGTGGTTATTGACCCCGGTATGAGTGCTCCGAATAAGCGTGATATCATCGGCAATCTCTCCAGTGTGGGGGATCAGATCGGAAAGTTCCATCCCACATTGGCCACGGGGCGCGAATTTCCAGGGGGATGCGAATATTTTCGAGGTGGAATTGGCGCGGTCGTCGTACTTCAGTTCCCCCGGATAGGTTTCGCCATTGTGTTTGCTCATTTCCGGTTTGGGATCAAAAAGATCGTGATGGCTGGGTCCCCCTTGCATCCATAAAGAGATCATCGATTTGGCGCGGGCAGGTTGATGCGCCGGTTTAGGCTGCGTGTCGAAAATTTGCGGTTCGAGGGGAGGCTTGGTCCCCTCTGCACCGTGACTGGCTTGCTGGGCCAAGCAGCTAACCGCCAGTCCACCCAGGTTGAAGGCGGAACTAGCCAGGAAGTGACGTCGGCTACCTGCATATTTTTCGGCTGAAATCTCTTTGTTCATAAGAACTTCCTGATGAAGTTTAGGCAGGAGCGCAAGGAGGGAGTCTGAGTCGCGTCAGGTCGATTAATCAATGTAGAGAAACTCGTTAGAGCTCAGGAGAATCTGGCATAAGTTCGCCAGCGCGAGCAATGCAGGATCATCGTCCTTCCCTGCTCGCTCAGCCAATGTTTCATGCTGATCAACCAGAAACTGTTGTGCGTCTGCCAATTCTGACTGGTCGGGAAGACGAGCATAAACGCGCTGCCACAGCTTATTAATTTTCTGAGGGTTATCGTCTTTATACTCGGTATTCAATAAGGAGGCAAAATCTTTGGCCTGTTGCATTATGAAGTCGCCGTTCATCAACATGAGCGATTGAGGTGCGACGGTCGAGAAACTGCGAAGTTCGCAATTCGGTTCCATACGAGGATTATCAAAGACTTCGAAAATGGAAAGCGGACGGGTGCGACGAACCTGCACATAGACACTACGTCGCAAATCTTCCCCATGCATTTCGAGCACTTTTCCAGGCCGTCCTGCACTCAGGTTTTCAATGCCAATCACCCACTGTCCAACCGGATCAGACATGACCGGCACGGGCGGGCCGTACATTTTCTCGTTCAAGTTTCCACTAATCTCCAGGACCATATCGCGCAGAACTTCCGCTTCAATCCGCTTCAGTCGTGCACTGCCAAACAAGGCGATATCGGGATCGCTGGTCAAGTAGGCAGTATCTGTTGAAAGAGCCTGTTGATAAGTGTGGCTCAGCATGACCATTTTGATGAATTTTTTGATATCCCAGTTTTGCTGCACGAATTCATCAGCTAACCAATCAAGGAGTTGAGGGTGCGAGGGAGGAGTTCCGAGTCGACCAAAATCGGACGGCGTAATGACAATTCCACGGCCGAGCAGATGCAGCCAAATGCGGTTGACAAATACACGTGCAGTCAACGGATGTTGACCGGAGGTTAACTGCTTAGCGAATGCTAGCCTGCGGCCTGTAGAAGGGATCGCGGGATCGTTATCGGGAATTTGCGATTCCACAACGTGATTCAAAATCGAAAGCCCAGCCGGTTTGACCTCTTCTTTGGGTTGTTGATGATCACCACGGTTAAAAACAAAAGTGGGAGTTACATCACTGGCGGTTTCGGTTAATGCACGAACGAAAAATTCTTCCGGCTTGGTTTTGCGGAGTTCGGCAGCAGCATCGGCCATTTTCTTCAATTCGTCTGCTGCCGGTTTGTCGTACAAATACAGGGAACCGGCTGTGATGCTGAGACTGGGGTATTTTTTGTAAACTACTTTTTGTTCAGCCGTGCGATCCTTTTCGGCAATTTCACGAGCAGCGACGGCAATTTCACGCTCGGCTTCGGTCAACTTGGCCAATTCTTTTTCGTAGTTGCGATCAATGAACTCCTGCTGTTTCACCAAACGCTCATCAAGAAGTTTCTTCGCCTCTGCTTCAATCGCTGCCGCCTGAGCGCGATCTTCGTCGGTATACAAAGAAATGCTCCGCTGATTGGGTGTTTTCCATTTCTTCCAGTTCAATGCTGGCTCGAAGACGGCTCGCAAACGATAGTAATCCGCTTGCGGTATCGGATCGTAACGATGTTCATGGCACTGGGCACATTCGACAGTTAAGCCGAGAAAAATGCTGCTGACAATTTCCACAGTATCGGCCACAACTTCGTTTTTTGTCAGATCGTCGTCGAGCTGTTTAGACATCGTGCCATCGGGGGCCATTCGCAAAAACCCGGTGGCGATCAACTTTTCGATCGCGTCGGGAGGCATATTTTTGTAAGGCGGAGATACCATTTCGTCCCCCGCCAACTGTTCTTGAACAAACAAATGGTAGGGCTTGTTATTATTCAGCGATTTAATCACATAGTCGCGATACTGCCAGGCCCATTTGCGTTCGGGATCGGTTGTTGTCACTCCTTCTGAATCTGCATAGCCAGCGACATCGAGCCAGTGACGAGCCCAACGTTCTCCAAAATGGTCGTCAGCCAGCAGGCGGTCGAGCAAACGCTCCCAGGCGTATGGCTGATCATCCATCACAAATTCCTCGACCATTTCGGGTGTTGGTGGTAAGCCCCACAAATCAAAACAGGCGCGACGGATAAGCGTTTTACGATCCGCAAGTGGCGAGAATTCAAACCCAGCCTCTTCCAGTTTGTGCAATACGAATCGATCAATCGGCTGCTCGACCAATTCAGGCTTGCGTACGTCCGGAAGTTCCGGACGGGTGACTGGCTGATAGGACCACCATTCCTGATCTTCAGGCAGAATGACCATCCCCGGAGCCAAAGTTTCCGGTTCGGAACGGAGCGTGGGAGCCGATTGAGCAATCCAGCGGTTGATCAGATCCTGTTGTTCGGAAGAGAGGGGATGTCCTGATCCTGAGGGAGGCATTTCACCGCTCGCAATGCGATCGAGCAGATAACTTTCGTCCGGTTTCCCGGGAACAATTGCAGGTCCTGAATCACCGCCCTGCACCATAAAACGGCGAAGACGCAGATCCAGACCACCGTCTACTTCTGCTTCTTCCCCATGACAATGAAAGCAAGCCGCTTGCAGAATCGGACGGATCTGCTTTTCGTAGGAGATCTCCGCCTCCGGGACTATCGTCTCCTCAGCAGACAAAGGAGTAATCAGGCAGGTTCCCAGAAATCCAGCGAGTATTAGCGATTTCATGATAATGATATTGCCTCTCAACAAAACTCAGGGTGGGCAAAGGAGGGAGGGAGTATGCATCTGCGAGGCTGATATCTCGCGATATCCTGATTAAGATATTAGAGGACATCCTTGTGAAAATCAAGAGAATTCTCAATTGGGGCTGATAATATCCAGAGCATAGTCAAAAATCATCTGCAG
>DOCI01000252.1:5072-19114 GCA_003503535.1 Planctomycetaceae bacterium
GTTTTTAGGACATTTGATGTCCAAACGACTACAGTTACCTTTTGAAAATGGTCTAACTCTGTTTTACTGATGACTTGAGTAAACCAATGCTGGCGTCAGTAGTATTCTGCATTCACAAATGATGGTACCTATACCCGTTCAATTTAAATGGCTATCTCATAGAAATTGTGAGCCGATCAAGAAACAATACTCGTCTATAGTGCATTTCAAAATTGAATTCACCTATTTCAGATGTGCGAATTCAATTTTCAATTAATTTCGGTTACTCAATTGCTCCCACCAATACCTTCTAAAACTCCTGTTCCGTCAGAGGAGCACTCCCCTCCTCCTTTCGTCACAATAACAGAATCGCTTCCTGAATTCCCGGAGACAGGTTCGCCAGATTCACGTTCTGAAAACCTCAAAGATTCTGATAGAGACGGTTCAGTTCCGACTAATGAATGCGAGCCAGACGAACCATTCGGATTGGGTTACGACGTTGTTACCAACAATTATTGAACAGAGTGCAAGAACAAAGCACTAAGAATCGATGTTCGCAGACATTTACTATTTCAGGCTGATTTCGAAAGGAAATTGGCCGCCTTCAGCGCTGACCTCAGCATAGAGCTTTGTCTGTTGAGAGCTGCTGAAACGTGCAGGAATATGCTCGATTCCATTTGCAGTCTGCATTTCGGGGGCCATGTCTTTTGGGAATGGTGAACCATCCGGCTGTGCAAACTTGGAAATGGTGACGAGATGCTTACCCGGTAGACATCCCTTGCGGTCATCAACGAAATTGAGTTCATAATGGCCCGTCTCATCGGTCAAACCGAAGGAGGGTTTCCCAATGGTATCTCCATTGGGAAAAAAAGTAACCATCGCCTTGACCACAGGCTCCCCATCTGCCATCACTGTGCCTGCGACGGGGGCAAGTGGAATTTCAGGGGTATTCGAGGAATTACATCCAGATAGTGCAATCAAGAGCAGCAAGCAAAGATGAAAGGCAGTCGTATTATAAGAGGGAAGCATTTAAAAACTCGCGATTAAAGTAGGGAGAAATTCTAAACAGGAGGAAAGGCCAAACCGATCCCCCTGAGTTGAGTAAATCCATTTTTTTATAATTCGCCCAGGACCTGGCCATCGGAAATGTATGCCAGGTTTGTACGAGTGGAAGCATTTATATTTTCGCTCAGGAATTTTACAGATCCGTCACCCATGAGAACCTGTACGCCTCCCTTATGGAGACTGCCAGTCGTCCCCCAATCGGCCAATTGGGTTTTGGATACATTTTGGAATGGAGGAGTGGTCCAACTGCAGCAGTCACGAAAGTCGTTGATGCCCCTGCTGTCAGCAAGATCGACACCATTGCCGACCCATTTAGAATAACCCCAGGTTTGACCTACGCCGTTTTTGACATCCAGAGTTGTTTCGGCAACAGCGACCGAGTTACTTGTACCGTCGATAATGTCTCTCATCCGGCAGGAAGAATAGACACCAAACATTCTCCGAGATGTTGACGTCCAATCTCTCCAAGATGTCGTGCTGCTGCTGTACCTGGCAACGGAGAAGTCATAGTTAGTTTTAGCGCCCGTAAAACCTGCTGATGCTGCGTTCGTATAAATACCGTATGTATTATCGTTCCCCGTGTAGGTATTACGTCCATTATCAGAAGGACAAAGTAAAGCTGGTATCAAAGTGCTGACAACAAGTGCATTACCACTGGTTTGAATTGTCGACTCCGGTTGGACCAGAGGAGCAGGTGCAGTCCCCCCTGTTCTGACATACGAACCAGCGGGGTAGCGAGAATCGAATTGGTCAAACAAGGCAGCCTGTTCGAGAAAAGGCAATAAGCCAGTCCAACCTCGATGATTCAATGTAAAACCGGTCGAGTTTGATGTGTTAGCATTGTTATTGCTCTCGATGGCACCATCAGCCGAAGTGCTATAAGGGAAAACACTGTGTGTATCGTGATAGTTGTGCAATGCCAATCCAATTTGTTTCAGATTATTTTTGCAGCTCGTTCTACGAGCAGCTTCTCTGGCCTGTTGTACAGCGGGCAACAACAGTGCAACCAGGATGGCGATAATCGCGATAACTACTAATAGCTCGATTAGTGTAAACCCTCTCAGACGTGCTTTGCTCATTGATTTCTCCTGAAATTAAGAATCTCTGCGAATTAGAGATGAATGAATCAGAATATGGCGAGCTAATTACCCAACGTGCAAATCTCGAACCATTGCTGTGTAAAAATGACAATCCCTGTTTAAATGGTATTATAATAGGAGATCAGAGTGTGATCATAAATAGTGTATGGAATGAGCAGGCTTCAGATGATGCGCAAATAATCAGCAGATATGCTTAATGGTAAATCCCTATTGAGCAAAAAAGCGAAGCCTCAACGCATGCTTATATGCAAACTACAACATCACAAACGCAGACTTATCGCAAGGGTACCTAATTGCGGTTTCCCGTTTGAGTGCTTGAGCCTGTTGCTCAGTTAAACCCCTGAAATTGGGTTACTTACTATTCAATCATCTGCGGTCTTTCCGATACGGACATGATGTCCGATAAATGGAAAGATCTGCTGACTGTCAACCAAGGCTCAGATACAGGGACGTGAGTCTGGAATGTCTCCGCAAAATATGCAGGTCGGACGTGAGAGCAGGACTCGATGATCGTACACAATTATTGCACAGTGATTTAGTGAATCGTTCCATCTAAACATGCGGGGTGGAACGATCCAGCAGAATATCGCTTACAACGTGTGCGTGCTCCACACCGGTGAGACGCTGATCGAGCCCCTGGAATCGATAAGTGAAACGTTCATGATCGATTCCAAGACAATGCAACATTGTTGCGTTGAGGTCTCGGATGTGAACTCCATTTTCGGCGATGTTGTAGGCGAACTCATCAGTCTGGCCGTAGGAAACACCACCGCGGACACCACCGCCAGCCATCCACATGCTGAAGCATCGGCCGTGATGATCGCGTCCGCTTCCCAATTTGCCTTGGCCGTAAGCTGTGCGTCCAAACTCGCCACCCCAAATTACCAGAGTGTCGTTCAGCATCCCACGATTTTTTAAATCCGTAATCAACGCAGCCGAAGCCTGGTCAGTATCGAGACACTGGGCGCGAAGATGAGTCTGCAGGCTGACGTGTTGATCCCACCCTCGGTGGAAAAGTTGTACGAATCGCACATCCCGCTCTGCCATGCGTCGGGCCATCAGGCAATTGAACGCGTAGGTTCCCGGCTGTCGAGCATCCTCGCCATACAATTGAAACGTGCTTTCCGGTTCATCCGATAGATCAGCGATTTCGGGTGCTGCCGCCTGCATACGGAAAGCCATCTCATATTGAGAAATTCGAGTTTCAATTTCTGGATCGCCACTGGTTTGGAATTTCAGACGATTCAGTGCCGCCAGATGATCAAGCTGATCACGACGATTCTCGCGCGTGATGCCATCGGGATCTTTCAGATATAATACGGGATCCCCACTGCTGCGGAGCATGACGCCTTGATGATTTGACGGCAGAAAACCGCTGCCCCACAATCGAGAGAAAATCGGTTGCCCCGGATTCTTTCCGGTGCCTTGCGAGAGTAGCACGACATACGCTGGCATGTTTTGGTTTTCGCTGCCCAAGCCGTAACTGGCCCAGGCTCCTGCACTTGGCTGGCCCGGGATCTGCGAGCCTGTATTGATGAATGTGATCCCAGGGTCGTGGTTGATCGCTTCAGTATTCATCGAGCGAATGATGGCGATATCATCTACGATTTTGGAGGTATGTGGAAGTAAATCACTGATCCAGGCACCACACTCACCATGCTGCGCAAACTGGCCGATCGGACCACAAACGGGGAATCCTTTTTGCTTTGCAGTCATTCCGGTCAAACGTTGATTGCCACGCACGCTTGGTGGAAGCTCTTCGCCATGTTTCTGTTCAAGTAATGGTTTATAGTCGAACAGATCGATATGCGAAGGGCCGCCTGACATAAACAGATAGATGACCCGCTTTGCGGTCGGCTGGAAATGCGGCAGACCAAATTTATTAGCCTTTCCACTCACCTGGGATTGCACATCGGCATTAGCATCGCCTTGCAGCAATGTCCCCAGCGCTGCGGCACCCACACCACCGAAAGCCTGGCTAACAAATTTGCGACGGGAAGTGAGATTATGAATATTCATTCTCGTGTAATCGTTTCGTCAAGGTTGAGAATCAGGGATGCAACGCAGCGGATCGCGGCGACATGAGTGGCCTCGACGCCACTGGCTTCATAGTCACCCCCTAGATAACCGATTGTTTTTTCAGGCGAGGCTTCAAAGTAGGAAGACTGCTGCTGGAACACCGATTTCAAAATCTTCATCTCCGTGTTTGACGGCCTTCTCGCGGTTGCCAGCCGAAAGCCGTATCGGAGTTGTTCATCCAGCAAGTCACTCGCATCAATCATACGTTCGGCGAGTCCGCGGGAAGCTTCGACGAACTGCGGAGCGTTCATCAGCACAAGGGCTTGCAGTGGGGTGTTGGTCAGTGATCGCCGCACCGAACAAGTCTCACGGTTGGGGGCGTCAAATGTTGTCATCACGGGTGGTGGCGAAGTACGTTTCCAGAACGTATACAGGCTACGGCGATACTTCAACCGACTAGTATCGGTGAAGTAATGCTGAGCAGAAAAAAAGCCGCCATACCCAAAATGACTGACCTCTTTCCAAAGCCCGACCGGTTGGGCCGGATAAACACTTGGGCCACCGATTTCTTGATTCAACAGGCCTGCGATCGCGAGCGAACTATCGCGAACCGCTTCGGCAGACAGTCGATACCTTGGGGCTCGGGCGTAAAGCCGATTGTATGGATCGACTTCCAAAAGATGCCCATCGACATTTGAGGATTGGCGATAGGTTCGCGACATGAGCATCTGCTTCAGCAACGCACGAACATCCCAACCCGATTCCACAAATTCCGCTGCCAGCCAATCGAGTAGCTCGGGATGCGATGGCCATTCACCCTGAGAGCCGAAGTCTTCGGTCGTCTTGACAATCCCGGTTCCGAACAGCAACTGCCAATACCGGTTAACCGTGACCCGGGCGGTCAACGGATGGGTGGGGTCGGTCAACCAATTCGCCAATGCCAACCGGTCAGCAGGCATCGATTCGGGTAACGCCCCGAGGAACTCGGGAACTCCGGCTTCGACGATTTCACCGTGCTGATCATATTGTCCACGTTCGAGAATCGGCGTTTTGCGATCAGCGGCCCCGCTATCCATCACCATCACTGATGTCTTACCACTGGCAAGCGATTGTCTCAATAATTCAATCTCACCTTCGATTGTATTGAGTAATTTCTGCATATCCACATTGACTTTGGCAAATTCGGCAGCAACGAGATCTTGCTCTTCTTGACTCCGTTCCAGATCCGGCTTCCGCAGGGCGACAATCAACGCAGGTGGAATGTGATGCTCATCAGTCGAATCTAATTTCGCAAAGACATTTCCCCAGGGTGGCGAACCGTGGGCAGCGACAACCGAAGCGGGTAGAAAACCTTCGATTTTGCCAGGTAAATTCCACCCCTCGGGAGCAGTCGAACTGACCAACCAGGTTGAGTCGGTCGCGAGGAACTCACTATCGTTGAACACAGCGAGTGAGAGCAGCGCAGCTTTCCCACCCCCTTTTGTCCAGTCCTTGGCTGCCACAGCGATCAGATTCTCGCCCTTGACCAAGAGTGGCTGAAGATTGAAAACCGTCGGCGTCCGCCAATCCGGATTCTTCCCGAGAAGCTTTCCGTTGACCCAAATCTCGGCTTCATTATCGCAACTCACCATCAAGTCGGCTTTCGAGGGAATCTCGTCGAGGTTAAATGTTTTACGAAACCATGCGAACTCTCCCGCCGCCTGCGGGTTGGACCAAATCCAAGACAACTCTTCGGCCTCGCCCTGAACTGGAACCCTAAATGGCTGTGTCATCTCGACGAGTGCCTGTTTACCAAACTTTGCGAGGGTCTCTTTTTCCCACTTCAGACGTGCATCTCCCAAAAGATTCTCTGGATACGCTTTGACATGCTGCAGCGCTGCAATCCTTTCCTCTAACGAAGCACGATACTGGGGCTCATCTGGAAGAATTGGATCAACAGAAATCATCGGTTTAGTATTTCCGTTCTTGCCTCCACTGCCGGTTTCGGTCGATGTGTTGAAGAACGCAAAGAATCGGTAATAGTCCTTTTGTGATATCGGGTCATACTTGTGATCGTGACACTGGGCGCACCGCATCGTCAGTCCCATGAAGGCCGTGGAAACCGTATCGATTTTGTCAACGATAGACGCGACTCGATACTCTTCAGCGATCGTACCGCCCTCATGTGTATTCATGCTGTTACGGAGGAATCCTGTAGCGATGAGTTGGTCTTCGGTAGCGTTTTCCATCAAATCGCCCGCAAGCTGTTGACGAAGAAATTCGTCGTATGGCATGTTGTTCTGAAAAGCTTTGATCACCCAATCTCGCCAGACCCACATATCGCGATGGTCGTCGATCGAGTAGCCATTCGTGTCGGCGAATCGGGCAACGTCCAACCAGTCCATCGCCAATCGCTCGGCAAACTGTGGACTATCCATCAGACGATCAATGGTCGCTTCATACTGAGCATCAGGATTTTGAAGAAACGCCTCAACCTCAGCCAATGTCGGTGGCAAGTTGGTCAGGTCCAAATAGAGACGCCTTACGAGTGTCTCCGGCGTTGCTTCAGGCGAGAATTGAAGTCCCTCTTCAGCTAATCTCGCGGCGATAAACTGATCTATCGGTCCTTCGACTCTTGCCGACAGCGATGGTGGCACCGGTCGCTGGACCGGTTCGAATGCCCAGTGTCCGGAATATTCGGCACCTTCACGAATCCAACGAGTCAGCAGATCGATTTCTTCAGGCTCAAGTGGGTTCTTATGCTCCGGTGGCGGCATCCTTATATCTGGATCGTCATTATTGATCCGCAGCACGAGTTCGCTCGTATCTGGATCACCTGGAACGATTCCGGCGTAGCCACCCAGATCTTTGAACGCGCCCTCACTGGTGTCGAGACGGAAACCTGCATCACGATCTTGTGAGTCCGGTCCATGACAAGAAAAACACTTATTCGACAAAATCGGACGGACATCACGATTGAAATCCAGTCGTGGTGTAGATTCTGCCAGGACCGATGCAGCCGGTAGCAACAGAAACAGGGGCAGGAATCGGTATATCATGTGTTTCATGGATTGCTTGTATTTCGTCTATGAATTCGTTGTCTTCTCGCAGTCACGGCTCGTTGCTATCGGTTAAGCATATTTCGACAGGGTGAACTGGAAATAAAGCCCCCTCAAAACCAATTGATCAGGCTGATTCCATCAACTGACTGTTTAATCATTCGCGACAACTCTCCAAGGGCCGTACATCAATCAGTATAGGCGTAGGGCAGGAGATGTTCAACGAATTTATCCGGAAGGAGAACTGCTTGAAAGCAACGAAAGCTTCCAACCAATCAGGAGTCAGGTGGCAGTCGGATAACGACGGAAAGTTTTTTTGCGACATTGATGAAGGAACTGGTCCATCGAGATCATTATCGAACACGAGGTCAGGCGTTTCGGAGCTTGTTTGATTACATTGAAACGTTTTATAATTGGCAATGTTCTCATTCGGGATTGGGATATAGTTCTCCAGTGGAATTCGAGCAGGTGATTAGAACTTAAACCCACACCGACCAATCTGTTGTTAGTCCAAAATCATAGGAATGAGTTGTAACCAGAAGTTATGTTCGCCACATTCATGGACCAACCTCGTCATCTCTTAATCAGGAACGGCTTGCTAATGATTCGACTGAATTCTTTTCCTGCAACTGCATTAGGAATCATTCTATTTCTCTTCATTGGATTCAACGGGGAGCAGACTCAAGCCGATGTTCCAAAGAATTGGAAACAAGAAGCGGAACCACGAATTCGTGCGATTTATGAACGTGGTGAATATAATGGCAAGAAATTCAATGCCGAATGGCTTCCCGATAGCTCGGGATACATCACTCGAGAAAAGCGACCTCAGGATAACCAACCAGTAGAGTACCTATATGATGTTCAATCTGGAGAACGAACTGAAGTCGCCACTAACGAGGCAGGCAAGTCGGATCGCGATCCCCTGCGATCCCCGGATGGGAAAAATATTCTGGAATTTCGCGAGCGACAATTGTTTGTTCGTAATCTGGGGACCAGTCAGCGGACACAATTAACGAAACGACCAGAGAATCGAGAGATCTGGTATCGACAACCTGTCTGGAGTCCTGACGGAGAAAGAGTCCTGTTCATTGAGTCGGACGAAACCGACGTCAAACTGCGGCCAACTCTTGAACCAACCGATCCGTCATATCCAGAAGTTCGCAACTGTCGCTTTGCTCGGGTGGGTGAGACAATTGCAAATTTACGTGTCGGAGTTGTCGATCTCGCTGGAAGCGATATTCAATGGCTACCGATTGTGGTTCCAGCCGAAGGTTTCTATCTGGGACAGGTTGACTGGGCCGGGAATTCTGAAGAAGTTCTCGTCGAAACATTCAGTCGGTTCCGCGATAAGCGAGAGTTCCTGCTGGTAGATCTCAATTCTTCAGAGGTTAAGAGTCTCTACCAGGAATCTAACGAGGCCTGGGCGATTGGAAGTCAACAGACAAGCTCCGGACTGATCTGGATTCGTGATGGTCAGAATTTTATCGTAATCACTGAAAAAGATGGTTGGCGTCACGCCTACTTGTATTCTCGTGATGGTCAGGAAGTCGCACTACTAACGCCTGGCGAATATGACATCATCGAACGGGCCGTCGTAGATCAATCGGAAGAATGGTTCTACTTTTACGCTTCTCCTGAGAATGCGACACAGAAATACCTATATCGTGTTCCTCTGGATGGATCGGGAACTCTCGAACGCGTCACGCCAAATGACCAGCCGGGAACTCATAAATACGAATTTTCTCCAAATACCAAGTGGGCTTTTCATACCTGGTCAACATTCGATTCTCCGCCTCAGGTCGAACTCGTGGAATTGCCTGATCATCGCCATGTACGCATTCTGGAAGACAACCATAAACTCCGCGAAAAGGCAGAAAAGATAATTACTCAACCAACTGAGTTTCTTCAGCTCGATATCGAGGACGGTATTACCCTGGATGCCTGGATGATCAAGCCGAGAGGTTTTGATCCGACAAAGAAATATCCCGTATTCGTATACGTATACAGCGAACCCTATTCACAAACTGTGCTTGATGAGTGGGGAGCAGGACAAAGTCATTTTAATCGAGTCGTTGCCGATCAGGGTTATCTTGTTGTTTCAATTGACAGTCGAGGGACTCCTTCACCGAAGGGAGCAGCCTGGCGGCGTTCGATCTTCGGCAGCCTGGGGCCAATATCCACAGAAGAGCAAGCCGCAGGTTTGAAGGAACTGGGACGAATACGACCATTCGTCGATCTCTCCCGAGTTGGCATCTGGGGCTGGAGCGGAGGCGGTTCCAATACACTCAATGCCATGTTTCGAGAGCCCGATCTTTATGATGTCGGTATTGCTGTAGTCCCTAAACCGCAGCCGCATCTTTACAACGCATGGTTCCAGGAAATCTATATGCGAACTCGTGAGGTAAATCCTGAAGGCTATGAACGATCAGCTCCAATTAACTTTGCAGAAGGGCTTCAGGGGAAGCTATTGATCATGACTGGATCGGGAGAGACAAATACACATATTCAGATCATCGAAGGATTGGTCGATCGATTGATCGAACTTGGCAAGCCTTTCGATTATATGGTTTACCCCAATCGAGATCACGGACTTCGTGAGGGCAAAGGAACACAAACACACGTCAGAATGCTGATCCTCAGATATCTCCTGGAAAACCTTCCCTCTGGACCCCAGTAGACAAAATGATCCAACTGTGACTTGGTGTTCCACACTGGCCCCTCGCTGACGCGTCGGGCTATAATTTCAGAGGAGTTTTGTAAAACGACAGACGCTATCCATCAAGTTCAAGAGAGTACAGGGTTGACTCAAAGGTTACGTTAGCTGTCGAATTATCGAGTTCACAAAGTCCAGTCGGTCGCGGTCTCCAATGGGAATAGAGGGTGACGGCGATGAATGTAATTAAACTTGGACATATCCGCTGCAGTCATTCCAGGGGTATTCACTCTAATAAAGTGATCCGAAATGGGAGCGTACGCTGCCACGGGAGCGTGAACGCCTTTGGCAACGATGATTTGATAACTGGTTGGATCAACTCCTAAATGGGTAATTTGTCGCAAGCTAAATGGTGGGACACGATTTGAAATCAAAACGATTGTCAGCTTATCATTCTGAACAACAACTGACGTCCCCTGATTAAAGCTCTGCTGACCGCCATGCCGCGGCTCCTCTTCAGTGAATCTTCCATCACTGACAGCCGTGACTTTAAATCTACCCTCAATTGGCGAACCGGCGGTTCCGGGGAGCTTTCCTCCTATTTGTAGATTCAATATCGCTCCTACCCCTGCAGATTTCGCCTGCTCAGCCGAAGCAGGGTCGATGATAACTCCCAATGCAGGTCCGGCGTGCTGTTGTTGAATGATCTCGAACAGGATGGTGCAGTCTCCCGGTGAGCCGCCGCCAACGTTATCACCCATGTCGAGCAGGCATGTTGTTCCAGGAAATTCATGAGCCTGTTGCACTGCGTCTGTCATGGAGAGCAGCCGGCTTTTCAAGTTATGACGTCTTTGCCAGAGTGCTTCGCCAATCGAATTCGCCAATGGTTGAGCAGACAGCACATTGCCATCAGTCACAACAATTGTTGAGGAACCAAGTTCTGGAACGTCTGCATAGGGAAAGCCGAGAACGATCGAACTGCTCAAAACGCCCGGGGTTTCCTGCATATGCTGCGCGTGTGCAAGCAATTGTGCGTAGGCTCCCTCAGAAGAAAATTGACGTTCAATTTCAATCGCAATAGGAGGGAAGCATGCTGCCTGGGAAAGTTTCACTTCACCTTTGACAGCGCGTGTGATGAGTTTCGCTGCTTCAATTCCCCGTTGCCGCTGATCCATATGTGGATTCGTCTTGTAAGAAATGATCGCATCTGTGGCGGAGACCATGCGTGGAGAAAGATTCGCGTGGGGATCGATCGTGGCAATTATCGGTATGCTCGCTCCCATTCGATCTCGAATCTCTTGCAGCCAAAGCCCGTCAGCGTCGAGTGCATCTTCGGACACCATGGCGCCGTGTGGTGCGAGCAACATTGCATCGAGCGGCGGCGACTGATCCAGCTGCGCATGGAGACGGGAGCGAAGCTCAGAAAATGTAGACGCACTCAGGATTCCTCCAGGCGCAGCTCCAGCAGCCAGAAGAGGAACAATGTCGACCCCCTGCCCGGATAGTCCCGACAGGAAGCCCCCCAACTCGTGATGACTATCTCTAAGTTGCCAGATTTCATCCCCGCTCAGCAGCATTCCGGATTGAAAACTTTCCAGAACTGTCGGAATGGGATTGAAGGTATTGGCCTCTAACGCGATTGAAGCAATGCCGATTCTCATGTGCGGAATCATCTCTCTGATATTGAGTTAATTTGAATTCTCTCTGCTTCCAGCACGGGACTTCAGTCAGCGGTGAATGAGATTTGTCACAGCGTACACTGGAATTTCGGAAAAAGGGGAATAGTATGTTCCGTATTATGGGGTCGTCAATTGCCATCATCGCCTTTCGATCCCTGGATGCCATTTCCGCCAAACCATGCATGCTCGCTCGCCCAACCTAACGATAGTCGTTGCACGAAGGAACCGAAGAGATGAATAGCCAGAACAGAAATCTGTTGTACTCCGCAGTCGTCAGTGATGCACTGGACATGATGGGGTACTTTAATCAATGCGCTAAGCCTGGCCTTTCATCACTGACGGTGTCGCGAAAACTCATTGGCCGATGCCGAACAACTCTGTGGGGCGATATGTTTCACAAAGACCCGACTCCTTATGCAAAAGAACTTCAGGCTGTTGACTCCTTGACGACTGGTGATGTTGTAATTGCAGCCGCACATGGCTCGATGCGATCGGGAATCTGGGGAGAACTCCTGACGACAGCAGCCAGTAACAGAGGATGTCTGGGCGCAGTAATCGATGGAGCCGTCCGCGATGTCTCCAAGATGCGGGAGTACGACTTTCCCGTCTATGCCCTCGGAGCCTGTCCGCTCGACAGCCAGAACCGACAACGGGTCTGTGATGTTGATATTCCCGTCGAACTCTGCGGAGTGATCGTGAATTCGGGCGACCTCATTGTGGCTGACGAAGATGGTGTTGTGATTGTCCCCCAGGCCATTGAAGAAGAGGTGCTCAAGCTCGCCTTGAGCAAGATCAGCGACGAGAACCAAGTCCGCGATGCGATCCGAAACGGCATGCTGGCAACCGAGGCCTACGCTAAGTTCGGCGTGCTGTAGAACGAGAAATCGAGCAACCTTGCGCCAGCTTTAGTCAACCTGGAGCATACTTAAATGCAGTGTGCCTGCGCATGTACGAATATTGCCCTGAAACTTTTTTCACTCAGGCAATACGTGGAAAATAAAGTTTGGAAATGACATATACGCTATGCAAAAAGGAGTTTGCCAAGCGTTGTTAAAGATTTTGTCCGAGCAAGTTTAGACGGCAGTGTAACGGTACATATTACTAACGTTTAGATCACAGAGTCCCGCAATGTTGTAGGGGGCGATCGCTTGAGCCACATCATTAAAAAAACGATGCGTGGTTTGAAGGTCTGTTTGGCGCAGTGCAATCTCCAGATTATGTCGAATCTGGCTTACGATTCTACGATAATCCCCATCATCTGCACACAGGAATGCTCTACCTGGTGAGTATCCCGTTTTTAAACGGCGATGCTCATAGGTTGTTGCTGCAGCAAAATACAACATGGTAAACGGCACGAACAAATCGAAGTTACGCAAACTGAGATAGCTGCCCTGGACCAACTTGTCGATTAGCTCGAACTCCGATTTTATCATCATTTCGTAAACCCGTAATTCCGTTGAGAGTGACTCACGTCCCCAATAATTTTCAAGAAGATGTACTAAGTTTTCGACACCGCACAATGTATGCGCTATACCCGCGCTGAAAAAGGGATCGATGAAACCTGCCGTATGCGGCAACAGCGCCCAGTTGTCTCCCACTATCTGCGACCATTGTCGTTGGAGCCTGCCCGTCCGAGTGAGTCCTCGTTCTGGAGCAATAATTTGAGCAGTTGCAAACTGCCTGCCCAGCGAGGGATAGCGATTCAATATCGCCTCCCATTCTTTGTCAGCCGATATTGCTGAATTCAGCGGGTGACGGTCTGCATCCAATGTAATACCTACACTTGTTACACAATTGTCAAACCTCAGTTGCCACATCCAGCCTTCTTCCAGGACATGATGCAGAGCTGCAGCATCGCAGCAGAACGGATGTATGTTCGTGTCGGAATGTTGTGAAGTCAGAATGTCCTGCCACGGAGTGACATCGGTAAAGTGTGCAAATAGACTTCGTGAACTTGTTCGCAACTGGTGGAGACATCTGCTCAAATCAAGTGCCCGAGGTAGAAACGCAGCCTCTCCAGTAGCATCAATCAGGAACTCAGCTTGGATTGCGAGAGAAGCTGTTTCGCTCGTTGCCCTGAGTTGCCAAGTCGGCCAGTGTTGCTGGTGAGTCAATTTCATTTGATCGTAGTAAGGAATCCCAGCTGCTTTTACCTGATTCACAAGAAACGTGTCGACATCGGATCGCATCCAATGGGTATCGGAATGTTCGTCGTCTCGACTTGCAGCAACCAGTAGTTCATTACTGTGGTCGGGTAATGAGTGGAAAGGTTGTTCTGGTCGATGTTTAAAGTACGAGAAGCCCCGCTTCAGACCGCAATTCAGATCGGGGTAGGTTTGCTTCCAAGTTCCATAGTGAGACAACGGAAGTAGACTTGGCAGATCGTACCGTTGAGCGAGATCACCGAGTATCAAATCGGCGATCGGTGTCGATGACTCTCCAATGGCAAAACGGGGATGGCTTCCACTTTCAAGTAAGACCACACGAAGGCCAATGCGATTGAGAAGAA